>CAZJUC010000048.1:0-18010 GCA_964549065.1 uncultured Ilumatobacteraceae bacterium
GCAGCAGCGGCTTGCTGACGTGCTGCAGCGACAGGTCGAAGTAGGGCACACCCGAGTCGCAGATCACGTCGATCAACTCGTTGCTCAGGTCGCTCGGGTACAAGTACAGCAATCGCACCCGGTCGACTTCGTCGGCAACAGCCTTCACCAGCGGCACGATCGAGCCGGCTCCGAGTTCGCCGGGGCGGTCCTTGCCGTACGACGCCAGGTCTTGGGCGACGAGCACGACCTCGCGCGCTTCGAGCTGGTCGACCTCGGTGAGGATCGAGGCGATGTCGCGGCTGCGCTGCGGGCCTCGGAAACTCGGGATCGCACAGAACCCGCACGAGCGGTCGCAGCCCTCGGCGATCTTGACGTACGCCCACGGCACCGCCGACTTCGGCCGGGGCAGGTTGAGCAGGTCGAACTCGGGCAACGGCGTCGACGACACCGGGATCAGCTTGCGGTTCGGCGCCGCACCCTTGGGCAACTCGGTGCCGTCGCGCTCGGCCGGGGTGACGTTGAACGCCTGACCGAACCCGGCCACCTGGTCGACCTCGGGGAGCTCAGCGGCAAGTTCGTCGCCGTACCGCTCGGCCATGCACCCGGTGACGACGAGGCGGGAGCCGTCCGCACGCTGTTCGTCGAGCGCGAGGATGGTGTCGATCGACTCGCGGCGGGCGTCGTCGATGAACGCGCAGGTGTTCACCACCACCAGGTCGGCGAGGGCGGCGTCCTCGGTGGACTCCATGCCGTCCGCGAGGAGCGCGCCGACCAGCTTGTCGGAGTCGACGTCGTTCTTCGGGCAGCCGAGCGTCTCGATGTAGAACCGCTGGGACACGATGAACCACGCTACCTGGCCTCAACTGCCACGGGCGGTACGCCGGACGCCCGAGCGGCTCCTCACATCACCGTCGAGCGGAACTTCCCCATCAGGTGACGGCCCGCGGTGGTCGGCGGATACCTCGGGACGTCGCCGTCGGCGACGATGCACTCGATGCGGGCGTCCCAGTTCGCGTTGTGGAAGAACGGGATCGACAACCGCCGTGCGGTGCCCACCGGCACCACCCGGTGCATCGTCGAACGCCACCGGTCGTTGGTCCACCTCGCCATCAGGTCGCCGACGTTGACGATCAGCCCACCGTCGACCGGTTCGACATCGGTCCACCCGCTCTGCGGCAGCAGCACCTGCAGACCGGGCCCGCCATCGGTCCACAACACCGTCAGCGTGCCGTAGTCGGTGTGTGCCCCCGCCCGGAAGTGTCCCTCGGACAGGCCGTCGTCGGCGAGTGGCGGGTAATGGGCGAGGCGGAGGGCCGAGCCGTGCTGATCCGTCAACGATTCGAAGGTGTCAACCGGCAGGCCGAGCGCAAGAGCGAAGCCCTCCATCAGGATCCCCGACAATCCCGACATCGCCCGGTAGTACTCCTCTGCGGCCGGTCGCAGACCTGGCAGTGCAGCCGGCCAGAGGTTCGGCGAGTACACCGCTCGTTCCTCTCGGTCGCTCATCTCCGCCAACGAACGCGGCGGGGGGCCGATCGGACCGATGTTGAAGGTCTCCTTCGCGTCGGGTGCTGCTCCGCCGCCGATCGAGCGGTTCAGCGACTCCGCCTCGATCGGGTTGTAGCCGTACGGATAGCCCGGCTCCGGCATGGCGACCGCAAGCCGGTCGTCGAGCGGGAGATCGAAGAACGCCACCGCCTGCTGGTGGAGGCGCTGGATCGTCTCGTTGCGGACTCCGTGGCCGACCACTGCGAAGAAGCCCACGTCGCGACATGCTCGATCGATCTCCTGCGACACTCCTTGGGCAGCGGCGGCCGAGCCCTCGGTGAGTTGCTCGAGATCGATGACCGGGATCACTGGTGCGCGAGTCGCAGACCCGGTCGCGACCACGGGAACGACACGAGCCGTCCGGTGCTCGAACACGTGACGTACGCTGTTCGGAGGTCTTCGCCGCCGAAGCAGATGTTGGTCGTGATCAGGTCACCCGTGGCGTGGTGCTCGACCTGGGTGCCATCCGGGGAGATCGCCGTGATCCCTCCGTTGAACAGCGTCGCCACGCACACCCAGCCCTCGTTGTCGACCGCCAGCGAATCGAGCAACTGGTGGCCCGGCAACCCATGGAGGACGCCGGGGTCGAGCGGGTTCGACGGCGCAAGTTCGCCGGTCGACGTGATCGCCCGCTGGAACACCCGGGCGGTGTGCGTCTCGGCCCAGTAGAGGGTGTCGGTGTCGGGCGACAGGCCGATGCCGTTCGGTGCGTCGACCGGGAAGACAGCTTCGGCGATGCCCGACCCGTCGGCGTGGGCGTAGTAGATGCCGGTCAGGTCGGCCGTGCGGGCGTCGGTGTCGCGGATGCCGTGATCGGTGAACCAGAACCCGCCGTGGCCGTCCATCACCAGATCGTTCGGCGCTCGCAGTGGTCGGCCATCGCACTCGGTGTACAGGTCGGTGACCGTGCCGTCGTGGGCGTCGACACGCTGGATGCGACCGCCGAGGTGACCGTCGCGATCGAACCCACCCGGGAACAGCATCCCGCCCAGCTCGACCGGCATGAACGACCCACCGTTGTTGCACAGGTAGAACGCCCCGTCCGGGCCCACCGCAGCTCCGTTCGGGCCGCCGGGAATCTCCGCGATCGTCTCCGTCGTGCCGTCCGGGTGCACCTTGGTGAGCCGGGGGCCGAACATCTCGACGACGACGACCGAGCCGTCCGACATCCAGATCGGCCCCTCGGGGAACGCCAGCCCACTGGCGACCTCGGTCAGCGCAGGGGTGAATTCGGTGAGCGTCGGATGGTTCATCGCCTCATGTTGCCAGGACTGCCGCCGCTGTCTTCAGCCGGCGGCTTCTCGTGAACTCGGGCGTGATGACGTCCGCTCGAGTCCGAGAGAACGGTCAGACCTGGCCGTTCTGCTGGAGGAGTTCGAACTCCTCCACGGTCATCAGCACCGAACGGGCCTTCGAGCCCTCGCTCGGCCCGACCACGCCACGCTGTTCGAGCAGATCCATGATCCGGCCGGCCCGGGCGAAGCCGACCTTGAGCTTGCGCTGCAGCATCGACGTCGAGCCGAGCTGGCTGCGAACCACCAACTCCATCGCCTGTCTCATCATGGCGGTGTCCTCGTCGTCGTCGCCGGCGGAGAACGCATTGGCGTCGGAGGTGACGTCGAGATCGTCCATCGATGCCATTGCCCCGGCGCCCGAGCTGCCCGTTGGGCCGCCCCCCTCGGGCCGGGGCGGCACCAGCGACGACTGCGAACTGGAGCTGCCGCCCGGGCCCGCACCGTCGCCTCCCTCGACACCGGACTCGACGTCGTTGGAGTAGATCGGCTCGGGCGACTGGGCGCGCCAGTGGGCGACCACCTGACGCACTTCGTCCTCGCTGACGAACGACCCCTGCACACGGTTGGCGACCGACGAGTTGCCAGGCAGCAGCAACATGTCGCCCTTGCCGACCAACTTCTCGGCGCCCGGCTGGTCGAGAATGACCCGGCTGTCGGTGAGACTGGAAACGGCGAACGCCATCCGGGCAGGAATGTTCGCCTTGATCACGCCGGTGATCACGTTGACCGACGGGCGCTGCGTCGCGACGATCAGGTGGATACCGACTGCACGCGCCTTCTGCGCGATGCGGGTGATCGACTCCTCGACATCTCGCGCCGCCACCATCATCAGGTCGTTCAGCTCGTCGACGACGACCACGATGTACGGGAGGTGCTCGTACTCGATCTCGGTGCCGAGCGGCGGCTGGATCTGCCCCTTGGCGAACGCCTTGTTGTAGCCGGTGATGTCGCGGTAGCCGAGCTCCGAGAGCACGTCGTAGCGGCGTTCCATCTCCTTGACCGCCCAGCCGAGGGCGTTGGCAGCCTTCTTCGGGTTGGTCACCGGCTGCGTCAGCAGGTGCGGGAGGCGCGCGTACTGGCCCATCTCGACCTGTTTGGGATCGATCAGGATGAGGCGCACGTCGTCGGGGGTGGTGCGCATCAACAGCGAGGTGATGATGCAGTTGATGCCGCTCGACTTGCCGGCACCGGTGGCACCCGCGATCAGCATGTGTGGGGTGGCGGCGAGGTCGAGGAACACCGCTTTGCCGGCGATGTCCTTGCCGATCGCCACGTCGAGCGGGTTGGCGGCCTTGGTGGCCTCGGGCGACGCGAGCAGGTCGCCGAGCGCCACGAGTTGGCGCTGGTGGTTGGGCACCTCGACGCCGATGGCGGAGCGACCGGGGATCGGCGCCAGGATGCGCACGTCGATCGCAGCCATCGCATAGGCGATGTCCTTCTGCAGGCTGGTGACCCGGGCCACCTTGACGCCGGGGCCGAGTTCGAGTTCGTAGCGCGTGACCGTCGGGCCGACGGTCATGCCGAGCAACGTCGTCTCGACGCCGTGCGAGGCCAGCGACTCGTGCAGCATCCGGCCGCGCGCCTCGACCGCTTTGCGGTCGATCGTCTGCTCGCCCGGCCGGTCGAGGAAGGTCATCGGAGGCAGGACCCACTCGCCCACGTGCGCTCCGTCACCGGCCGCCGAGGCTGCCGGCTGGCTGCCGGTGTCGAACTTGGGCTTCTTCGCCCGCCGCTTCTTCGGGGGCGGCAACTCGCTGCCACCGAGGTCGTCACCCTCCGCGGCGAAGTCGTACAGGCCCGGCGCCAGGGTCGACGCTTCGCCGGCGACGTCGTACACGTCGGCGGAACCGTCACGGGCCGCGGCGTCGACCTCGCGGTCGCTGTTGAGTGTGGAGATGTTGCTGATGCCCGACTTGGCCGCGCGGCCGAGCGGTGCGCTCACCGCGGCGAGGAACCCTCCGGTCTGCTGCGCGAAGGTCTTGATCGATGTGCGGGTGACCAGCAACGCACCTCCGGTGAACGCGACGATCAGCAGCACTGCGGCGCCGGCGGTGTCCAAGAGGTCTTCGAGCGGCACGCCGACCAGCGCGCCGATCCACCCGCCAGCGTCGGGGACCTGGTCGGCGGCATCTCCGAGGCCCTCGGCGCCCCGGGCCACCTGCAACAGGCCCAGCACCGACAACGACATCAACGACCATCCGATGGCCAGTTGGAACGGGCTCGCCGAGCGACCCTTGCGGAGCAGCGAGACGCCGACGGCGACCAGCACCACGGGCACGGCATACCGGCCGAGGCCGAAGAGCCATCCGGAGAGCGTCTCGATGCCGCGGCCCAACGGACCCGCCAGGTTCACGTACACCGCGAGTGCGAGCAGGATCGCCAACCCGACCAGCCCGAGACCCACGAACTCGTTCTCGCGACCACCGACCGCTTCTCGGAGCTCGGCCTGCGCCTGGTCGCGCCGCGAACCGGAACCACCTGGCGGGGTGAGGTCGTCGACACTGCCGGCCTTCGCACGCTTCGCCGTGGCGCCCTTGGCCGTGGCGCCCTTGGCCGCCTGACGGCTCGACCCCTTGCCCGACCCGGTGGACGACGATGTCGCCTTGGCGCCCTTGGAGGACGCGGTCGCGCCCTTGGAGGACGCGCTGGTCGAGCGTTTCGACGTCGAACGCTTCTTGGACGGACCCCAGGTACTCATGGCAGATCACACGGTACCAAGGGGGTGTCACACCGAATGGCGACCCTCCACCCCATTCGCGGGAACAACTTGCCGTTTCTCGCGAGCTCACACCGGTAGGCGGTGCTCAGCCCACTGCTCGAGGGCCGCGCTGTCGTGTCGCGCAGCAATCCTGCTTCGGCGACCGCTCCCCGGTCCGACCCACCCCCGCTCGTGAACGAGATGCGCGCTGGGGCCGCATCGTGTTCACGAGATCGGTGTCAGGGGACGAGCACCACCTTGCCCACGAAATCGCGTTCCACGAAGCGGGATTGGGCGGCTGCGATCTCGGTGAGCGGATACGTGGCAGCCACGATCGGATCGACGCCCCCGCTCCGTGCGATCGCGGCCAGCCGGCGGAAGTGGTCGGGGGTGTGCATCGTCGAGCCGATCAGTGTCCGTTGTCGCAGGTACAGTCGCCGCAGGTCGAGCGCCACGACCGGGCCGGCGATCGCTCCAGCGGTCACGAGGCGGCCCTTGTCGCGCAGACGATCGACCATGGGCCCGAATTCGTCGCCGCCCACCACGTCGACGACGGCGTCAACCGGGCGAAGATGCGCGAGTGCGTCGGCGCCTCGGACGGACACCGCCGTCACGCCCAGCGTTGCGATGAGGTCGCGATGCCCGGCACCGGTCCGTGCCACCACCTCACAACCTCGGTCGACGAGCAACTGGATCGCGGCCATGCCCACCCCGCCCGACGACCCCGTGACGAGCACCCGCTCACCGGCGGAGATCTCGGCGCGTTCGATCATCCCCAGCGCCGTGCCGTACGCCGTCGGCAGACACGCCAGCTGCGCCTCGGTCAAGGGCGACCCCGTCACGTCGTGGAGCTGCTCGACCGAGCACAGGTGGTACTCGGCAAAGCCCCCGTCGACCTCGCTGCCGACGATGTCGGCGGGCAGGTCGTCGACATACCGAGCCGCCGGATCGACGAGCACCCTGACGTCGATCCACACGTCGTCGACGCCGGACCCGACAGCGCAGACGCGACCGGTGATGTCGATGCCTTGGATTCGCGGGAAGTCGAGCGGCACGCCTTTCCAGCCGACGACCGCGTCCGGATCGTCAGCAGTTCCGTAGGCGCCTTCGCGCGACCAGATGTCGGTGTTGTTCAGAGCCGCAGCCGTCACCCGGATCAACACCTGGCCTGGGCCCGGCTGCGGACGCGGCCAATCCGACCGCACGACCGTCTGCTCGGGCCCACCATGTCCCATGGTGACGGCAACGGTCATCGCGGCAGGAACGCCCATCCCGTCACCTTGACACGGCCGGGACCGGAGCACCGCTTCGTGTCCGACACCGACATGGCGGCCGTCAGAGGGGATCGACTTCGAGAACGGCGCCGTCGGGGGCGACCGTGACCGCGAGGACGCCACCTTGCGCCGAACGTGTCGAGACCAGGTAGCGCACGATGCCTCCGTCGCCACCCTCGATCGCGAACCCTTCGATGGTCGACTCCGCAAGCTCGTCCGCGACCGCATCGAGCACGGTGTCCTCGTCGAAGTCGACGGCGTCGGCACCGAACGTGAAGCCCGACTCGACCGACAGTGCCGGGGCAGGCGGCTGCAGTTCGCCGTCGAAGTAGATGTACGGCAGCGCCGAGGTCGCATCGTCGACGGCCACGAACAGGTTCACCAGCTGCGCCGTGGCGTTCACCTCGAAGAACTGTTGCCCTGCCCCGAGTTCCGCCTCGACGGCAGCGATTGCGGGCCGGATGTCGTCGATGCGCACAGGCGGCGCCGAGTCGCCGTCACCACTCTCGCCTCCGCAGCCGACCAGGAGCGCAGCGAACAGCAATCCGGCCGCGAACGGCTTCAACGCTCAGGCCTCCATGACGACGGGCACGATCATCGGCCGCCGCTTGGTGCGCTCGCTGACGAACTTGCCCGCCGCGCGACGCACGTCGCGCTCGAGCGCCTCGACGTCGCGCACCCCCTTGCCGAGCGACGCCTCGACGGCGTCCGCGACGGTGTCGCACGCCTCGTCGAGCAGGTCCTCGGCCTCGGGGGCGTAGACCCACCCGCGAGTGATGATCTCGGGCCCGACGAGCACCTTGCCGGTCTGGATGTCGACGGTGACGACCACGACGACCACACCTTCCTCGGCCAGTTTCTGGCGGTCGCGCAGCACACCCTGGCCGACGTCGCCGACGATGCCGTCGACGTACAGGTACCCAGCCGGCACCCGTCCGACCGGTCGGAGTTCGTCGGCGGTGAGTTCGAGGACGTCGCCGTCCTCGCACATCACCACACGGTCGTGCGGCACCCCCATCAACTCACCGAGCTTGGCGTTGGCGTTCATGTGGCGGAACTCGCCGTGGATCGGCACGTACCACTCGGGGTTGACGATCGACAGATAGGTCTTGATCTCGTCGGCCTGGGCGTGACCGGTGGCGTGCACGTCCATCACCCCGGAGTGCACCACCTCGGCACCCATCCGGATCAGCCCGTCGATCACCGCGTTGACGTTGCCCTCGTTGCCGGGGATCGCGTGGCTCGACAGGACGACGGTGTCACGGTCGCCGAGCTTCAGCCACTTGTTCTCGCCGCGCGCCATCAGCCCCAGCGCGGACATCGGCTCGCCCTGCGACCCGGTGGAGATGATGCAGACCTGCCCCGGCTCGTACTTGTCGATCTCCTCGATGTCGATGATCGCCGACTCGGGAATGTCGAGCACCTTCAGTTCGCGCCCGAGTCGGATGTTCTTCTTCATGCTCAGGCCCAGCGTGGCGACCTTGCGACCGTCGGCCATGGCCGCCGTAGCGATCTGCTGGATGCGGTGGAGGTGGCTCGCGAAGCTGGCAGTGACGATACGACGGTCGCGGTGGGCGGCGAACAGGCCGGTGAGCACCGAGCCGACGGTGGTCTCGCTCGGCGAGTAACCGGCCTCCTCGGCGTTGGTCGAGTCGGCCATCAGCAGCCGGATGCCCGGCTCCTTGGCGAGCTGGCCGATGCGGGCCAGGTCGGTACGACGCGAGTCGACCGGGGTGAGGTCGATCTTGTAGTCGCCCGAGTGCAGCACCACGCCCTGCGCGGTGTGCACGGCGATCGCATGGGCGTGGGGCACCGAGTGGGTGACGGGGATGAACTCGACGAGCAGTGGACCGATCTCGACGCTGGCGCCGTCTCTGACCTTGCGCATGTCGGTCTTCGGGAGCAGCCCGGCTTCCTCGATGCGGTTGCGGGCCAAGCCGAGCGTGAGCGCCGCACCGTAGATCGGCAAGGGGTCGTCGCGGAGGTCACCAATGCCGTCGTGATCACGCAGCAGGTACTGGATGGCTCCCACATGGTCTTCGTGACCGTGGGTGAGGATCAGGGCCGAGATGCGCTGGGCGTTCTCGCGCAGGTAGGTGAAGTCGGGAAGGATCAGATCGACGCCGTGCATGTTCGCCTCGGGGAACATGAGACCGCAGTCGATGAGCACGACCGTGCGGTCGGGATCGTCCGCGGCACCCTGCTCGATCGCCATGCAGTTGCGGCCGATCTCGCCGAGACCGCCGAGGAAGATGATGCGGACCGGCACCGACGAGTCGGTCGAGCCGGGCTTCAGGCGGTCAGCCACGGGCATCGACCAGACGGTCGTGGACGCGGCGGGCGTCGTCTTCGAGTCGGTGTGGGGTCGGACCCATCGGCGACCTGCACTCTCCGACGGCATGACCGAGCGTTCTCAACATGGCTTTCGACGGTACCGGGTTCGGGGCGTCGTCACTGGACTCGAATTCGTAGCTCTCGAGTTGACGGGCGTTGATGCGGCGGGCGGCGGCGACGTCGTTGCGTTCCCAGGCGTCGAACATCTCGACGTGATCGGGAGCGCACCAGTGGGTGGCAACCCCGATCGCCCCGACGGCACCGATCGCCAGCAGCGGCAGGGTCATCGAGTCGTCACCGGAGTAGACCTCGAAGCCGTCTGGGCAGTTCGCCGCCACGGCAGCGGTCGCGCCCGGGTTCCCGGCGGCGTCCTTGAGGGCGACGATGTTCGAGACGTCGTTGGCCAACCGGACGATCGTGGTGCCGTCGATCTTGCGTCCCGTGCGCTTGGGGATGTCGTACAGCACCACCGGCAGATCGGTCGAGGCCGCAATCGCCCGGAAGTGCGTTTCGAGCCCGGCCTGCGACGGCCGGCTGTAGAACGGGCAGACACCGAGGATGCCGGCCACGCCGAGATGCCCCGCTTCCTCGGTGAGCCCGATGTCGTGACGGGTGTTCGACCCGGTGGTTCCTGCGATCACCGGGACGGTGACGGCGTCGACGATCGCTTCGAACAGCGCAAGCTTCTCGGCGATCGAGAGCACCGGCGACTCGCCGGTGGTACCGGCGACGACGAGGCCCTCGTTGCCCTGCTCGACGAGCCACTTGGCGAGCGCCACCGCGGCATCGAGATCCAGTTCGCCCTCGTCGTCGAAGGGGGTGACCATGGCGGTCAGGATCCGGCCGAACCGGGCCATCAGTGCCACCCCCGGCGACGGGTCGGGGGCCGGCGGACGAGTCCTACATGCATCACGGCCCGCAACCTATTCGATGATCGCCGCTTCGTGCAGTTCGATTCGCGAGCTCACCCAGCCGGCCTTGCGGTCGGGGATCGGTTCTGCCGGGATCACCGGCACGTCGGGGGCCGACCGTCGGCGGGCGACGTCGAATCTCCACCCCAGGTAGAGCCCGGCCCCGAGCGCGATCGGCACGACATAGGTCAGCAACCGGTACACGAGCACTCCGGCGAGGGCCGTCGGAGCATCGACTCCGGCTGCGACGAGCGCACCGGTCAGGCCCGCCTCGACCACGCCGACCCCGCCCGGCACCGGCACGAACGAACTGAGCAGTGACACCACGAAATACACCCGTGCGAATTCCAACAGTCCGAGTTCGGTGCCGACCCCCAACCCGCGCAGGGCGACCAGCAGGATGATCGCACCGACCGACTGGGCGAGCGCCGTACGGA
Source organism: uncultured Ilumatobacteraceae bacterium (assembly GCA_964549065.1). Classification (GTDB taxonomy): domain Bacteria; phylum Actinomycetota; class Acidimicrobiia; order Acidimicrobiales; family Ilumatobacteraceae; genus Sva-07. The sequence continues at coordinate 10,480 of CAZJUC010000048.1, forward strand.
GCAACAGTTCCAACGGACGTGCGCCGACGGCCCGCAGCGACGACCGCACCTCCAGCAGGCCGGCGCCGACATCGTGATCACCGAGACGACGACCGATCGACGACCAGCGCCGCGTCGCGCGGTCGCAGAGCGTGTGCAGGCCGGAAACGAGCCGGACCGCCAGTCGTTCCGAGCGCAGCACCACCGCCCAGAACAGCCCCGACCCGACGACGACGACGGTGCAGATCGCAAGCATCGCGAGATCGGTTCCGGTCGGGGTTCGCTGGGTCATCTCGGCGAGCAACACACCGAATGGCAACAGCCAGGTCACGAACGTCGTCGCCACCCCGTAGGAGACCAGCATCGAGGCGAACGTCGTGGTCGGCACGGCAGCGTCTCGGGCGATCGACCACCGCAGGGCCGTGGCGAGCGGCCCGCCGAGCGGGATGCCCTTGCTCGCGGCCGTCCCCACGTCGTGGATCGTCAGCGAACGGGCGAACGACGTGGTGCCGAGCAGGCGCCGGACGATGTCGGCACGACTGACACGCTCGACGATGCCGAGCGCGATCAGCGCGACCACCACCGCCGCCGACATCGTGTGCACCTCGGCGAGGGCGTCGCCGATCGTGCCACGTTGGAACCAGACCGCTGCGAGCAGCACGACGCCCACCACGGCCACCCCCACGATCCTGAGGCGCTCGGTGCTCGCTCGGTGGGCCACGCCCGGAACGTAGAGGTCGCAGGGAGGACGCGCGCAGTCAAGCCAGGCAGTAGTTTCTCCTCCGCGTGAACAACAACCTGAAGGAGAATCTCATGCGACGCTCCCCTGCCCTGCGCCGGATCGTTCCGGCCATCGCCGTCGGCGCCCTCGTCCTTGCCGCCTGCGGCAGCGACGACGACGCCGGCGAGTCCGCCGACGGCTCCGTCGACTGCGCGGCCACGATCGACGACGGCGTCTTGACGATCGCCACGGGCGAGCCCGCCTTCTACCCGTGGGTGATCGACGACGCCCCGGAGTCGGGTGAAGGATTCGAGGCGGCCGTTGCCTACGCCGTCGCCGCCGAGATGGGCTACGACGCCGACGCGGTCACGTGGGTACGCACCACCTTCGACGAGGCCATCCAGCCGGGTGCGAAGAGCTTCGACATCAACCTGCAGCAGTACTCGATCACCGAGGAGCGAGCCGAGAACATCGACTTCTCGCTGCCGTACTACACCAGCAACCAGGCAATCGTGGCGCTCGAAGGTTCCGCTGCCGAAGGGGCTGCCAGCATCGCTGATCTGAAGGACGTGAAGTTCGGCGCCCAGGTGGGCACCACCAGCCTGGCGTTCATCACCGACGTGATCCAGCCCAACCAGGACCCGTTCGTGTACGACGACAACGTCGGCGCGAAGGCGGCGCTCGAAGCGAACCAGATCGACGCCGCCGTGTTCGACCTGCCGACGGCACTGTTCGTGTCGGCAGTGGAGATCGAGGACAGCAGCGTCATCGGGCAGTTCCCGGCCGAGACCGGAGGCGACACCGACCAATTCGGCATGGTCCTCGAGAAGGACAGTGCCCTCACCTCGTGCGTCGACGCCGCGATCACCACCATCACCGACAACGGCGAGTTGGCCGCCATTCAGCAGGAGTGGCTCGCCGACACCACCGGCGCTCCGGTGATCACCGTCGAGTGACCCGACCGGGCACCGACTCTCCCTCATCCTGATGTCCGACCGATCGACCCGGCGCGAGCGTTACGAACGCGCTCGTCGTCGGCGATCGGTCGCCATCGCCACGATCAGCACGATCGCAGTCGTCGGCGCGCTCGTCATCCTGGTCCCGTTGACCCCGGGGTGGGAGCGGGTGCGTCAAGCCTTCTTCGACGGCGACGTGTTCGTCGAGACGTTCCCGGGTCTGCTGTCGGCGTTCTGGCTCGACGTGCAGATCCTGCTCTGGTCGACGCCGTTCATCCTGATCGTGTCGCTCTTGATCGCGCTCGCCCGCAACACGCGCAGCCCGGCGCTGTTCCCGTTGCGTGCGTTCGCGGTGATCTACACCGATGTACTGCGTGGCATCCCCGTGATCCTGCTCGTGTTCCTGATCGGCTTCGGCGTGCCGGCGCTGGGTTTGTCACGGACCTGGGCGAACCCACTGATCTGGGGCTCGGTGACGCTGGTGCTGTCGTACTCGGCCTACACCGCCGAGATCATCCGCGCCGGCATCGACGCCGTCCACGAGAGCCAGCGCGCCGGTGCCCGCTCGCTCGGCATGACGAGCAGCCAGACGATGCGATCGGTGGTCCTGCCCCAGGCGTACCGCAAGATCGTGCCGCCGATGATGAACACCTTCGTCAGCCTGCAGAAGGACGTGGCACTCGTGAGCCTGATCGGACCGGTCGAGATCCTGCGCCAGGCCGGCATCGACAAGGCCACCTACGCGAACTTCACGCCGTACGTCGCTGCGTCGCTGATCTTCCTGGCGCTCACGATTCCCTGCACCCGACTCGCCGACTGGGCCCTCGCTCGCCAGCGCGCCCGCACCGGGGCGACCACGATCGCATGAGCGACGAGCCGTTCCCGCTGCGTCCGGTCGAGTCGAAGCTGTCGCTGCGCGGTGTGCGCAAGTCGTTCGGGTCGACCGTCGTGCTCGACAGCATCGACCTCGATGTCGCCGAGGGCGACGTGATCACCCTGATCGGTGCGTCCGGTTCGGGCAAGTCGACGCTCCTGCGCTGCGTCAACCTGCTCGAGCCCACCGACGACGGCCAGGTGATCCTCGACGGTGTCGACATCGCCGAACCCGGCCTCGACCCGGACCCGATCCGCCGCCGCATCGGCATGGTGTTCCAGAGCTTCAACCTGTTCCCGCACATGAGTGTCGTCGACAACGTGGCGATCGGGCCGCGCAAGGTCCGCGGCGTCGACAAGTCCGAAGCTCGACGGGCAGGTCTCGAGATGCTCACGCGCCTCGGATTGGCGGACCGGGCCGACGCCTACCCCGACCAGCTCTCCGGCGGTCAGCAGCAACGCGTGGCGATCGCGCGCTCGCTTGCGATGAACCCCGAGGTCCTGTTGCTCGACGAGATCACGTCGGCGCTCGATCCCGAACTCGTCGGCGAGGTGCTCGATGTGGTGCGTGGACTGAAAGCGGCCGGGATGACGATGTTGTTCGCCACCCACGAGATGGCCTTCGCTCGCGAGATCAGCGACAGGGTGTGCTTCCTGCACCAGGGACGCATCCTCGAAGAAGGCGCTCCGTCGCAGATCTTCGAGTCGCCGACCGAGGCCCGCACCCAGGCCTTCCTCCAGCGCGTCATCGACGCCGGCCGCCTCTGATCACGCCAGGGGTCAGACCCCAGGCGTGATCGGATCACATCCGTGTCTCGCGTCAGCCGTTCATCAACGTGGTGGCGTGTTCGTCGCGCAGCGTCTTCTTCGAGAACTTGCCGACGCTGGTCTTGGGGACCTCGTCGATCCACACGACGCCTTTGGGCATCTGCCACTTGGCGATCTTGCCCTCGAGGAACGAGAGCACCTCGTCCTCGGTGAGGTCGTCGGCGCCCGGCGACTTGACGACACAGGCCAGCGGTGCCTCACCCCAGCGTTCGTGCGCGACACCGATGACGGCGGCCTCGGCAATCTTGGGATGAGCCATCAGCTCGTTCTCGAGCTCGACGGAGCTGATCCACTCGCCGCCGCTCTTGATGAGGTCCTTGGTGCGATCGACGAGACGCACGAAGCCGCGATCGTCGACGGCGGCCACATCGCCGGTCTTGAGCCATCCGTCGTCGGTGAAGCTCTCGTGCGAGCGTTCGTCGTCGTAGTAGTCCGAAGCGATCCAGTTGCCGCGGCACTGCAGCTCGCCGCTGCTCTCGCCGTCCCACGGGATCGGGTTCGTGGTGCCCGGTTCGACCACGCGGCACTCGGCACCGAACACGATGCGGCCGACCTGCGTGCGCAACTCGGCCTGCTCGTCCTGCGGGAGCTGCTCCTGGTCGGCGTCGAGGCGACAGACCGCAGCGATCGGGCTGGTCTCGGTCATGCCCCACGCCTGCAGGATCGGCAGGCCGGTCTGCTCGCGGTACGCCTCGGACAACGACTTCGGCACGGCCGATCCGCCACACGGGATGCTGCGCAACGACGACGTGTCGCGGTCCTTCAGCTCGGGCAGCACCGCCATCCAGATCGTCGGTACGCCCGCGGCGACCGTGACCTTCTCGTCGACGATGAGGTTCGCGATCGCCGGGCCCGACAGGTCGGGGCCGGGCATCACGAGGTCTGCGCCGGTGGCGACAGCGGCGTGGGCGAGGCCCCAGGCGTTGGCGTGGAACATCGGCACGACGGGCAGGATGACGTCGCTCTCGCGGGCGCCGAGGCTGTCGGCGGTCATGGCGCCCATCGTGTGCAGGAACGTCGAGCGGTGGGTGTAGACGACGCCCTTGGGATTGCCGGTGGTACCACTCGTGTAACACATGCTGGCTGCACGGTGCTCGTCGTCGACACCGAACTCGACGGCGTCGGCGGCCGCCAGCAGTTCTTCGTAGTCGAGCAGTTCGTGCCCGTTCAGGTCGGCAGGGATGTCGCCCTTGCCATCATCCATCATCACGAGGTGCTGCAGGTTCTCGAACGTCGGCAGCAGCGGGGCGAGCAGACCGAGCAGCGAACGATCGACGAAGATCACCTCGTCGTCCGCGTGGTTGACGATGTAGGTGAGCTGCTCGGGGAACAGCCTGATGTTCAGCGTGTGCAGCACCCGTCCGGTGCAGGGGGCGGCGAAGTACAGCTCGAGGTGGCGCGCGGTGTTCCACGCGAACGTGGCCACACGGCCGTCAGCGGAGATGCCCAGGTCGTCGAGCGCGCCGCCGAGCTTGCGGGTGCGCACCGCCCAGTCGCCGTAGGTGGTGCGTTCGAGACCGGCCCCGGTGGCGGTGACGATCCCCTTGTGCGAGAAGTACTTCTCGGCCCGCTCGAAAATGTGTGGAATGGCGAGTGGGACGTCTTGCATCAGGCCCTGCATGAGCCGCGAACGTAGCGCACGGCGCCGACGGTCGATCCACCCGGGCCGATACCGTTGGAGCGCATGACCGAGAGCGCGGCCACCGCATGAGCGAGAGTGCGGCGATCGACGCGACCGAGACACCTCACGTGCGTCCGTCGTGGGCGCCGCTCACGCTCGTGGCGTTCGTCGCGCTGGTGATCGCCACCAACATTGCCGCCGCGGTCTGGGCACGGTGGGTCGACACCAACCCCGAGGGGTTGTTGGTGTTGTCCTCGCGCAACCGATACCTGGCCTTGACCCTTGCTGCCGGCGTGCCGGTCGGCACCTACGTGATGATCGCGTTCGCACGTATCGGCACGGCGTTCGTGGTCTGCCACATGATCGGGCGGGCCTACCACGACGACGCGATCGGCTGGTTCCGCAAGTACCTCGGGGTGACGCCCGAGGCGATCGACTCCTTCAACCGCGGGTTCGCCAGGGCCGAGTGGATCCTGATCCCGTTCTTCGCCGGCTCCAACATCGTGGCGGCGCTGAGCGGGGTCCACCGCACGCCGCCGGTGCGCCTCGCGGTACTGCTCTCGGTCGGCATCGCCGGGCGGCTGGCGCTGATGTGGTGGTTGGCGCGCACGTTCGAGTCGCAACTCGTCGAATTCCTCGAGTGGTTGCAGCGTTACCAGTGGTGGGCGGTCGGCATCTCGATCGCGATCGTGCTGCTGGTCAACGTCCGCAACTTCCGCGGCGCCTGATCACGCCAGGGGTCAGACCCCAGGCGTGATCGACTCCGTTCGCGGCCCGGCTGGGCCGATCGGGCCGGCGGTTGCTAGAACGAGAGGCATGGCTGAAGTCACCCTTGGCGGCAACCCCGTCCACACGTCCGGAGAACTCCCCGCTGTCGGTGCTGCTGCACCGGGCTTCTCGCTGGTCGGCGCCGACCTCGGCGAGTACGACGCGTCGGAGTTCGCCGGCAAGAACGTGATCCTCAACATCTTTCCGAGCATCGACACGCCGACATGCGCGAGCAGCGTGCGCCAGTTCAACCAACGTGCCGCCGACATGGACGAAACGGTCGTGCTGTGCGTGTCCGCCGACCTGCCGTTCGCGATGGGACGCTTCTGCGGCGCCGAGGGCATCGAGAACGTCAAGGTCGGCTCGACGTTCCGATCCGACTTCGGTTCCGACTACGGCGTCACCCTCACCGACGGCAAGCTGCAGGGCGTCCTCGCCCGCGCCGTCGTCGTGATCGGCCCCGACGGCAACGTCAAGCACACCGAGCTCGTCGGCGAGATCGCCCAAGAACCCGACTACGACGCCGCCCTCGCCGCGCTGTGATCACGCCAGGGGTCAGACCCCAGGCGTGATCGTTGGGGCGTCGACGTCAGGTCGACCGCTCGGCGAACGATCACCGCGAGCGACGGTTCCGACACGAGTCGCTTGCGAGCGCGGTAGCTCGCCGAGTGCAGTGCCCCTCGACTCATCCCGAACGCCGTCATCACCACGGCAGGGTCGACACCGCTGCTCGTGGCCCAGCCGAGCACCAGGAGGCGGGCGAGTCGTGTTGCCGCTCGTTCCTCCTCGTCGAGCGCCATGGCGCATGCCGCCACCATCGCCTGCAGCCGCAGCGGATCGACGTCGGGGCGCGCATCGGTGACGTCGTTCCTGACGAACTCGTCGAATGCCGCCGCGTTCTCGTTCCAGTGGCCGAGGACCTGGTCGGTGCGCATCCACGGTGGCCTGCCTCGCAAACCGAGATAGGTCCGATGGCTCGACCATCGGTACCCGGTGACGTCGACGACTCCGGGTAGGTCGAGCGGGTTGCGGTGGATGTACCGGCATGCCATGAGGAGATGGGCGTCGTTGGCGATCAACCTCGAGGCGAAGCGACCACGGAAGATCGCTCCGTCGCGGCCGATCCGATCGTTGACATGGCGCGTGTACATCGAACCGAGGCGCTGCATCGCTTCGGACAGTGCTCCATCCGGACACTCGAGCAGCAGGTGGAAATGCGTGGTCATCAAGCAATACGCGTGGGTGATCACGCCGAAACGCTCGTGGATGTCGGCAAGGCGTTGACCGAACTCGACACGGTCGGAGTCGTCACGGAACGCCGGACCGTGGTCGATGGCACGGTTCATGACGTGATGGAACGAGTCGGGCAGGTTCGGTCGTAACGGTCGTGGCATGTGCCGATCATGACGACGGGGTGCCACGGAGATCGATGACGCCTGGGGTCTGACCCCTGGCGTGATCGTCACAGGAAAGGGTCGAGGGATCTCGACAGACCCGACACGTCGGGGATCTTCTTGCAAGCGAGGACGACGCCGGGCATGAAGCTGTCGCGGTCGTAGCTGTCCTGGCGGATCGTCAAGGTCTGGCCCTGGGCGCCGAGGATGACCTCTTGGTGGGCGACCATGCCGCGCATGCGCACCGAGTGCACCTGGATGCCGGCCGGGCCACTGCCACCCCTCGCTCCCTCGTAGACCTCGTCGGTGGTCGGGTCCGGGGCAAAGTCGCCGCTGCGCGCCTCGGCCATCCGCTCCGCGGTCTTCACCGCGGTACCCGAGGGGGCGTCGA
>CAZJUC010000049.1:0-17954 GCA_964549065.1 uncultured Ilumatobacteraceae bacterium
CGGCCGACGATGCGCCCACGGTGGCGGTGATCGGCGCCGGGCCGGCCGGTCTGGCAACGGCGGCGTTGTTGCGTCGATCCCACCTCAGGGCGATCGTGTTCGATCGCGATGAGCGCATCGGCTCGTCCTGGGCCGACCGGTACGACTCGTTGCGACTGAACACCGTTCGGTGGATGTCCGACCTCCCGGGCCTGCGCATGGAGCGGCGGTTGGGCCGCTGGGTGCGGCGCGACGACATCGTGGCCTACCTCGAACGTTACGCCGCCCATCACCGACTGGACTGCCGACTGGGCCCCGACGCCGAGGTGTCGTCGATCGCGACCGAAGGGAACGGCTGGCTGGTCGCCGTGGCCTCGGAGGTCCTGCGTTTCGATGCCGTCGTGGTGGCGACCGGGCACTCGCGTGCGCCGAGCGTGCCGACGTGGCCCGGAGCCGACGGGTTCGCGGGCAGACTCCTGCACGCGGCGGACTACCGCCGACCCGACGAGCACACCGACGCCCGGGTGCTCGTCGTCGGTGCCGGCAGCTCCGGCGGCGAGATCTGCGTCGACCTCGCCCGCGCCGGCGTCGACGTCACGTGGGCGGTGCGCAGCGCACCGCAGGTGGTTCCGCGTGAGGTGGTCGGCGTGCCGGCCACTCCGTTCGCCCCGATGGCGGAGCTGTTGCCGGATGCGTGGGTGGACCGGATCGTGCCGCGCTTCGAACGTCTCGTCTACGGGCCACGCGACTATCTCCCCGAGCCGGAGGAGCCGATCATGCGCTTGCTCGCCGAGTGCAAGGAGCCGATGACCGCGGACGGCATCGTCGCCCTCGTCCGCGCCGGAGAGGTGCGGGTGGTCGACGCCGTCGCCGACCTCGACGCCACCGGCGCGCACCTGGTGGACGGCCGTCACGTGACGGCCGACCACGTGATCGCCGCGACCGGCTACCGGACGGCGTTGGCCCCGCTCGTCGGCGATCTCGGCGTCCTCGACGACGACGGTCGCCCCACGGACGCCCTGCCCCGGCCGGGCCTCGGGTTCGTCGGCTTCAGGATTCCGCTCACCGGAACCCTCTGGGCGATCGACCGCGACGCCCGCTCCGTGGCCGACGCGATCGCCGAACACCTCTCCTGAACACGGCGCACGACCGGCGCGCCGATCCGCAATCGCCAGAACCGATCTGGCGACGAGAGATCAGGTTCTGGCGCCTCGAGCATGACAACTCGACTTCAGGAGGACGAACGATGACCTGTGACACTGATCGGTGGGCGACCACCACACGACAACCGCCCGAGGATCTCGCGAAGGCGCCGACAGAACGCCTGGTGCCCGACGGTTCTGGTGGGGTGACATCATGACCGCCCGAGGCGAGTTCCGCGTCACCGCTGTTCAGGCCACGCCCGCCTATCTCGACCGTGAGGCCACACTCGAGATCGTCGCCGACCACATCACCGCCGCCGGCGCCGACGGGGCGAACCTCGTCGTGTTCCCCGAGTCGTTCGTGCCCGGTTACCCCGACTGGGTCTGGCGGATGACGGCTGCCCAGGACGGTGCATGGTACGACCGATTCCAGGATCAGGCCGTCGACATCGACGGACCCCATCTCGACCCGGCCCGCGCCGCTGCCGGGGCCGCCGGCGTGTGGGCTGCAGTGGGGATCACCGAACGGACGTCGTCGGGCACGCTCTACAACGCGGTCGTCTACATCGACGATCACGGTGAGGTCGCCGGTCTGCACCGCAAGTTGATCCCGACCGCAGCCGAGCGGACGGTGTGGTCGAACGGGCAGGGACCGATGCTCACCGTCGTCGACATCGGCGGCGTGAAGGTCGGGTCGCTCATCTGCTGGGAGAACTACATGCCACTGGCCCGCGCGGCGCTGTACGAGAAGGGCATCGATGTCCTGCTCTCGCCGACCTGGGACAACAGCGACGAGTGGGTGCCGACCCTGCGACACATCGCGAAGGAGGGCAGGGTGTTCGTGATCGGCGTCACCGCGTTCATCCGGGGCGGTGACGTGCCGACCGATCTCCCTGGTGCCGCCGAGCTCTACGACGACAGGGATGCACCGCTGTCGAACGGGAACAGCTCCATCGTGGCCCCTGGCGGCAACGTCCTCGAAGGGCCCCTCTTCGGCGAGGCCGGAACGGTCACTGCGACGCTCGACCTCGACCAGATCGCCGCAGGGCGTCGGGCCTTCGACCCCGTTGGCCACTACGCACGACCCGACGTGCTCACACTCTCCGTCAACGCCAAAGCGGATCCCCGATGAACGACGTTCCGGGAATCGGCCACATCGCCGTCACCGTCAGGTCTGGCGGCGGCCGTCCAGGTGCAACGAACGGTGCCAGTGGCGCTCGGCGTGCCGTCGGTCCCACGAGCCGGTGAAAGCCGCTCCGGCGCCGACCGTGCAGATGAGCGCGGCGGCCATGATGCCGAGGTCGACCATGTCCTCACCGGTGATCCGGCCGTGTGCGAACAGTTTGCCGAATGCGTCGTGGACGATCATCGAAGCGGTGGTGGCCGCGGCGACGATGGACAGCACGACACCGGTGGCAAAGAGGTGACGCGAACGAAAGATGCGATACGCGTCGGAGTGCCCCGAGGTGACGATGACGTAGGTCGACCGGCCCACAGCGGCCAACGCGAGGGGAATCACCACCAGCAGCGCGATCACGGTCGGGAGTGTGGCGCCGGTCGTGGAGTCGTTCATCGGCTGGGTGATCGAGTGGGCCAGCGCGAGTGTGCCGATTCCGGCACAAAGCCTCGCGAGCTGCAGCCAGAAGTGCTGGGTCGCCGACAGTCTGGTCGTCCCCGTCGTCATGGCCGCTACGCCTCCTCGCCACAGCTTCCTCCGTTCGCCGGAACGACGCAAGGCGGGCCCCTCCGAAGAGAGGCCCGCCTTGGAGTGTGTCGGGTTCGGTTGTCGGAAGGTGGTCGTCAGACGCCGGCGTTCTCCCGTGCCGGTTGGGCTGGCGATGCTGCGGTGTCCTCGTCCTCCTTGAGGTTCGTCCGGGTGTGCCAGATGAAGCCGGCACCCGTCACGGTGCAGATCACGCCGAGGCCGGCGAGCAGTGCGGCAACTCCGAGTGCGAGCTGCAGGGTGCTGTGGGTGGCTGCTCCGACACCGAGTTCGGCGACCAGTGCGTGAGCGGTGCCGCTCCATGCGCCGTCACGGGCGGGCCCGTCGAGCAGGTCGGTGCGGGCGAAGCCGGTCCAGTAGCGGCCGTCGACGGGGACCTCGTAGGTCCCGGGTTCGATGACCTCGCCCTGGTAGGCCTCGACGACGCCGTTGTAGGTTCCGTCGGGTGCCAGCTGCTCGGACTCGATCGCTGCGGAGATGTCCTCTTCGGTGAGCGTGACGTTCTGGGTGCCGTTGAGAATGTGATACGAGATCGTCGCCATCTGGAACATGTACTCGGATGCGGTGTTGACCAGCGGGTCGCTCGAGGTGATGTCACCGTCGACGACGGGGAAGTTCCAGTCGTCTTCGAGCAGTGACATGATGGCCTGTGCGTTCTCGGTGGTGCCGCGATCGATCAGTTCGCCGTCTTCGTTGTAGCTGAGTTCGACGTTCTGTTCCTCGCTGAACGACTGCAGCGAGCCGTATCCACCCTGGACCTTGCTGTAGGCGACGCCGGCTCCGATGAAGTATCCGACACCGACGACGATCAGGAAGATCCCGAGCAATCCGAGTGGCTTCTTGAACATGATGACCCCTTTCAATGGGCTCCAACCAGTTCGTGATCTGATTCACAAACCTTGTCTCGGCAACATTCTGGTGTTTGCGAACTCAATCAATCAGGGCCATACGTCCCGATTCTCGAGGACAGTTTCGACCCGGCCGCGACCTCGACCTCGACCTCGTCGCCGGCCGACGGCGAGCTGAAGTGACCAGGTGGTCACCGTGATGGCGACGGTTCGACGGGGCCGCGTGCGGCGAACCAGGAAGCCGCTGCGAGCACGACCCCGGCCGCAACCAGTGTGGTCTCGAGCCCGAACCGCCCGCCCAACACCCCGGTGATCATCGGGCCCGCGATGTTGCCGCCGGCGAGTGCAGCCAGTACCACGGTGAACCCGCCGACCGGATTGCGATGATGGACACGAAGGCTATCGGCAGCGATCGCCGCGCTGGCCACCATGATCCCGAGTCCCTGGAGCGCAGCGGACGCCACTGCCGTGGCGACATGTGTCGGCGCCACCCCGACCACGACGAGCGAGGCGGTGATGGCGAGCAGTGCGACGTGCATCGCAGAACCGAGCCCGCGTCGGTCGATGACGTCGCCGGTCGCCAGACCCGTGAGGCCGGCCACACCGAGCGCCAGGAACATCACCGGGCCGATCGCGGCGTCGTCCAACGAGCCGACGCCACCGGCACCGACGACGACATCGACGGCGAACGAGAACCACACGGAGCTGGCGAGACCGGTGATCAACGCGATCACGAACAACCGACTCGCACCCGCTGCCGTGACAGCAGTCCGCAGGTCGTCGATCGGGTGCAGATCGCCGTTCGGCCGCCCGCGACGTGGAACGATCGCGAGGTTCACCACGACGCTCAGGCCCCCCAGCGCCGCGAACACCATCCACGCGACGCGCCAGTCGACACCCCCGACGGCGACCACGAGCGCGAGGCCGCCGGTCGCCAGGAGTCCGACCGCCGTGCCGGTGCTCACCGCGGACAGCGTTCGGTCCTGGCGACCGGACGTCACACTGCGCTCGGCCAACCTGTTGTACGGCGTCCAGGTGAAGCCGGCGCTCGATGTCGCCACGGCGACCGCAACCGTCAGGACCGCAGCGCTCGACGTGACCGACACCGCTGCCATGCCGCTTGCAGCCGCTCCACCGCCGACGACGATCGGCACGAGCGGACCGTACGCACCTTCGGCGAAGTATGCGGCGATCAGCCCCACGAGGAAGCCGGCGTAGCCGACTGCCGCGATCAGGCCGAGTGTGGATGTCGACAGATCGAACGCAGCTCGGATCTCGGGAAGGAACAGCCCGTAGGCGCTCCTGGCCGGACCGAACGACACCGCGGTGGTGACGAACCCTGCCACGCCGACCCGCACCGCCGGCCGACGGCGGGCACTCGTCGCGTCGGGGTCCGGACAGGAGGAGTCACCCGCGTCGTATCGGGTTGCGGAACGGCTGAAGGGGTTCTCGAACGACACGCCTGGAAACTCCCTGGACGGCGAAGGGGTGAGACCAGAGTCCTACCGCGTGCTTCCAGTGTGAAACGTGGTGGGATCGGCGACCGTCTCTCGCACCTCGTAGACGAAGTACTGCACCCCGATGCGGTCGCCGTAGTCGGGATGGTTCGGCAGGTACGGCATCGGTTCGGTGCCGAACACGCGGGTCCAGATGCCGTCGTGTTCGAGCTCGTCGAACCGCTCGCCGTCATTGCGGTCACGCATGATGTCGTCGCGGTGGGAGAACACCACGTGGCCACCGGCGCGCACGATGCGGCACAGCTCGCGCAGGATCTCGGTCGTCTCGAAGTAGGTGAGCGCTCCGATGAAGTTCACGGCATCGAACTCGTCGTCGTCGAACGGCAGCGGCAGTGCCTGCATGTCGACCTGCTGCACGCGGGCGTACGCGCCGGTCTTCTCGGCCAACTCCAGCAACCCGGCGGCGATGTCGATGCCCTCGATGTGCCGGTAGCCGAGGTCGTGCAGGGCCGACCCGGTCAGCCCCGATCCGCACGCGGCGTCGAGGATACGGCTGTCGAGCGGTACGAAGTTCCGCGCGATCGCTGCGGCCGTCTGGGGGCCCACGTAGCCCCATGCCTCGAACGTCTCGTCGTAGCACCCCGACTCGGCGAACGTGTCGTAGTTGCGCTGTACCGTGGCACTGTCGGTCGAGTGCCCCTCGCCCCAGAGCTCCTGGGTCTCGCCGATGATGTCCCGAGCCACGAAGCCTCCTCCGGGACGGTCGCCCCGAGGTGTTCCAGGGTAGCCAGTGCACGAATGTGCGAGACGGCGAGCGTCGACCGTCCGGGAGTCCGGCCCTTCGGTGACGACAGGATCGACCGGGTTGCCTACGGTTGTCAGCGGGGGAATCGACACGAAGAGGGGATCTCGCAATGCGTATGCGATTCGGCACGTTCATGGCTCCGTTCCATCCACCGGAGCACAATCCGACACTGTCGCTGGAGTACGACCTCGAGTTGATCCAGCACATGGACCGACTCGGTTTCGACGAGGCGTGGATCGGCGAGCACCATTCTGCTGGCAGCGAGATCATCGCATCGCCCGAGATCTTCATCATGGCGGCAGCCGAGCGCACCGATCACATCAAGCTCGGCACCGGCGTCGTCTCGTTGCCGTATCACAACCCACTGTGGGTGGCCGAGCGCATCGTGCTGCTCGACCACCTCACGAGGGGGCGGGTGATGCTGGGGGTGGGGCCGGGCGCCCTGCCGACCGACGCCGCGATGCTCGGGCTCGAGCCGCCGCAGATGCGACCGTTGCTCGAGGAGTACATGGAGATCGTGATGCACCTCCTCACCTCCGACGAGCCGATCAGTCACGACTCCGACCGGCTCACGCTGCGCGACGCCCGTCTGCACCTGCGGCCGTACTCCGACCCACTGTTCGACGTGGCGGTGGCCGCCGTGGCGTCGCCGTCGGGGGCGAAGCTCGCGGGCAAGTACGGCGCCGGGGTGCTGTCGCTGGGCGCGACGCTCGCGATCGGGATGGACGTGCTGGCACATCACTGGTCGATCCAGGAAGAGGTGGCAGCGCAGCACGGCCATCGGGCCGACCGGTCGCAGTGGCGCCTCGTGGGCCTGATGCACCTGGCCGAGACCGAGGAGCAGGCTCGCGCCGAGGTGCGCTACGGCATCGAACAGTGGTTCCGCTACTTCCAGAACGTCGCAGCGTTCCCGCAGATGGCGGTGGAGGGTGGCGACATCGACGAGATGATCGACTTCGTCAACGGCGGGTTGGGCGTGATCGGCACACCCGACCAGGCGGTCGCCCAGATCGAGGAACTCGTCGAGCAGTCCAACGGTGGCTTCGGTGCCTATCTCACCTTGTCGCACAACTGGGCGACCCCGGAGGCCACGAAGCGGAGCTACGAGCTGTTCGCGCGGCACGTGATGCCGCGCTTCCAGGGCGGTGTCGACAGCCTGATCGGTGCCGCCGATCGCGCCCGTGCCAACCGGCCGGAGATGGCCGACAAGCAGATGCAGGCGGTCGAGCAGGCAACGGAGCGTTACGAGGCCGAGCGCATCGCCGTCAACTGAACCATCCGAACTCTTTTCCGATCGAGCGCCGGTGCGACGATTGCCGGCGCCGGATCGGGGGTAGTCGGCAGCCATGACCGATCAGAGTGACGCTTCCAAGCCGACCGAGGACTGGGTGACCGGTGACGAACCGATGACCGGACCACAACGGTCCTACCTCGCAACGCTCCTGCGCGGCACGGGCGAGGACGTCCCCGAAGGTCTGACGAAGGCCGAAGCCTCCGAGCTGATCGACCGGTACAGCAGCGGTTCCGATGCACCCGCCGGCTCTGCCGAGCGCATCCGCGACGCCGGGATCGTCGATCAGCAGGGTGTGGTCGCCGACGCGATGGACCGGTCCGATGACCAGTGATCCGATGACCGGCGATCCGATGACCAGCGATCCGTCACGCGATCCCGAGGTTCCTCCGCCGCACCGTCCGCCGCACCCGGACGAGCCGCCGACGCCGATCCTGCCGGACCCCGGAGAACCGGGGCCGGTCGTGCCGGAACCGACGCCGGCGCAGCCGGAACCCTCCGAGCGGATCGGATCCGGCTGCGGGGGTCAGGTCAGTTCGATCCCAGCCACTTCCAGGCGGCATCGCGACGGTCGAAGCGTTCGACGTCGACGCCGAGGATCTCGCCGAGCGGTGTGCCGACGAAGCTGGTGAGACCGCCCCACACCGAGTCGTCGGTGACGACGGCCATTCGGTTGATGTCGGTCGAGAACTCCTTGGTGAACTGCAGATCGTCGCGCACCGCCTCCAGGTCCAACCCTCCGACGTCGGAGAGTTCGACCAGGACGTCGAAGTCCCCGGCTCGGTCGGCGCGCATCTGCATCTCCGGTCGAAGCTTCTCGTAGTCCTCGTGAGTGAGCTTGCCGGAGATGATCACGGCAATGGTCGATTCGTCTGATTCGGGCAGTAGTTCGATCATGATGTCTCCGTTCGGGTCGTCTGTCACGAAACTCGTACCCAGCCGACGGATCGATCAACCGCTCGGCACCGCCGCTCGGCGTCCGGTCACGAACCCAGTGCGTCGGCGAGTTCGTCGACGTGCGAGACCGTGACGGTGACCGCCGGATGCCGGATCCGGCCCAACGGATCGATGCCGGCGACCGGCCGCGCGAAGCGGATGCACAGGCCACGCTCGTGGTTGGACGCGAACGTCAGGCCCTGGTCGGCCAGTGAGAGACGAGCAGGTCCGGCGGTCTTGACGAACGAGTACGGGCCGGTGGGCTCGGACCCGACGACGTTGTCGAGGGTGGTGCCCACGAACCAGGGCCCGAACCTGATCCTGAGCCGACGAGCATCGACGACGACCTCGGTCGTCCATGGCGTGACGCCGAACGGCAGAGCGGCCAGCAGGTGGGCGACGTCGAAGGCGAAGTCGAAACGTGCGGGGCCGGTGCCGGTCCGGCAGCGGTCGGTCACGTCGTCGGCGTCGTCGCCAGCAGTCGCCATCTGGTCATGGTGCCCGCTCCGACGATCCACCGAACCTGTGAGACCGTCCCGGTGCGCGTGAACACGTCGCTCGACCGTCGGGAGGTGAGGTCGAGTCCGTCGATCCGCTCGATCGAGCCGTCGGCGCACTCGACGATCACGAGGTCGTCGGCACCGGTCTCGATCGACATCGGCACCCCGCACACGGTGAGTTCGGCGGGTGTCGAGCCGTCGTCTGCCTGCGACCGCAGGACCTCGTGCGGTTCGATCAGGCCGGGACCGAGGCGCAGGCGCCCGTCGGTGACGTGCAGCCCGAGTTCGCCGAAGCGGGCGAGCACCTCCTCTTTGACCTGGCCGGTCATGCCGGGTTGTCGGGCGCCCGCGTGCGCCGGGGTGTGCGAGTAGCAGTCGGTCGGCACCGCGCCGTACTCCGTCGGGAACTTGCGGTACCCGAGGCCGGCCCGGATCCTGCGGTAGGCGTCGGCGAGGCGGACGAGTGTGGTGTCCGGTTCGCCCTGGTCGACGGCCACCCAGTACGCCTCCTGCGCGGCGAGCAGCAGCTTCGCGACCATGTGCCAGTAGATCGACCCGATGCCCTCGTAGCCGTGCATCCGGCCCGACCGCCCGGTGAAGGATTCGTGGTCGAACACGTCCTCGTAGATCCCGGCCACGGTGGCCCGCTCGTCGGCCGCGAGATCGGAGTCGTCGAGGAGACGGTCGAGTGCGCGCGCATTGACGACTGCCGGGCGGAAGTGCAGCCCACCCTGCACGTCGGTCGCCACGATCGCATCGAGGCCGGAATGCCGGTCGGCCAGACGTCGGATCCGGTCGGCTGCGTCGCCGACGATCGCGTTGCGGTAGAGGAAGGAGCGCAACGCGACAGGTGGGTAGAGCAGGAACGTGTCCTGGTCGGCCCGATACATGTCGGAGGTGTAGAGGGCGTCGATCACGTCGAGCGTCTCGTCGCTGGTCAGTGCCCCCGACGAGATCACGGCGACCTGCCCTTCGAGCATGGCGTCGAGATGGTCGACGTGAGCACTGTCGTCCGACGGGAACGACACACGGTTGTACGAGTGGTACAAGCCGTCGGCGCGCCGGCCCGCGGTGATCGTCGAGTCCAGATGACCGAGCGCACTGGTGCAGAGAACGCGGATGTCGGCGATCGCCACGTCGACCTTGCTCGTGGCCCCTCCCGACCGGAGGCGATGTCGGTGGGCCTCGCCGCTGCGGCCGAGCCGGTCGACGACGAGGCGACGCCCGACGTCGTCGACCGGTCCTGGGGGCTGCTCGGCGAGGATCCGGCGGATGTCGTCGAGCCATTCGGCGACGGAGGCCGTCATCGTGACCTGTCGGCCGGGTTGGGCGTCGATGAGCGAGTCGAGGAAGCTCAGGTATCGACGGAGGTGGTACAGGGTCACCATCGAGAGTCCTGGACCGGCCAGGGCGTTGTTGGCGTCGTTCCATTCGGGCCGTTGCGTGTTCAGCCAGATGCCGCCGTCGGGCACGTAGTTCGTCAGTTTGGCGAGCGCCGGCACCACCAGTTTCTCGAGCAGCCCGACGCGGAGCAGCGACCCGTCGGGGTCGACGAGGAGTCGCCCGTCGGCTCCGATGCGCTCCTCGCGCTCGGCGATGGCGGCGGCATGTTCGACGTCGTAGGTGATCGTGTCGCGCGGGTTGCGGACCATCGCGTCGTGATCGGCGAGGAAGTAGGGGATGTCGGCGTAGGCGAAGACGTCGCGATCCAACCACTCGTCACGGGCCCCCGGTTCGTAGCGCTCCCACATCTCGAGCAGCCGCAGCAGGTAGATGATCTGGTGGTCGCCCCAGTAACCGATGTGGCTCCACGGGTCGTCGGGGTCCGGCACCTCCCAGTCGATCCCGTCGCGTGAGATGCGGTACGGGTTGTAGCCCTCGATCGTGGTCGCGTCGACGAACTTCGCGACGACATTGACGAAGTAGGCGGGAGCCGACTGCAGCAGCGCTTCCCAGTTCTGGAAGATGTCGCGCCAGTTGCCCTCGTAGGCCAGCACCGGATCGCCGTGGTCGTCGCGCACGTTGATCGAGAAGCGGTTCCACGGCCGGCTCGGATCGCCGTGGCGACGCGAGAAGCTGAGCGGCAGGTACTCGAGCACCAGTCGGACCAGGTCGGGGTCACCGGTCGCGAGGGCGCCGGCGCGCAGGTCGATCTCGTCGATCCACTCGCCGAGCTGGTCGAACCATCCACCGTGTCGCTGCGCCACATCACGGTTGCGGTCGGCGACGAAGCCGGCGAGGTCGTGCACGGGCACCGCCTGGCCGAACGGGAAGACGCCACCGCGCATGCAGTTGAACAGCACGTTGGAGAGGTGGTGGGCGTCAGCGATCGAGTCGCCGGTGTGCTGGAACGCATCGGCGTCGGCCAGGAGGGCGTGCAGACGTTCGGATCCGCGCTCGACGTCCTCGGCCACGTGCCCGGGGGTGTCGTCGGAACGGGCGGTCCTGGCCGCCGCGATCACCGCAGGGTGATCGAGGCCGACGTCGCCGACGATCGTCCATGTCGCGGGTTCCGTCGACGAGACCGAGACCGTCGAACGCACCAGGTAGGCGCCGGGCCGCCCCGTCACGAGTGTCGTCGGTCGGGCCGGCCGGCCGGCGACCATGTCGTCGACGGCGTCCGCGTCGAGCAACACCTCGGCCGACCGGAGCCCGAACGACCAGACGACGTTGGCGGTCAGCTCCTCGAGCGGTTCGGCACGATCGGAGATCTGCGACTCGAGCGAGTACACCGCCAAGGACCCCCACGGACCGGTCTCCGAACGCTTGTAGGCGTCGACCAGGTTCGAGCGGATCTGCTCGGTCAGGGCGTCGACACCGGCCGGCATCACGTCGAGGAGTCCGTCGAGTATCTCGTACTCGCCGCGAGCGTCGGAGTCCGTCGACGATCCGTCGTGACACAGCTCGACGGTTCGCACCCAGCCGAACCGATCCGAGGGAGCCCAGGTCGCACGGAACGTCAGCGCCCACGACGGTCGGCGCTCTTCGAACACCAGGCGGTTGCCGAGCACACTCTTGGCGATCGATCGGCGACACCCCGGTGTCGGCCGCCCTGCGAACGGTTGCCACAGCTCCCGCTCGCCGTCCACGGTGCGGCTGACGAGGGTGACCGGACCGGTGGTGCCCGCAGCGCGATGGAGACGGTCGTCGGTCTCGTAAGGCAGGAGCGCGTGGTCGGCGTCGATGCGTCCCATCGTGAGTGCGCCGGTGCTCGACACGAACATCCACAGATCCGAGTCGGAGACGACCGTCATCAGGAACGGCGCCATTTCGCCCGCGCCGTCGATCCGGTAGTGCTCGATCCCGTCGACCGTCGCCAAGCCACCGGTGACGCCGGTCGGCGATCGTTCGTCGTGTCCTGCGTTCGGTCCGGTGGTCACCGTGCTGCTCCTTCTGCGCCGATCACGAGCCTAGGTGACCTCCGGCGTCCGCTGCGCCTGCCTCGCTGAACCGACCTCGGTGAGTCCCGGGGCATCCGCGCCCGCAGAGTTCCGCAAAGCGGGACATGGGGGGCGCAGATCGTGCGGCGCCGTCGGGCGGGGCGTCGGTCAGCGGAAGAAGTCGAGCAGGTCGAGGATCGGCTGGACCCGGGCGACCTCGTGGGTGCGCAGCAGGTTCGCCTTCGCCAACAGCGCCAGCACCGCCATACCGGTCTCGGCCGATCGGGCCTCGTCGTGGAACAGGTACACCGACGACGCCATCGTGACGCACACGGGCCAACCGAGCTCGCGGAACCGGAACGCCTGCAGCAGGTTGTCGGTCTGATAGCGGATCCGCTCGGGGCCGTCGGGCAGGTTCAGCGCGAACCCGAAGCCGGGGTCGATCCAGATCTTGTCGACGCCGCACGCCGTGGCCATCTCGAGCCGCTCACGGAAGAACGCCAGCTGCGCGTCGATCATCTCGCCGGACGACGGCACGTCGTCGCCGGACCGGGCGGTCTCACCCGGTGTGTAGCAGAGGATCAGCCCGGCATCGTGACGGGCGATCGCCTCGTACATGGCCGCATCGTCGACCCGCCCGGTGAGGTTGATCACCGCAGCACCTGCTTCGAGCGCGGGGACCGCAACGTCGGGGTGATACGTCTCGACCGAGGTGAGGATCCGCTCGTCGACCAGCGCCCTCAGCACCGGCAGCAGCGAAGCGAGCTGGCCGTCGGCGTCGACCAACTCGGCGTTCGTGCCGGTCGACTCGGCGCCGATGTCGACCATCGCCGCGCCCTCGATCGTCATCCGGCGTGCCCGGTACAGCGCGGCGTCGACGTCGTGGACGATGCTCTCGCGATACGACGACTCGCGCGACAGGTTGATCACGCCCAGCTGGAACGGGCGATCGTCGAAGACCCGGTCGTATGCCGGGAACCCGATCGTGCGCACGGGATGATCGAGTGCCGCCCGGTGCGCTTCCCACAGCGGCAGCAGGGCATCGGGGGTGATCACGACACCCCTGCCAACTGGTGCCAGTCGTCGTCGATCGCCGTCAGGTCACCGGGCTCCGCCGGGAGGTCGGTCAACAGCTCGCGCATCGTGCGACCCAGCACCGGGTGCACGAGATCCGGTGCGACGTCGCACACCGGCACCAGCACGAACCGGCGCTGGTGCTGTCGAGGATGGGGGACCTCGAGCGCCGGGTCGTCCGACACGAGGTCGCCGTGGATCAGCAGGTCGAGATCGAGGGTTCGCGGGCCCCAGTGCACGGTGCGTTCGCGCTCACGGCCGGCTTCGATGCGGTGCAGCAGCGCGAGCAGCTCGGCGGCGTCGAGCGTGGTCGTGACCATCAGCGCCCCGTTGAGGTACGGGCCCTGATCGTCCGGCCCGCCGACCGGCGCCGTCTCGTACAGCCTCGACACCGCGTCGATCGTGACCTCGTCGGCCGACGACAACTCGTGCATCCCGGCTCGGAGGTTCTCGAGCCGGTCACCCAGGTTGGAGCCGATCGCGATCAGTGAACGTGTGGAAGAAGTGCTCATCGGGCTCCCGTGCTCGTGCGCCGCCGTTCGATCGAGATGCCGACCCCGTCGGCACGCTCGAAGATGTCGACCTTCTGGACCGACACGCGCACGGCATCGGCGAGGTCGTTGCGAAGCACGAACTCGGCGACGTCCTCCGCCCACGTCTCGACCAGCATGACGTGCTCGTCGGTCGCGGCGCGTGCCTCGACGAACTCGACGACGTCGGCATACGACACGTACGCACCCGTGGAGCGCACGATGTCGGCGTAGCCGACCACGGTGTCGACCTCGACGTCGAATCGCACCCGCTGGCGGGCCTCGCGCTCGAACTCGAAGACGCCGATGAACGTGTCGACGACGAGGCCGTTCACGACGATGCGGTCCGGGGCGGCCGCGCGTGTCTGCAGGGCGGGATGGGTGTCAGGGGTCATGGAGGAGGGGCCAGGGTCGAAGCCGCCTGGATCAACCGGCAAACATCATGGCGCATTCCGAACCGGTCGGCCACGTCGTGCCCGACGGCGGCATCCGAAGCCGCGAGCTGGGCACGCCGCTACGATCGACAGCGTGGCAAGCGCGGTGTACCTCACGGCGATGGGCCCGGCGAGCGGCAAGTCGATCGTGGCACTGGGGCTCGTCGAGCTGCTCTCGCGGCGGGTCTCGCGGGTCGGCTTCTACCGCCCTGTCGTCCAAGCTCTGCCCGACAACGACCTCGAGCTGATCCGCTCGCGCTACGAGGTGCCCGACGAGCGCATCGGCTATGCCTTCACCGCCGCCGAACGCAGCGACGCCGGCCCTGCCAGCCGCGCCGGCATGGGACGCATCGTCGAACGGTTCAAGCAGATCGAGTCCGCCAGCGACTTCGTGGTGGTGGAGGGCACCGACTTCACCGGTGCGTCCTCGCCGATCGAGCTGGAGGTCAATGCCCGCATGGCCGAGAACCTCGGTCTGCCCATCGTGGCAGTCGTCGACGGGCACCGTTGCACCACTGCGCAGATCGTCGAGCGGATCGTGATCGGTCGCGACGCCTTCGGAGAAGACGCCATCGCGGCGATCATCGTCAACCGGGTCGAGCCGAGCGGGCTCGACCCGTTGTACGAAGCGCTCGACCGCATCGAGCTCGACGATCCCGTCTGGGCGATCGCCGAGGAACCGACGCTGCGCCAGCCGTCGCTCGACCAGCTGCGGCGTGCGCTCGATGCCGAACTCATCGCAGGTCACCCCGACGATCTCACCCGCCCCGTCGGCGCCATCAAGGTTGCCGCGATGACCGTGGCGAACATGCTCGACCATGTCAGCGACGGCACCGTCTTCATCGCGCCCGGCGATCGGCCTGACGTGATCCTCGCCGCTGCGATGACCCGGTCGACCTCGGCATATCCCGGCGTCACCGGTGTGATCCTCAGCGGTGGCCTGCAGCCCGACCCGAGAGTGGTCGGGCTGATCGACGGGATGTCCGGCGGGACGCCGATCCCACTGCTGGCGGTGAACACCGACACCTACGACACTGCGATCGCCGCCCACTCCGTCGAGGGAGCAATCACCGCGGGCGATCAACGCAAGATCGACATCGCGCTCGGCCACATCGAAGCACAGGTCGACCTCCAAGCGCTGGAGGAACGCATCGAGATCGGACGCTCCGACGTGATGACGCCGGTGATGTTCCAGTACGAGCTCATCGAACGGGCCAGGGCCGCCGCCGCCCACATCGTGCTGCCCGAGGGAGCCGACGACCGGATCCTGCGCGCGGCCGACCGGATCCGCCGTCGGCAGGTCTGCGAACTCACGCTCCTCGGACACCGCGACACCGTCCACGAACGGGCCGCCGAGCTCGGGCTGATGCTCGACGACGTGCCCGTGATCGACCCGCTCGACAGCGACCTGCTCGAGCGGTTCGGCGAGCGCTACCACGAGCTGCGCGGCCACAAGGGCATCAACCTCCAGCGCGCCCACGACATCATGACCGACGTGAGCTACTTCGGCACGATGATGGTGCGCGAAGGCCTTGCCGATGCGATGGTCTCCGGGGCGATGCACACCACCGCCCACACGATCCGCCCGTCGCTCGAGTTCATCAAGACCCGACCCGGCACGTCGATCGTGTCGAGCGTGTTCCTGATGCTGCTGTCCGACCGCGTTCTCGTCTACGGCGACTGTGCCGTCAACCCCGACCCGAACGCCGAACAGCTCGCCGACATCGCGATCTCGTCGGCCGACACCGCCGCCATGTTCGGCATCGAACCCCGTGTGGCGATGTTGAGCTACTCGACGGGGGCGTCGGGCGGTGGCGCCGACGTCGACAAGGTGCGCGCCGCCACCGAGCGCGTGCGGGAGCTGCGACCCGACCTGAAGGTGGACGGCCCGATCCAGTACGACGCCGCCGTCGACCTCGACGTGGCTCGCAGCAAACTGCCGGACAGTGCCGTCGCCGGCTCGGCCACCGTGTTCGTCTTCCCCGACCTCAACACGGGCAACAACACCTACAAGGCGGTGCAACGATCGGCGGGCGCCGTCGCGGTCGGCCCCGTGCTGCAGGGCCTCAGGAAACCCGTCAACGATCTGTCGCGAGGGGCCACGGTCACCGACATCGTCAACACGATCGCGATCACCGCCATCCAGGTCGGCGCCGACCGCTACGACGACGACCGGGACGACGACGACCGGGACGACGACGACCGGGACGACGGTGCCGATCGAGCGGACCCGGGCTGACTCGTGGTGATGTGACGATGTTGGTGCTCGTACTCAACGCCGGCAGTTCCTCGGTGAAGTACCAGCTCGTCGATTCCGACACCGGTGAACGACTCGCCGGCGGCATCGTCGAAGAGGTCGACGACCACGAAGCTGCGCTGCGCGAGGTGGTCGCCGAGGTCGAGCGTCTCGACCGGCCGATCGACGCCATCGGACACCGGGTGGTGCACGGCGGTGACGTGTTCTCCGAACCGACCCGCATCGGCGACGACCTGGTCGAGGTGATCCGCGAGCTCGCCCCGCTGGCGCCGCTGCACAACCCGGCCAACCTCGCCGGCATCGAAGCCGCGCGCGCCACCTGGCCGACGCTCGTGCAGGTGGCCGTGTTCGACACCGCCTTCCACCGCACCCTGGCACCCGCTGCATATCGCTACGCGGTGCCGTCGGCGTGGTACGAGCAGCACGGCGTACGCCGCTACGGCTTCCACGGCACCTCGCACGACTACGTGTCGACCCGCGCCGCCGCTGTGCTCGGGCGCCCGCGGGACGAACTCGACCTGATCGTCGCCCACCTGGGCAACGGGGCCTCGATCACCGCGGTGCAGCGGGGCCGCAGCGTCGAGACCTCGATGGGGCTGTCGCCGCTCGAAGGCCTCGTGATGGGCACACGCTCGGGTGACATCGACCCCGCCGTGATCGGCCACGTGGCCGCCGAGACGGGCCGACCGGAGGCCGACGTGCTCGCGGAACTCAACCGGTCGAGCGGGCTGCTCGGGCTGTGCGGCGACTCCGACATGCGCGAGATCACCGAACGCATCGCGGCAGGCGACACGGCCGCCGAGTTGGCGCTCGACGTGTTCTGCCACCGGATCCGCAAGTATGTCGGCGCCTACGTCGCCGTGCTCGGTGGCTGCGATGCGCTGGTGTTCACCGCCGGCATCGGCGAGCACAGCGCCCTGGTGCGAGCCCGGGTGTGCAGCGGCCTCGGGGTGTTCGGCATCGCGCTCGACGACGACCGCAACGAGCGCTCCGACCGGGTGATCTCCCGCGACGACGCCTCGACCGCCACACTGGTCGTGCCGACCGACGAGGAGCACGCCATCGCCGAACAGACCGCCCGTGCGGTCGACGGCTGACGGTCGACGACGGGGGTGAGCGGTGACGGGTGGCTCGTCGTCGCCACGTCACCGTGGGATCCATTCGCCGATCGTCTGGCGGTCGGCCTCCAGGAGTTCGTTGCGATAGCTGTGCGTACCGTCGAAACGCGAGAGCAGGTAGGGGCCGCTCACCGTCGGCTCGTGGCGCGGGGTCTCTCCTTCGGCGAGGCACGTGTCGAGTGTCTCGATGCGGAGATGGAACGGCGGTGTGACGAACAGCGGAGACGAGTACCGGTCCACTCCGGGCGGGTTGACGACGCGATGGGGGTTCGACACCCACCGGTCGTTCGTCCAGATCGCCATCAGATCGCCGAGGTTGACGACCAGGTGGCCGTCGGGCACCGACACGTCGATCCATTCGCCCGACCGTTGGCGCACCTGGAGGCCGCCGACCCCGTCGTCGGCGAGCAGGGTGAGCGTCCCGTAGTCGGTGTGCGCACCACAGCCGAGCTGTCCCGGCTCCGGCGTGAGACGGTCCAT
>CAZJUC010000050.1:0-17710 GCA_964549065.1 uncultured Ilumatobacteraceae bacterium
GCGGTGGTGCTGGTGCACGGCATCACCGAGTCGGCCGCGGCCTTCGATCCGATCACCGAACGCCTCGCGACCACCAATCAGGTCATCACCCTCGACCTTCGAGGGCACGGGCAGTCCGGCCCGGCCGCCGACTACGGCTTGGAGGCGATGGCCGGCGACGTGGCTGCGGTCGTGAGCGCCGCAGGCGTGGAGCGGCCCCATCTGGTCGGCCACTCCCTCGGTGGCGCCGTGGTGACCGCCGTCGGCTCGATGCTGGAGGTCGCGAGCGTGGTCGACATCGACCAGTCACTGCAGCTCGACGGGTTCAAGGCCCAGCTCGCCCCGGCCGAGCCGATGCTGCGCGATCCCGAACAGTTCACGCTCGTGGTCGACGCGATGTTCGAGACGATGGCCGGCGAGTTGCTCGCGTCCGACGAACGCGCCCGGCTCGATGCGCTGCGGCGCGCCGACCACCAGGTCGTGCTCGGGACATGGGAGATGCTGCTGACCGAACCGGTCGAGGCGATCGCCGCCACGGTCGACGCCGCGCTGGCGGGCTACGCCGGACGCGACGTCCGGTATCTCGCCATCTTCGGCATCGATCCCGGCGACGGCTACGCCGACTGGTTGGCCGAGCGCATCCCGAACTCGTCGGTCGAGTACTGGGCCGACGGTTCCACCGGATTCGGGCACTACCCCCACCTGGTCGCCCCCGACCGCTTCGTCGCCCGGCTGCGGGACTTCTGGAGCGCCTGACCGGTCTCGCCCCCCACCGCACGATCTGCGCCCCCTCCGTCCCACCGCACGATCTGCGCCCCCTCCGTCCCGGATGCCGGGATCCACGGGGCGCAGATGGCGTGGCCGGCACGCGGCTGGGACGACCGGGGGTCACCAGGCGTCGGGGTCCTGGTCGGCGGCGTTGGTGACCTCACGCCAGTCGGCGCCGACATTGCCACCGATCGGGAAGCCGCCACGCTCGCGCAGCATCCGAGCGGTGTGCATCAGGTTCCAGGACATGATCGTGGCGTTCTTGTTCGTGAAGTCGCTGTCGTATCCGGCCGGAGTGTCCGAACCCTCGACGGCGTCGCCGTAACTGGCGCCGGGTCCGATCTCGCCGAGCCATCCACAGTCGGCCTGCGGTGGAATCGTGTAGCCGATGTGCGACAGGGCGTACAGCACCTGCGACGACACGGCCTTCACGCCGTCCTCGTTCCCGGTCACCACGCAGCCGCCGGCTCTGCCGTAGTACAGGTACTGTCCGGCGTCGTTGGTGTTGCCGCTGTAGGCATAGAGCCGCTCGATCACGAGTGAGGCCACGCTGGCGGGGGCGCCGAGCCAGATCGGGGTGCCGATCACGAGGATGTCGGCGGCCATCACCTTGGCGTGGATCGCGGGCCAGTCATCGCGTTCGTCACCGATCGTGGTGGTGTCCTCGACCATCCCGAACCCGATGCGATGGTCGAGCACGTGGAGCAGCTCGACGTCGACCCCCTCGGTGTGCATGATCCCCGCCACCCGAGACAGCAGTCGACGGGTGTGCGACGCCGTTGCCTCGTGGGTGAGCGAGCAGTTGAGGAGCAGCGCGGACAGTCCGTCGAATCGAGCCATGCCCGACCGTACCGCGCACCTCGACGTCAGACGTCGGCGAACACCGCCGGTCGCTTCTCGAAGCCGGCCATCACCGCTTCGACCTGGTTGGGGGAGCCGACCTGGGCGCCGATCACGGCCCGCTCGGCGGCGAACTGATCGGCGGCGCCATCGCCTGCCATCCGGTTGAACAGAGCCTTCGAGCCCTGCACAGCACCCGGGCTCATCGAGGAGATCTCGCGGGCGAGCGCCATCGCGTCGTCCTTCGGGTTGTCGCTGAGGCGGGTCGCCAGACCCATCTCGGCCGCCTCGGTGCCGGAGAACACCCGAGCGGTGAAGGTGAGCTCCTTGGCGATGTCGGGACGCACCAGCTTCGACAGCACGAAGGTTCCGGTCATGTCCGGCACCAGACCCCA
This sequence comes from uncultured Ilumatobacteraceae bacterium, assembly GCA_964549065.1. Lineage (GTDB taxonomy): Bacteria > Actinomycetota > Acidimicrobiia > Acidimicrobiales > Ilumatobacteraceae > Sva-07. The sequence goes on from CAZJUC010000050.1 coordinate 1,983, forward strand.
GTAGACCTCGCGCACCGACATCTTGGTGTCGGGGTGCACGATGCGGATGTCGGCGCCGAGCGCGATCTGCAGACCCCCACCCAGCGCGTGACCGTGCACGGCGGCGATCACGGGAACCTGCAATTCCTGCCACACCCAACACACCTGCTGGCCGAGGTGGGTGATGCGATCGCCGTCCATCTGACCGGGGTTCCCGTCGTTGCGGTTCGCGGCGCTCGTTGCGTCGTCGCCACCGGCCATGACCTCGAACGTCGAGAAGTCGAGGCCCGCACAGAACGAGGCGCCGTCGCCCGACAGCACCACGGCGCGCACGCCGGGTTCCGACTTGAGTCGCTCGCCGGCCTCGGCGATCGCCGTGAACATCGCGTTGTCGAGCGCGTTGCGCTTGTCGGCACGATTGAAGACCACGTCGGCGACGCCGTCGGTGATGGAGATGAGCACACGGTCGGCCATGGGTGAGAGTCTCGCATCCGACCGACATGAGCGACGAACGGACGTGAGCGGGCCGTCGACCAGGCGCTCGCCGTCAGTGCTTGCGCCGCACGAGCGAGCGGTCGATCTCAGCGATCGTCCGCACCCCGTTGAGCGCCATCGTGCGTTCCAGGCCCTCGCGCATGAACGACAACAGCTGATCGACACCACGTTCGCCGGCCGCACCGAGGGCATACAGGTACGGGCGGCCCATCGACACCGCATCGGCACCGAGGGCGAGCGCCTTGAAGATGTCGCTCCCCCGCCGCACACCGCCGTCGCAGATGACCGTGGCGCCATCGCCGATCTCGTCACGCACCGGCTCGACGAGGTCGATCGGCGCCGGCGCATCGTCGAGTTGGCGACCGCCGTGATTCGACAGGCCGATGCCCTCGACGCCCATCGCAACTGCTTGTTTGGCATCGGCGACGGTCTGGACGCCCTTGAGCACGATCGGGCCGTCCCAGACGCTGCGCAACCAGTCGACGTCGTCCCACGACAGCGACGGGTCGAACTGGCGGGCCATGTGCTCGGCCAGCGTGACGGCACTGCTGCCGTCCTCGTCACTCAACCCGACGACGTTCGCGAAGGTGATCGGTTCGCTCCGCAGGAAATCCCAGGTCCACGCCGGGTGGATCGCTCCGTCGATGATCGTCCCCGGGCCGATCTTCGGCGGCAGCGTCATGCCGCGGCGAACATCGCGTTCGCGGCGGCCGAGCACCGCTGTGTCGACGGTGAGCCACACCGCGGTGTACCCGGCGGCCTTCGAACGATCGAGCAGCTCCCTGACCAGGCCGCGATCGCGCCAGGTGTACACCTGGAACCACTTGTCGCCGTCGCTGACGGCAGCGACCTCTTCGATCGAGCGCGTGCCCATCGTCGACAGCGACCAGGGAATCCCGGCGCGAGCAGCCGCTCGAGCGACCGCGAGTTCACCTTGGGAGTGCGCGATCCGGGTGAAACCGGTCGGCGCGAGGACCAGCGGCATCCCACAGGCACGACCGAGGATCGTGGTCGAGGTGTCGAGCCGGCTGACGTCTCGGAGGATCCGCGGTTGGAACTCGTAGTGCCCGAAGGCGTGGACGTTGCGGGCCAACGATCGTTCGTCGTCGGCCCCACCGTCGATGTAGTCGAAGACACCGTGCGGAAGCCGCCGCTTGGCGATCCGCCGGAAGTCGTCGACCGACGCCGACGCCCTCAGCCGTCGCTCGGTCGGGCTCAGTGTGATCCGATCGAACTGCACCACCGAACGGAAGGTGTTGATCATCCCCACACACCCGATCGTAGAAGGTCGGCACGGCGCTGACCCATGTCGTCCGATGTAACGATTGGTGTCAGACACCAATCGTTACATCAATCCACGATACGTAGGCCGCTCGGGGTCATCGACGGTTCGGCTTGCGGCAGGTCGACGACGAACTCGGTGCGGTGCGCCGGGAAGAGATGCTCACTCACGAGGACCGCACGGCCGTCGGAGTCGGTGGTGATGCGCTGGCAACGCAGCACCGGTGAACCTGCCGGAACCCCGAGCAGGCGAGCGTCGGCGTCGTCGGCCAGGTCGGCACCGATCGTCTGGGTGGCACCGCGCAGTTCGACGTCGAGCAACTCGTAGAACGGGCGGCGCTCGACGTCCTTGCGCGAGAGGTGCGCGCCGAGCTCGGCGGGACACCACACCGTCACCACGGCGAACGGCTCGCCATCGGCGAGGTTGACGCGCTTGACCCGCAGCACCTGATCGACGCCCAGTACGCGTTCGACACGCTCCGGCGCCGACTCGTAGGCGAACTCCTCGATCTTGCGTTCCGACAGCTTGCCGACCCCCTCGACGTGGGACTCGATGGTGGCCAACGACTCGAGGCTCTGCGGAACGGGCTCGGTGGCCACGAACCAGCCGAACCCCTGGCGCGCGGCGATCAGGCCATCTTCGCGGACCAGTTCGAGCGCCCGACGGATCGTGACTCGGGACGCCCCGAACTCTGTGGACATCTCCGATTCGGAGGGAAGCACCGATCCGGCCGCGGAGGCTCGGGCGCGCTCGCGCAACTCGTCGGCGATCTCCTGGTAGCGGATCTGTCGCACGGTTTCTCCTGTCGCCGTCGCGCTGGTTGCACGACCGGCAACTTGTATTATAGTTGTCTACATGACCGATGCGAGCCAGGACCCCAGCCAGAACGGCGCCACCACCCCCATCGAACTCGTCGAAGGCGTGTACGCGAGCCTCCCCGAGCGGGTGGCTGCGGGCCGGAAGCGGCTCGGTCGCCCCCTCACGCTCACCGAGAAGATCCTGATCAACCACCTCGCGGAGCCGAACGCCGACATCGAACGCGGCGTCACCTACAACGACTTCCATCCCGACCGCGTCGCCATGCAGGACGCGACCGCCCAGATGGCACTGTTGCAGTTCATGACCGCCGGACTTCCCGAGGCGGCCGTGCCGTCGACCGTGCACTGTGACCACCTGATCCAGGCGAAGGTCGGCGCGAACATCGACCTCGGCGTGGCGATCGACACCAACAAGGAGGTCTACGACTTCCTGCGCTCGGTGTCGGCAAAGTACGGCATCGGCTTCTGGGGCCCGGGCTCGGGCATCATCCACCAGGTCGTCCTCGAGAACTACGCCTTCCCGGGCGGCATGATGATCGGCACCGACAGCCACACGCCCAACGCCGGCGGTCTCGGCATGATCGCCATCGGCGTCGGCGGCGCCGATGCGGTCGACGTGATGACGGGGTTCCCGTTCAACGTGCGCTGGCCCAAGGTGATCGGCGTGAAGCTCACCGGCACGCTCAGTGGCTGGTCGAGCCCGAAAGATGTCATCCTCGAAGTCGCCCGGGTGCTCACCGTCGAAGGCGGTACCGGGGCAATCGTCGAGTACTTCGGCCCCGGTGCCGATTCGATCTCGGCCACCGGCAAGGCCACCATCTGCAACATGGGCGCCGAAATCGGCGCCACCACGTCGCACTTCCCGTACGACCACAACATGGCGGTGTACCTCAAGGCAACAGGGCGCGAGGCGATCGCTGATGCCGCCGACAAGGTGGCTGACGACCTGCGCGCCGACGATGGCGCGGAGTACGACCAGGTGATCGAGATCGACCTCGACGAGCTCAAGCCGTTGATCAACGGCCCGCACTCGCCCGACCGAGCGCACAAGGTCGGCGCCGACGGTGTCGGTGCAGCAGCCCGCGAGAACGACTGGCCGCTCGAGCCCTCGGCGTGTCTGATCGGCTCGTGCACCAACAGTTCGTACGAGGACATCACCCGTGTCGCGTCGATCGCCCGCCAGGCGGCTGCCGCCGGACTCACCGCCAAATGCGAATTGCTGATCACCCCCGGCTCCGAGCAGGTACGGGCCACCATCGAGCGTGACGGCCTCCTCGCCGATCTCGAGGCAATCGGTGCCACCGTGCTCGCCAACGCGTGCGGTCCGTGCATCGGCCAGTGGTCTCGTCCCGAGTCGATCACGGGCCGGCCGAACACGATCGTCAACTCCTTCAACCGCAACTTCCCGAAGCGCAACGACGGCTCGGCGAAGACGCTCAGCTTCGTCACCTCACCCGACACGGTGCTCGCCATCGCGCTGGCCGGCCGGCTCGACTTCGACCCGACCGTCGACACGATCACTGCCTCCGACGGCAGCTCGATCACACTCGCCGAGCCGGTCGGCGAGGTGCTCCCCGACGCTGGCTACGACCCCGGCGAGAACACCTACACCGCTCCCCCTGCCGACGGGTCCGGCGTCGAGGTCGCAGTCTCGCCGACCAGCGACCGGCTCCAGCTTCTCGCTCCGTTCCTCGCCTGGGACGGCGAGGACTACCAGGGCCTGCCCGTGTTGATGAAGGCGCAGGGCAAGTGCACCACCGACCACATCTCCGCAGCCGGTCCGTGGCTCAAGTACCGCGGGCACCTCGAGAACATCTCGGGCAACCTGTTCGCCGGAGCGGTCAACGCGTTCACCGGCGACGCCGGCACCGGCAAGGACATCACCGACGGCGAGACCCGTCCGTACCCCGAGATCGCCATGCGCTACCACGAGGCGGGGATCAAGTGGGTGGCGATCGGCGACCGCAACTACGGCGAAGGTTCGTCGCGCGAGCACGCAGCGATGGAGCCTCGCTTCCGCGGTGGACTCGTGATCCTTGCTCGCTCGTTCGCCCGCATCCACGAGACCAACGCGAAGAAGCAGGGGTTGCTTCCGCTCACGTTCGCCGACCCCGACACCTACGACCTCATCGAAGAGGACGACCGCATCAACGTCAGCGGTCTGCCTCCGGTCCCGGGCCAGAACGTGCAGTGTCAGATCGTGAAGCCCGATGGCACCACGATCGACTTCGAAGCGGTCCACACCTTCAGCCCCGAGCAGGTCGAGTGGTTCGAGGCCGGCTCCGCGCTCAACATCGTGCGCCAGAAGGTCGCCGCCAACACCTGATGTAACGATTGGTGTCAGACACCAATCGTTACATACGTTCCTCGCATGGAGATCCGTGAGGCCATCCGCACCAACGGCACCGTTCGGGCGTTCACCGACGAACGGGTCGACGATGCCACCGTGACGAGCATCCTCGACGATGCCCGATTCGCTCCGTCGGGCGGCAACCGTCAACCGTGGCGCGTCGCCGTGGTGAAGGAGGCGATGCTGCGGCGAGAGCTGGCCATGCTGATGCAGCCGGTGTGGGACGAGTACCTGGAGACCGCCGCGGCCGGCGGCAATCCGTTCAACGTCGTCGACTACGTGAAGCCCGACGACATCACCGCGAACAAGTCCAATGCGCTCCTGGAGAACATCGACACCATCCCGGTGGTGCTCGCGGTGGCCGCCGACCTGTCGAAGCTCGCGATGATGGACGCCGAGCTCGATCGGGCGCCCGTCACAGGGGGCGCGTCGATCTACCCGTTCTGCTGGAACCTGATGCTGTCTGCTCGCGCCCACGGCCTCGGCGGCGTCATGACCACCTTCCTCAGCCGGGTCGAGCCGGCAGCTGCTCCGGCGCTCGGACTCCCCGACCACCATGCGCTCGTCACCACGATCTTCCTCGGTCATCCTGTCCACCAGCCGACCAGGCTGAAGCGAAATCCGGTCGAATCGTTCACCACCGTCGACCGCTTCGACGGACCGAGGTTCGGACCGTAGCCATGTAACGATTGGTGTCTGACACCAATCGTTACATGTCGATGGCGGCGCGGACCTCGGCGACGTACTCACCGACGGCATCGGGGCCGCCGTCCATCAGGCGCCGCACCATGCTGGCGCCCTGGATCACGCCGTCGGCGACACGGGTCGCCTGATACGCCTGTTCGGCGTTCGACACGCCGACACCGACCAACACCGGCTTGTCGGTGATCGCCTTGAGACGCGCGGCCAGCGCCGTGGCGGTGTCGGCGAGCGATTCGCGTTCGCCGGTCACACCGAGCAGGCCGACCGAGTAGACGAATCCACGCGCCCGCTCGGCGACACGCGGCAGGCGATCGTCGGGAGCCGTCGGGGCGGCGAGCAGGATCGTCTCGATGCCGGCCTCGTCAGCGGCCTCGCACCACGGCCCGGACTCCTCCAGCGGCAGGTCCGGCAGGATCGCCGCGCTGATCCCGGCACGCTGCAGCTGGGCCGCGAAGCGCGTCGGACCCGGATGGTTGACCAGGTTGTAGTAGGTCATCACGGCGAGCGGGATCTCGACGTCGAGCGATGGCACGTCGTCGAGGATCGCCGTCGGCGTGACACCGTGTTCCAGCGCGTACTGCGAAGCCTGTTGGATCACCGGACCGTCCATCACCGGATCGGAGAACGGGATGCCGATCTCGACGGCATCCGCGCCGTTGGCAGCGCACGCGCGGATTGCGTCCTGCCAGCCGGGATAGCCGCCGGTGATGTAGGGCACCAACAGCTTGCGACCCCGGTCGCGTTTCGCGCGGAACTCGCTCTCCAGGGTCATCAGAGGCGGCCGTCGAGGATGTCCATCATCTGCGCCACGTCCTTGTCGCCGCGCCCCGACAGGTTCATCAGCACCGTCTGGCCCTGCATCTTCGGCGCCTCACGGCTGATCCAGGCCACCGCATGAGCACACTCGAGCGCAGGAATGATCCCCTCCGCTCGCGAGAAGAGCTGGAAGCCGGCGATCACCTCCTCATCGGTGACCGACGGGTACTCGGCACGGCCGATCGAGGCCAGGTACGAGTGCTCGGGGCCGACACCCGGGTAGTCGAGCCCCGCCGAGATCGACAGCGCTTCTTCGACCTGGCCGACCTCGTCCTGCATCAGGTTGCTGCGCATCCCGTGGACCACACCGGGAGTTCCCCGCCCGATCGCCGCGCCGCCGGCCGGCTCGACTCCGACGAGTCGGGTGTCGGGTTCGTCGACGAACCCGCTGAAGATCCCCATCGCATTCGAGCCCCCGCCGACGCAGGCGACGACGACGTCGGGCATCGCACCGGTCATCGTCTGGATCTGGTCGTGGGCCTCGTCGCCGATGATCGACTGGAACTGTCGCACCATGTAGGGGTACGGATGCGGTCCCACGACCGAGCCGAGACAGAAGTGGGTGTCGGTCACGTTCGCCACCCAGTGCCGCATTGCTTCGTTGACCGCGTCCTTGAGCGTGCGGCTGCCGCTCTCGACCGAGTGCACCTCGGCGCCGAGCAGCTTCATGCGGAACACGTTGAGCGCCTGGCGCTCGACGTCGACGGCACCCATGAAAACCGTGCACTCCAAACCCATCAGCGCAGCAGCGGTGGCACTCGCCACGCCGTGCTGACCGGCGCCGGTGTCGGCGACGATGCGTTGCTTGCCCATCCGCTTCGCGAGCAGGGTCTGGCCGATCACGTTGTTGATCTTGTGCGAGCCCGTGTGGTTGAGGTCCTCGCGCTTGAGGATCAGCCGGATGCCGAGCTGCTCACCGAGATTGTGGCACTCGGTGAGGATCGACGGGCGTCCCGAGTACTCGACGTGCACGCGTGTCAGCTCGGCGCGGAACACCGGATCGTTCCATGCGTCGTGGAAGGCGGCCTCGAGTTCCTGACACGCCGGCACGAGCGTTTCCGGCACGAAACGGCCGCCGAAGTCGCCGAACCGACCGGTGACATCCGGTGGAGCCGACAGGCTGGAGGGCGGTACGGCACGGGTGTTGATGTCGGTGTCGGTCATTCGAAGTCCCAGTCGTAGGGGAGGTCGTCGTCGCCGATGTACGGCGTCGACGCATGGGCACGGGCATTCTCGATGAAACGTTTGACGGCGAGGGCGTCCTTCTTGCCGGGCGACTTCTCCACGCCCGTGGCGACGTCGACGCCCCACGGCTGCACCTCGGTGATCGCGGCACCGACATTCTCTGGCGTGAGCCCGCCGGCGAGGATCAGCTTGAGCGAGTCGGGGGCGTCGCCTGCCAGCGACCAGTCGAACACCTTGCCGGAGCCGGGCTCCGGTGAGTCGAGCATGACCATGTCGGTGCCGTACTGGTCCGCGCGTGGCAGGTTGGGGTCGTCGGCGCCGAACGCCTTGATCACCCAGCGGAAGTGTCCGGCGATCTCCTTGGTCTGCTCAGGTGTCTCACGACCGGACAGCTGTACCGCCTTCACGCCGGCGCGGTGGGCGGTGTCGACGACCAGCTTCGGATGCTCGTTGCGGAACACCCCGATGGTGAGGATCTCCGCGGGAAGTCGGCGGGTGATGTCGTACACGACCTGGGCGGCGACCTGCCGCGTGGACGGGGCGAAGATGAAGCCGACGGCGTCGGCGCCCATCGCCACGGACAGCAGCGCATCGTCTTCGTTGGTGATCCCACAGATCTTGACGAACATCGTGCGCCACGGTACCGGGCACCGACCTGCAGCGAGAGATTCATTGCAACCGGACGTCACGCGCCTATCGTCGTTACCCGCATGGGACGACTCGACGAAATCGATCTGTCGGACAAGCTCGGGAGCGACGAGTACGAGAAGCGTTTGGCGGCAGCCCAAGAGCGTTTCGTCGAACTGCGTCTCACCCTCGGCGGCCAACTCGGAGACGCGAAGCTCGGCCCCGGGCTGCTGATCGTGATGGAGGGCGCGGACGCCGGCGGCAAGGGCGGGGCCACCCGCCGCGTCGTCGAACGGCTCGATCCTCGTCACTTCAGCGTGTACTCGTACGCGAAGCCCAGCGAGCGCGAGAAACGCCACCACTTCCTCTGGCGATTCTGGAGCAAGGTGCCGGGCCTCGGCGGCATGTGTGTCTTCGACCGCAGCTGGTACGGCCGTCTCCTGGTGGAACGGGTCGAGAAGTTCGCGACGATCGAACAGTGGACCCGGGCGTACAACGAGATCGTCGAGTTCGAACGCAGTCTGGTGCTCGAAGGCGTGATCCTCGTCAAGTTCTACCTGCACATCAGTGCCGACGAACAGATGAAACGCTTCGAGAGCCGACGCGACGACCCGTTGCGCCGGTGGAAGCTCAACGACGAGGACTGGCGCAACCGCGACAAGTGGGACCAGTACATCGAAGCTGCCGAGGACATGTTCGAGCGCACCGACCATCAGTTGGCGCCGTGGGACATCGTTTCCGGCGAGAACAAGAAGTGGGCTCGCGTCACGATTCTCGAGACCCTCATCCAGCGCATCGAGGACGGCATCGCCCGCTGGGAGATGCTCAACACCCCCGCCAACTGACCCGCGACCGTCACACGGCGCCGGGCCTACTGTGTCACTTCGCCGATCAGATCGTTGATCGCTGCGACCGGATCGCAGTGGGTGACGATCGTCTCGCCGACGAGTACGGCGTCGTAGCCGGCCTCGTGCAGCGACCGAGCGTCAGCCGAATTACGGACCCCGGATTCCGCGACCTTGACGGCATGCTCGGGGATCGTTCCCGCCATCCGCACCGCACGATCGTGGTCGACCCCGAAGGTGACCAGGTCGCGCTGATTGACGCCGATCAAGGTCGCATCCGCTGCCAGCGCGTGCTCCAATTCGTGCTCGTCGTGGATCTCGACGAGCACGCCGAGACCGATGTCGATCGCCAATGCGTGGAACGCCGCGAGCTCCGCCGGTTCCAGTGCGGCCGCGATCAGGAGGACGCAGTCGGCGCCCATGATCCGGGTGTCGAGCACGTCGCGTTCGCTCACCGTGAAGTCCTTGCGGATGACCGGGAGCGAGCACGCTGCCCGTGCCACCCGCAAGTCGTCGACCGATCCCCCGAACGCCTCGACATCGGTGAGCACCGACATGCACGCCGCTCCCCCACGCTCGTACATCGCCGCCCAGCGCGCCGGATCGAGATCGACGTTGAGGTGGCCCTTCGACGGCGAGCGCCGTTTGATCTCGGCGATCACGCCGAGTCGATCACGCCCGACGAGCGCAGCACGGAACCCGCGCGTCGCCGGCATCGCCCTCGCCTCGTCGAGCAGTCGTTCGACCGGGCGGTCGTCGGCGGCAGCGACCTCGCGGTGACGCTCGAGGATCTTGTCGAGGTACGTCGCCGCCATCCGGGTTCCTCGGGATCGAGGTGTGCTCAGAGACCCTTGCCGCGGACCGGCGTGAGCATCGTGAGCTCGGGCCGTCCGGCGAGGATGCCGCCGAACGCGTTCATGATCTGCTTCATCACGTCACTCGTGCTGTGCGCCTGCAGCGCGTCGCCGTCGGCGTACAGCTCGTACATGTAGGCCACGTTCGCGTCGTTGGGGTCTTCGAGGAGTTGGTACAGCAGGGTGCCCTCCTCGGATTCGACGTGATCCATCATCGGTGCGAGGCCTGCGTACAGGTCGTCACGCTTTCCGTCGATGCAGGTGAACTTGGCGATCATGGCAACTTGACTCATGGGCGTCGACCGTAGCGGTCGCGACACCTGGGCGATGGGGTCAGAACCCCAACCGGGCGCTGACCGTGGCGAGCAGCTCGTCGATCGGCACCCGTACCTGCTCGGTCGTGTCGCGGTCGCGCACCGTGACGGCGTGGTCGTCGAGCGAGTCGAAGTCGACGGTGACGGCCAACGGCGTACCGATCTCGTCCTGACGTCGGTAGCGCTTGCCGATGTTCTGTGTCTCGTCGTAGTCGACCATGTACCGATCTGCGAGCAGCTTGCGCACGTCGTGGGCGAGCGGCGTGAGCGTGTCCTTCTTCGACAACGGCAACACCGCCAACTTGTACGGCGCGAGGCGAGGGTGCAGTCGCAGCACGGTGCGGGCCTCGCCGTTGACCTCGTCCTCGTCGTAGGCGGCGAGCAGGAACGCGGCCATCGTGCGCGTGGCACCGGCGGCCGGCTCGATCACGTGGGGCACGTAGCGTTCGTTGGTCTGGGGGTCGAAGTAGTCGAGGCGCTCGCCCGAGTGCTCGGCGTGCTGCTTCAGGTCGTAGTCGGACCGTTGAGCGATGCCCTCCAGCTCGTCGAAGCCCCACGGGAACTCGAACTCGACATCGGCGGTGCCGGTGGAATAGTGCGACAGCTCGTCGTCGTCGTGGGCACGCAGGCGCAGCATGTCCTTCGGGATCCCGTGTTCGACGTACCAGTCGAGGCGGGCGTTGCACCAGTACTCGTACCACTCACGGCTGGTTTCGGGCGGGACGAAGAACTCGAGCTCCATCTGTTCGAATTCGCGGGTGCGGAAGATCCAGTTCTGCGGAGTGATCTCGTTGCGGAAACTCTTGCCGACCTGGGCGATTCCGAACGGCGGCTTCTTGCGCGACGTCTGCAAGACGTTCGCGAAGTTCGTGAACATGCCCTGCGCCGTCTCGGGGCGCAGGTACGCGTCGGCACCTGTGCCCTCGACGGGTCCGGCCTGGGTCTTGAACATCAAGTTGAACTCGCGCGCCTCGGTGAAGCTGTGCTTCGCCCCGCAGTTCGGGCAGACGTCCGGGTCGTCGAGCTTGTCGAGACGGAACCGCTGCTTGCACTCGGTGCAGTCGACGAGCGGATCGGAGAAGTTCGCGAGGTGGCCCGATGCCTGCCACACCTGTGGCGGGCTGAGGATGGCGGCGTCGATCAGCACAACGTCGTCGCGCTGCTGCACCATGGCGCGCAGCCACGCCTCCTTGACGTTGCGCAGCAGCAGCGAGCCGAGGGGTCCGTAGTCGTAGGTCGAGCGGAAGCCGCCGTAGATCTCCGCCGACTGGTAGACGAAGCCGCGGCGTTTGCAGAGGCTGACGATCTGTTCGAGGTCGGTGGCAGGCATAGATGGTGGAGGCTACCCACCCCCCATTTCCGTTTGCGTTGCATTTCCCGTGGCCCGTCCCGCCCGAATCACCACGCAGACGCGATGTTGGCTCAGTGGGTTTCGAACATGGCGACGGCCTTCAACCGGCGTTCGATGTGGAACTCGAGGGCACGGGTGGCGAGCGACGACACCTCGTGGGTCACCGGCGACTCATCGCGGGCCAGCGCCTGGACCAGCTGACCCCCGAGGATCTCGCGGAGGATCTCGAGCGCGCCGGAGCCGATCGCCTGGCCGGAGCGACACGAGCGACACAGCACACCACCCTCGTTGAGATCGAACGCCACGAACTGCGCGTCCGGTTCGGTGTCGCCGCACCGCACGCAGCGGTCGAGCTCGGGCCGCATGCCCTCGTTGGCGAGCAGCTTCCAGTAGAACGCGGCCACGTTGAGCGGGGACGGCGACGTCGCGATCGTGCGCAGCACACCGACCAGCATCCGATACAGCTGCGGGTTCGGCTCGCGTTCCAGCGACAGCTGATCGACGGCTTCAATCGCGGCCAACCCCTGTGACGCTCGGTCGAGCGACGAGAGCATCGGCGACAACGGCTCGACGGCCTCGGCCTGGCTCACGATGTCGAGTTCACGGCCGCGGTACAACAGCAGTCGCACATGGCTCATCGGCTCGAGGCGGGCACCGAACTTCGACTTGGTCTTGCGCACGCCCTTGGCAACGGCCCGCACCTTTCCGTTCTCGGCCGTGTGGAACACGACGATCCGGTCGGACTCGCGCAGCTTGTAGGTGCGCAGCACCACCCCGGTGTCGCGGTAGAGCTCGCTCACCATGGAGTCGCCGCGAGCCGGATCGACGCGAGCTCAGCCATCGTCATCGAGGCCACCGAAGCGGCGCTGACGGTGAGCGAAGTCGGCAATGGCCTCGAGCAGGTTGTCGGGAGACAACTCGTGCCAGGCCATCGGGTGGAAGACCAGTTCGCCGTATGCCAGCTCCCACACCAACGACGGCGGAAGGCGGGTCGATTCTCCGAGCACGACGATCAGGTCGGGTTCACAATCCGCCGGCGCATACAGCGCCTCTGCCACCGTGGCTTCGTTGACGGGCTCGTCGGGGTGCAGACGCTGCATCGCCTCGGCGAACCGCTGCCGGCCGTCACCGCACGGATCGACGATGACGTGGCACGAACCGACCTCTCGCTGCCACCACTGGAGATCGATCGGATCGACACCCGGTTCGTAGGCGCGCAACGTGAGAAACGATGCCCCGGCCTGGTCGGCGATGGCTCCGAGGCGCTCGACTCGGTCATCCCACCGGTCGTCGCCCAGCTGGTCCCAGTCGCGAAGCGTGCCGCCGACGACCATGATGTGACGCAGCAGCTGGCGGGTGGGGTCTCCCGCCCTGGCGGTACCGGTCGAGACCGAAGCGCCGACCTTCGACGAACCGGGTCTCGTGCTCGTGAACGATGCTGCCACCTCTCCATTGTTCCACGCCGCGGCCACTCGATGCTGGCTGGCTAACGTGGAACCTCGTGCCGCCCGATCCCTCCGAGACACGTGCCGATGCCGCCGCGCCCCTGCACGTCGCCTGCATCATGGACGGCAACGGACGCTGGGCCGGCCGGCGGGGGCTCCCGCGCACCGAAGGTCACACCGAAGGCGAGGAGAACCTCGCTCGGCTGGTACGCGTCGCCGTGCAACGCAACATCGGCTGGCTGACCGTGTTCGGCTTCTCCACCGAGAACTGGCAACGTCCCCGACCGGAGGTGCGCCACATCCTCGGGTTGCACGAGAAGCTCTTCGGACGGGTCGCCGAACTCAACGAGCTGAACGTCCGCGTCCAGTGGATCGGCCGGCCGTTCGACTCACCGATGGCGCGCACGCCCCGCTACGTCCAGCGGGCGATCCGCAAGGCGATCGCCGACACCGCCGACAACACCGGCATGGTGCTGACCATCGCGTTCGACTACGGCGGACGTTCGGAGCTGGTCGCCGCGGTCGAGGCCGCCCGGCAGACCGCTGACGGCATCAACGTCGACACGATCGGCGACCATCTCTACCTGCCCGAACTCCCGCCGGTCGACGTGCTCGTGCGAACCAGTGGCGAGCTGCGCGTGTCGAACTTCCTCCTCTGGCAGGCCGCCGGCGCGGCGATCTACTTCACCGAAGCGCCCTGGCCGGACTTCGACGAACACGAACTCGACGCAGCGTTGGCGCTCGCTCGATGACCGAAGCCCTCTCGCGCGTCACCGCCGCCCTCGCGAACTCCGAGGATCGCCTCGGCCAGCAGCAGATGGCCCAGATGGTGGCGGACTCGATCACCGCCAAGCGGCACCTCGTCGTCCAGGCGGGTACCGGCACCGGCAAGACACTGGCCTATCTCGTTCCCGCGATCGAGGCAGACGCCCGGGTGATCGTCGCCACGGCAACCAAGGCACTGCAGGACCAGCTGGCCACCAAGGATCTGCCCTTCCTCGCCGAGCACATCGGACGCGACTTCGACTTTGCGATCCTCAAAGGACGGTCGAACTACGTGTGTCTCCAGCGCCTGCGAGAGATGAGCGCCGACGCCGAGGGCCAGCTCGAACTCGAGACGATGGCGCTCGGCACCAAGGTCGAGATCAAACGGCTGGCCGAGTGGTCGGGGACGACGTCGACCGGTGACATGGCCGAACTCGACTGGACCCCGTCGGACAACGCCTGGCGGGCAGTCAGCGTCGGCAGCGATGAGTGTCCCGGCGCCGACCGCTGTCCGCTCGGCGACCCGTGCTTCGCCGAGCAGGCCCGCCGACGCGCTGCGGCAGCCGACGTGATCGTCGTGAACACCCACCTGTACGGGCTCAACGTGGCCAGCGGCGGCGCGATCCTGCCCGAACACGACGTCGTCGTGTTCGACGAAGCGCACGTCCTCGAAGACATCATGAGTGACACCGTCGGCGTCGAGATCGCCCCCGGCCGCTTCGTTGCGTTGTCGGGCATCGTGCGCCGCATCCTCGACGACCCGAAACTGATCGGCTCGATCGCCGAGATCGCCGAGGGCCTTCGCGATGCGCTCACACCGCACGTCGGCAAACGTCTCACGACACCGCTTCCCGACTCGGTGCAGGACGTGCTCAACGACGCCCGCCTGCGGCTCGGTCGGGCCAATGACGTCCTCGTCGCGATCGACACGAAGAACGAAGACGCCAAGCAGCGCCGCCTGCGAGCGCAGACGATGACCGGCCGGGCGATCGAGCAACTCGACATCGCCATCGAGGGGCGCGAGGGCTACGTCGCGTTCGTGTCCGGGTCTCGGGACGCCCCCCGCCTGGAGATCGCACCACTCGACGTCGGCCCGGCGATGACCGAAGGGGTGTGGTCGCAACGCACGGCGATCCTGACCAGCGCGACGATTCCGTCGTCGCTGGCCAGTCGGGTCGGCATCGCCGACGACAGCGTCGTGGTCGCCGACGTCGGCAGCCCGTTCGACTACGAGCACCACTCGATGCTCTACTGCGCGATGCATCTGCCGAATCCGAACTCGGACGGCTTCCGGGCGGCCGTGCACGACGAGCTCGAAGCGTTGATCACCGCGGCCGGCGGGCGGACGTTGGCGCTGTTCACCAGCTGGCGTTCGATGGACGAGGCAGCCGACGCGCTGCGCGAGCGGATCGACCTGCCGATCCTCACGCAGCGCGACCTGCCGAAGCCGGCGCTGATCAAGGCGTTCGCGGACAGCGACGAGACCTGCCTGTTCGCCACCGCCGGACTCTTCCAAGGCGTCGACGTGCCGGGCCAGACGCTGTCACTGGTGGTGATCGACCGGATCCCCTTCCCGCGCCCGGACGACCCGCTGCTCAGCGCCCGCCGCGAGCAGCTCGGGCCGTCGGCGTTCTCCGAGATCGACATCCCGCGGGCATCGATGATGCTCGCCCAGGCGTGTGGGCGGCTGATCCGCTCGGCAACCGATCGCGGCGTGGTCGCCGTGATGGACCCGCGTCTCGGTTCGGCTCGCTACCGCTGGGACATCATCAAGGCATTGCCGCCGATGCAACGAACCAAGGTGCGCGCCGACGTCGAGGCGTTCCTCGCCGACATCGCCGCCGGGTGACGATCACGCCTGGGGTCTGACCCCTGGCGTGATCAGGTGATCGAGGCGGCG
>CAZJUC010000051.1:0-17438 GCA_964549065.1 uncultured Ilumatobacteraceae bacterium
CCTCGCCGCCGCCGCCGTGGCCGGAGCCGAGGTGGAGACCCATCTCCACCCCCTGCGCGGGCTGGCCGACGAAGAACTGGCGATCGACGTCGCCACGCTCGGGCCGCCCGATGCGTCGTCGGTGCTGCTGATCGTGTCCGGAACCCACGGCGTCGAGGGGTTCACCGGATCGGCCCTGCAGCACCACTGGTTCGAGCATCACGCGGCACGACGACCCGAACAGCTGCGCGTCGTGCTGCTGCATGCGTTCAATCCGTTCGGGTTCTCGTGGGTGCGACGGGTGAACGAGGACAACGTCGACCTGAACCGCAACTTCGTCGACTGGTCGCAGCAACCACCGGCCAACGAGGACTACGGCGGGATCGCCCATCTCCTGGTTCCCGACACCTGGGACGACGACACCCAGCAGGCAACGACCTTGCAGCTGCTCGCCTACGCCGACGAGGTGGGGTTCGCTCGGCTCCAAGAGGTCGTCAGCGGCGGCCAGTACACCCATCCGACCGGCGTGTTCTACGGCGGCACGGGACCTGTGTGGTCGCATCGATGGCTCGTCGAGCACCTGCCCGAGATCGTCGGCGGCGCCGAGCGGCTCGCGGTCCTCGACCTGCACACCGGCCTCGGAGAATGGGGTCATGGCGAGCTGATCTCGCACGAAGCACGTGACACGCCGGGCTACCGACGCGGCACGGCGTGGTGGGGGGATGTTCGATCGATGCGCGATGGTGAGAGCGTGTCGGCCAGTCTCGAAGGCGACTGGCTCGGCGCCGTCGACGCGATGGTCCCCGGCGTCGAGGTGACCTCGGTTGCCCTCGAATTCGGCACCGTCGACACGATCTCGGTGTTGCAGTCGTTGCGCGCCGACGCGGTGCTCCATGCGAGCGGCGATCCGACCGACGACCGCTCCGATGCGATCCGCGCCCGGGTACGCGCCGCGTTCGCCGACGACGACCCCGCCTGGTTCGAGACGGTCTCGGCCCGTTTCGACGATGTCGTCGATGCGGCGACGCATGGCCTGACCGCGTCCGAATGACCCGGTTCCCTCCTCGGCTGGTACCCGCTAGGGTATGAGCGTGCTCGGCGTCGAGGAAGTCCACACCGACTCGCCGCGGGCGATCGACGGCCTTCGGTCCTGGTCACCACGCCACATCGCCGTCGCTGCCGGCGCCGGTGTGGTGATCGCACTGGTCATCGGATTGCCGACCGACGTGATCCCGAACCCGGTGTTCGGGCGCCCGGTCGAAGTGACCTGGTGGTCGTACCCCACGCTGCTGGTCACCGCCGTGCTCGGTGGGCTGCTCTCCGCCACGTACGTGAACACTGCCCCCGATGATCGCACCATGGCGGATTCGTCGATCGACGACGCCTCCTCCCGACGTGGCGGCATCGCAGGCCTGCTGTCGTTCTTCGCGGTCGGTTGCCCGGTGTGCAACAAGCTCGTGATCGTGGCACTCGGCACCACCGGTGCCCGCCAGTGGTTCGAACCCGTCCAACCGGTGCTCGCCGTCGCATCGGTCGTACTGCTGGCCTGGGCGTTGCGGTCGCGGCTGCGGTCCGCTGACTCCTGCACGGTCAGGCGATGAGCGGAACCCCCGCCGGTTCCGCTCATCGGCAGGGCGACGGCTGAGAAACGAGCAGCTGCTCGTCGTTGCTCCTCGCCCCCGGTCCTGGCGCGGCGTGTCAAGATCATCCGGTGGTCGCTCGACGTCCAACCCTGCTGATCGGTGCGGCGCTGCTCGCCGGTGCGTTCGCCGCGTGTGAGAGCGACGACGCGTCGGTCGCGTCCCGCGAGTCGTTCGTGGACGGCGAACGAATTGTGGACGACGAGTCGCTCGTGGACGAGGTCGACTGCTCGTCGGGAGCACTCAACGGTGGTGACGACGCCTTCGTGTTCACCTCGGCGTACGTGATCGAGGACGGTGTGCTCGCCGGACTGTGTTTCGGAGACGACGACCAGGTGATCCTCGATGCGTGGGACGTGCTTGCCGCGATTGCACCGGCGGGCCAGCTCGGCGACATCACGCTGTTCGGCGGGTTCGAGCCCGACGACGACGACGCCGCCGAGACGATGGCGTTCGTCAACGCCGTCGACGTCGACGGCTCCTCGTTCCAGGTCTCGGTCAACACCGTCGAGGCGATCGCCGACCCGGACGAACTCCTGCTCACGCTGGCCCACGAGTTCACCCACGTGTTCGCCGCCACCGCAACGCAGCTCGACCGCACCGACGAGGCGATCGACGAGTGCGACACCTACTTCAACGGCGAGGGCTGCTACCTGGACGACTCGCTGATGGTGGCGTGGATCGAGGAGTTCTGGGATCCCGAGGTGCTCTCGTCGGTCGATCCGATGATCGAGTCCTTCGACGACGCCGAGGCCCGCTGCGACGACGACGACGGCTTCTTCGGCGTGTACGCGGCGACCAACCCCGAGGAGGACTTCGCCGAAGCATTCAGCGCGTTCGTCTTCCGGCTCGAACCGGCCACTGACGGACAGGCGCAGCGCCTGGCGTGGATCGACGCCCGACCCGGCCTCTCGGAGATCCGCGAGAGCGCCGACGGTGCCGGCCTGACACCGCTGGCGAACAACTTCGACGTCTGCGGGATCTGACCCTGCGTCCACTTACGATCGGCACGTGAAACGACGGTGGACTTCCCTGGCGGTCGCGGTCGGTGCCGTCGTCCTCGTCTCGTGTTCGGACGCCGTGGGCGGCGCGGTCGACGACACTGTGGTCGGGGCGCAGCCCGCGACACCGACGAACGACGGCACCACTGCCGACACCCGCTCCCAGCCTGCTCCGACGACGGCACCCACTCCCACGGCCACCACGGTCGCCACGGCCAGTTCCGGTCCGACGGCATCGCCTGCGCTTGCGCCGGAGGCACGGGCGTCGGAACTCTGCACCTCCCAGACGACCTCGGTGCTCGGCACGGTGCAGAACCCCGAACTCGACGAGGCGTCGGGTCTCGCTGCGAGCCGTCGCCACCCCGGCGTCGTCTGGGCCCACAACGACGGGGCCGAGAATCCTGGGTTGTTCGCGATCGGGGCCGACGGCGCGGACGCCGGTTTCCACCCGCTCGCCGTCGACGTGGTGAGCGATGTCGAGGACATCGCCCTGATCTCCGGCGCGGAGCACGACGAGATCCTCCTGGCCGACATCGGCGACAACGACGCCAACCGTCCGCTCATCCGCATTCATCTCTTCGCCGAGCCCGACCCGACCGTTGCTCCGTCACCGATCACCGACGTCGACGTCCTCGAGTTCGTCTACCCCGATCGTCCCCACAACGCCGAAGTCCTGCTCGTCGACGAAGCGAACCGACAGGTGGTCATCGTCACGAAACAACAGCGCGCCATCGAGGGGGTTCCCTCCGACTTCGGTGCAACCGCACCCTCGTCGGTGTTCACCGGGCCGATCGACGGTCACGTCGACCGCCCGATCGAGCTGACCCCCGCCGGCACCATCGACACCCTGCTGCTCGAGTCGCGCACCGTTGCGGTTGCACCGCACCTGAGCACGCTGCTCGGCTTCGGCGGCCTGCCGACCGCCGGCGACGTGTCGCCCGACGGCTCGCTGATCGCGTTGCGCACCTACGAGACGGTCTGGGTGTGGCCCCGGCTCGCCGGACGAACCGTCGCCGAGTCGCTCATGTCCGACCCCTGCCAGGCCCGGATCAGCGCCGAACCCCAGGGCGAGGCGCTGACGTTCCGCGACGGGACGCTCGTCACATTGAGCGAAGGCGTCGACCAGGACCTCTTCGAACTCCGACCCTGATCGACACCGGGACCCGGTGCGCCGTGCCGATACCCTGCGACGCCCATGGCAGAACGACCGACCCGCCTCGTCCTCGTGCGCCACGGCGAGTCGAACGTGACGGTCAACCGGGTCATCGGGGGTTTCCGCAGCTGCTCGGGGCTGTCCGAGCTGGGACGCCAGCAGGCCGATCGTCTCCGGGACCGCCTCGCAGGAACGGGCGAGCTCGACGCCGACGTCCTGATCGCCAGCAACTTCCAGCGCGCCATCGAGACCGCCGAAGCGATCGCACCGGTGTTCGACGACCTGTCGATCGTCATCGAGGCCGGTTTCGGCGAGCACGACCCGGGCCCGGACATCGACGGGATGACCTTCGACGCCTACATCGATCGGTACGGGTCACCCGACTGGACCGATCCCGACGCCGACGTCTTCCCCGGCGGCGAGACGATCGGCACTTTCCACGCCCGCGTCGGCGACGCCCTCGGGCGCGCGATCGACGAGCATCGCGGTCGCTCCATCGTGATTGCCTGCCACGGCGGCGTGATCGACGCTGCCTTCCGTCACCTGCTGCGAGCTCCGATCACCGGAGGGTTCGAGCTGCATACGCTCAACACGTCGGTCACCGAGTTCGTCTCGACAGACCACGGCGCCTGGCGCCTGCGGCGCTACAACGACGTCGCCCACCTGCACGGCCTTCCGAGCGAGACCCCCAGGGTCACTTCCACGGCACCGTGACGGCTGCAAGACGCCGACTGAAGAGCGCCGCGCTCACCGGCCGCGACCTCGTCAGAGAGGTCAACGACGACAGCGCGATGGACGCTGCGGCCAGCGTGGCGTTCTGGCTGCTCCTCAGCCTGCCGGCCACGTTGTTGGCGGGGCTCTCGGCGTTGTCGCTGCTCGGTGACTCGGCAACCGACGAGTTGCGTCGTCTCACCTTCGAGTTCGTCGATCGGGTCTTCACCAGCGAAGCCGACGAGCTGCGCGCAGCGATCGACGGCGTGTTCGACCAGAACAAGGCCGGGCTGTTCTCGGTCGCGGTCCTGGTGGCGGTGTTCACGGTGTCGCGCGGATTCGCCGGGCTGATCCGGGCACTCGACGTGGTCTACGACATCGAGGAGTCGCGCGGGTTCGTGCGGTTGCGACTGGTGTCGATCGGGCTCGGGCTGGGCACGATTGCCACCGTGGTGGGCTCGACCTGGCTGTGGATCGTGTCGACGTCGGCCGGGGTGCCCTTCGCGGCGCGGATGGCCGGCGCGTTGGCGATCCTGGTGATCTGGGCGGCGACGATCTTCCACGTCGGACCCAACCACCACACGCCGTGGCGCTACGACCTGCCCGGCGCGGCACTCGCCGCAGTGGGCTGGTTCCTCGTGTCGATCGGCTACGGCTGGTACATCGAACTGGCCGGTGGTGGCAATGCCGTGGTCGGTATCGCCGGTGCACTGCTGCTGGGGATGACGTGGTTCTGGCTGATCTGTCTGATCCTGCTGCTCGGTGGCGAACTGAACGAGATCATCGCCCGGCGCGCCGGTGTGGTGAGCGAGAGCCGTCGCATCATCCCGACGATCGATGCTGCTGCAGCGGTTCGTTCCGTGCTGGCCGATCGCCGCGCTGGTTCCGATGACGACTGAGGCGCCCCCGCGCGACCGGTCGCTGCCGTTCGACCGGTGGCCGTTCGACCCGTCGCGCCTGCGCTTCTACTACGGCTGGGTGGTCCTGGGCGTCGGGAGCATCGGGATTCTCGCCTCGGTTCCCGGTCAGACCGCCGGGGTCAGCGTGTTCACCGACGACCTCACCGCCACGACCGGCCTCACGCGGCTGCAGCTGTCGATCGCCTACCTGATCGGCACCGGCACCAGCGGATTCCTGCTCCCTCGCAGCGGGCGCGCCATCGACCGCTACGGGTCGCGCCGAGTTGCGTTCGTGGCAGTGCTGGGACTGGCGGCCACGCTGGTCGGGTTGAGCACCGTCGGGCCGATGTCGACCGCGGTGGGCCTCGTCGTGATGAGCATCGGCTTCGGCGCGCTCCGGTTCACCGGCCAAGGCCTGTTGACGTTGACGTCGCGCACCATGGTGTCGCAATGGTTCGAACGACGCCGCGGGCTCGTGACCTCGTCGTCGAACGCGGTGATGAGTTTCGCGTTCGCATCGAGCCCGGCGCTGTTGCTCGCGCTGATCGAACTCGACGGATTCCGGACGGCGTGGCGGATCCTCGCCGTGGTGCTCGTGGTGATCGTCGGCACGATGGTGATGCTGTTCTACCGTGACAGCCCCGAGACCTCAGGGCTCGTCATCGACGGCGGCGTCGCGGCACCGATCGACCCTGACGCGGCCCCGACGTTGATCGGTGCCGACCACGACGCCACCCGCTCCGAGGCGGTACGCGACCTCCGGTTCTGGGCGGTCGCGATCCCGGTGGTGGCGATGGCGTCGACGTCGACGGCGCTCACGTTCCACATCCTCGACTTCGGCGACGAACTCGGCATCGGCGACGACGAGATCGTGCGCATCTTCGTCCCGATTGCGTTCGTGTCGGTGCCCGTGACGCTGCTCGGTGGGTGGCTGATCGACCGGGTGCGGCCGGTCGTGATCGCCGCCGCGATGTCGACTGCGCAGATCGTCATGTACTTCTCGGTCGGAATGCTCGATCGTCCTGCAGCCGCCGTGGTCGCCGTCGCCGCCTGGGGCATCTCGCAGGGCTGCTACGCCCCGCTCACCTCGGCTGCGCTCCCCCGGATGTTCGGCCGCCGCCACCTCGGTTCGATCGCCGGACTCCAGATGAGCGCGATGGTGATCGGCAGTGCCGTCGGCCCGGCGCTCTTCGCGCTCGTCGACTCGCTCGCGGATAGCTATCGGCCGGCGCTGTGGATCAGCTCGATGGTGCCGGCCGCCGGGCTGGCGGCGGCAGCGGTCTCGATCCGCCGGCGCTGACCTCGTGGTACCGTCCGGCCGACGTTCGAGCGGTGGAGGAGACAGCGGTGGGTGTACTGGAACAACTCGGATACGAGGTCACACCGGCCAACTCCGCGCAACGGCTCACCCAGAAGCTCACCTCCAGTCGTCCTGGTGCCTGGGTGTCGCAACGCACCCTCTACCCGATCGACAAGGCGCTGTTCCGGATCACTTCCGGGCGCTTCACGGTGCCGGAGCTGATGGCCGGGCTGCCGGTGATCATGCTCACCACCACCGGCGCCAAGACCGGCGAGCTGCGCAGGATGCCGCTGGTGGGCACACCGCTCGGCGGCGACGTGGCGGTCATCGGATCGAACTACGGCCAGCGTCGCACGCCCGGATGGGTGTACAACCTCGAGGCGAATCCGGCGGCCAGCGTCTCCTACCGGGAGCGCGATGTCGAGGTCGTCG
The DNA here is from genome assembly GCA_964549065.1 of uncultured Ilumatobacteraceae bacterium. Taxonomy (GTDB): domain Bacteria; phylum Actinomycetota; class Acidimicrobiia; order Acidimicrobiales; family Ilumatobacteraceae; genus Sva-07. The sequence continues at coordinate 7,116 of CAZJUC010000051.1, forward strand.
CACGTCGCCTCAATGACGCCGATGCCGATGCCGTGTTCGAGCAGGCGACGAAGGTGTACCCCGGCTACGGCAACTACCGCGAGCGCGCCGACCATCGAGAGATCAGGGTGTTCGTCCTCGAAGCAGCGCCCACGGCCTGAGACGTTCCTTGCCGCTCGGAGGTGAGCAACCGCGCTCGTGGGAAACAACCCGCTCCACCGATCCGGGCCCCGCCAGCCCCACACCCGAACGGTCAGACGGCGGATTCAGGCTCAGAGACTCCAACCACCATCGGTGGGAATGACGAACCCGAAGGCGTGGAAACCCTCGATGGCACCGGTCCTCGGCAACCGGGACCGCATTGACGTCGTAGCGGCACTGCGTCTGCTGGCCGAGATCGACAAGGCGAAGTTCGGCACCCGTCGGCCGGGGCTCTAGGTCCAGGTGACTCCCGCCAGGATCGTGGTGTTCTCGTGTGTCGTCGTTCGGGGCATGTCTCTTCATCGTCATTCGGCAACCGTTGTTGACTCAAGACATCCTGACGAGCGAGCCCTCAAGTTCAGTCGCCAGCCGCCGATCACGGCCGGCCCGCCGGCATTCCGTCGAGCGGTGGGCGCTGAGCTGCCGTTTCGCCCGAGTGCGCGGTCGAGTTCTCAGCAGAGAACGCCGATGCCGAGCATGGACACGACGACGCCGAGAGCGTCCTGTGTGTCGGTCTCGAGCCCCGACGTGCGGCCGTGGGCTGCAACCGCCGCGAGGACATCGCGGTACGTTTCGCGGTCACCACGGGCCGAAACCCCCGGAAAACCTCGTCGGGCTGGGGAGATTCGAACTCCCGACCTCTTGTCCCCCAGACAAGCGCGCTAACCAAGCTGCGCCACAGCCCGTGTGCATGTGGAGCGCCGATGCTACCCCCTCATCGTTCATCTGCGGCAGGCACGAAGGTCGGCGCTTCCTCCCGGCGTCGCGGGCGCCGCGGGACCCCCTGCGTGGTTTCCCGACCGCTGTTCGTCGTTCACCGAACGTTGATGCGCCGTCCATTCGCACGTGATTTTCCGTTGATCTGAACCTGCTACGGTCCACGTCTGTGATACGCCGACGATTCACCCCACTTGCCCTCGCCGCCGCACTCGCCACTGGCGTGCTCGTTGCGACACCCATCTCACCGGCGGCTGCGACCGACGAACCCGGTGGGAGCAGTGCCTCCGAGCTGTCCGGCGGGATGTCCGGACCGACCTACGTCGACAGCTCCAGCCAGCGGGTCATCGACAGCCGCGGCAACGGAGTGCCGCCGGTCCTGAGCGGCAAGCTGACCCCGGGTCAGCCCGAAGAGATCGATGTGGCCGACCTGTTCGACGACGGCGACGCCCCACTCCCACCAGCCCCCGGTGAAGTCGCCGGCTATGTGTTCAACCTGGTCGCCACCGAGGGCGAGGGTCCCGGATTCGCCTCGGTGTTCCCGTGCGCCGACGGCTTCAACGGCACCTCGAACGTCAACTTCCCCGGCGAGAGCACCACGAGCCGCGGATCGACCGCTGTGCTCGTGGTCGCAACTCCCGACGACGACGGCAAGATCTGTGTGCAGTCCAATCGCGCCGTCCACATCGTCGCCGACTTCTCCGGTTGGTTCCCGAAGGGACACGGTTTCGTCCCCGGGTCACCGTTCCGGCTGCTCGACAACCGCGACGGTAGCGGCGCCGCTGCGCTGCCCGCCGGCCGGTTGACGCCTGGCACCGAGCTGAAGGTGCCGGTCGCCGGTCTCGGCGGGCTCCCCGACACCGGCGTCTCCGCCGTGGCACTGAACCTCGTCGGCACCGGGGCGTCTGCGGCGGGCTGGCTCGCCGCCTACTCGTGCGACGACGGATACGACGGCACCAGCACGCTCAACTATCTCGCTGAGCGGTCGCGGGCGAACTTCGCCGTCGTCCCGGTCGACGACGACGGAAACATCTGCGTCCGCGCCAACCAGCCGGTGTTCGCCGTCGCCGATGTGCTCGGCCACTTCCTCGACGGCAGCGGACTGGACACGACGTCCGCCGCACGGATCGCCGACAGCCGCGACAGCACCGGGGGAATCACCGGCAAGCTGCAGCCGAACACCGAGGCGCAGATCGACATCTCCGGACTCGACATGCCATCGGGCACCACCTCGCTCGTCCTCAACCTGACCGGAACGGACGGGGAAGAGCCCGGCTGGCTCGCCGTCTACGCCTGTGAGGACGGGCTCAACGGCACGTCCAACCTCAACTTCCAGGCCGGCGAGTCGACCGCCAACGCTGCGATCGTCCCCGTGCCGACGGACGGCAAGCTGTGCGTGCAGGCCAACCAGGTCACCCACGTGGTGCTCGACTTCGTCGGTGCCTTCGTGCTGCGATCGATCACCATGAACGTGCTGCACGTCAACGACCACCACTCGCACCTCCAGCCGGACGGCGGATTCGGCAGCGACCTCGGCATCGGCCTCGACGAGGTCGAGTACAGCCTCGGCGGATTCCCCGCCGTCGTCGCCAAGATCGACGAGCTGGAGGCCGAGCTCGACAACACCGTGAAGATCCATGCCGGCGACGCGATCACCGGCACGCTCTTCTACACGCTCTTCCAGGGCGAGGCCGACGCCGCGCTCATGAACGAGGTGTGCTTCGACATGCTCGCCCTCGGCAACCACGAGTTCGACGACGGCGACGAGCAGCTGGCCACCGGCTTCCTCACCGACCTTGCCGACGCAGGCGACGACTGCCCGGACACGCCGGTGATCGCCGCCAACGTCGTACCCGAGATCGGCACGCCGCTCGCCCCGACGAACCCGGACGACTTCATCCAGCCGTACGTCGTCAAGAAGTTCGACGGTCTGCGGGTCGGCTTCATCGGCATCGACATCGCCCAGAAGACCCAGGTCTCCTCGCAGCCGCTGCCGACCACCCAGTTCCTCGACGAGGTCGAGACCGCCCAGCGGTACGTCGACGAGCTCGCCGGAATGGGCATCGACAACGTCGTGCTGGTCACCCACCAGGGCTACCAGAACGACATCGCGCTGGCCGCGCAGGTGACCGGCGTCGACGCCATCATCGGCGGCGACAGCCACAGCCTGCTGGGCGACTTCGGTGCGCTCGGCTTCACGACCGAGGGCCCGTACCCGACCGAGGTGACCAACGCCGACGGCGACTTGGTGTGCGTGGCGCAGGCCTGGCAGTACAGCTACGCCGTTGGCCAGCTCGAGCTGGCAATGGAGGACGGCACGACCACGTCGTGCGGCGGGAACCCGCACCTCCTGATCAACGACGACTTCGTCAAGCAGGTCGAAGATCCCACTGACCCTGGTGACACCGTCGACGCCGAACTGACCGACGTCGAGCGAGCGGACGTGCTCGCAATCATCGACTCGATCCCGAGTGCGTCGGTCGTCACCCCCGATCCGGAGGCCCAGGCGGTGCTCGACTCGTTCGCTGCCGAAGTCGACGAACTTGCCGAGGAAGTGGTCGCCACCGCCGGTGAGGCGCTGTGCCTCAACCGGCTCCCGGGTGACAACCGCTCCTCGGGCACACCCGGTTGCGCCGCCGACACCGAGGCGGCCTCGGGCGCCCAAGCTGACGTCAACGGTGGCTTCATCCAGCAGATCGTGACCGACGCCTTCCTCGCCCGTGCGTTCCGGGCCGACCTCGCGATCCAGAACGCCGGTGGCGTGCGCATCCCGCTCGAGGCGGGACCGATTTCGGTCGGCGACGTCTACACCCTGCTGCCGTTCAGCAACACTCTCGTGGAGCTGACCCTCACCGGCCAGGAGATCGACGACGTGCTCGAGCAGGCGATCGAGAACTTCCTCGATGACGGCGGCTCGACCGGCTCGTACCCCTACGGATCCGCGATCCGCTACGACGTCGACCTGACGCAGCCGTTCGGTGACCGCATCCAGAACGTCGAGGTCAAGGACCGAGACAGTGGGGTCTGGGCGGCGCTCGACCTGACGAAGACGGACTACGTCGTGGTGACCAACAGCTTCATCGCCAGCGGGCGAGACGGCTACGACGCCTTCGGAACCGCCTTCGACGACGGGCGCGTGGTCGACACCTTCATCGACTATGCCCAGGGCTTCTTCGACTACCTCGAGGAGGACCTCGGTGGCGGTGTCGTCAACGTCCCGCCGCCCGAAGAGTTCTCGACGCAGAGCTTCGTGGGGGCGCCCGGCTTCCCCTGATCGGTCTTCGCTTCCCTGTCCTGGATCGGGCCCGCCTTCGGGCGGGCCCGATCCGCGCCCAGGGTCAGACGAAGATCTCCACGAAACGCCAGCCGAGGTAGGCCACCAGCGCGACGACCATCAGCTTGAAGTGCCATGGCGCCTTCTCGTCGTCGGCGTCACCGCCGACGGTCGGATCATCGACGACCCGACCGCAGCTCGGGCAGGTGCCGTCGTCGTTCATCGAGTTGGGCGTCCAGTACTTGGCGCACTCCTCACACCAGGGCATCAGTCGTTCCGTTCATCGGTGCTCGCCGATGTCACTGGCGTTTGCGGACGCGTATCTTGATGGCTGTTGCCCCGAGACCGAACTCTTCGCGGATCGTGCGCTCGATGTAACGGAGGTAGTGCTGCGGCACGTCGCGGTTGACGAACAGCGTGAACGTCGGCGGATCGATCGCCCCCTGTACGGCGTACAGGATCTTCGCACCCCCGCCGATGGGCTGGCGCTGCTGCGCCGCCGCGATCACCTTGTTGACGTCACGGGTCGGCACACGGGTGTGGTACTGGCCGATCGCTTCCTGCAGCCGCGGTCGAAGTTTGTCGACGTTCTTGCCGGACAGTGCCGAGATCTTCAGGACCGAACTGTCGGCGACGAAGCCGAGCATTCGAGTGACCTCGGCCTGGATCTCGAGACGCTCCTCGGTGCCGACCAGATCCCACTTGTTGAGGATCAGCACGATCGGGCAACCAGCGGCGTCGACGCGCTCGGCGAGGCGCTGGTCCTGTGCCGTCACGCCGACGGTGGCATCGATCACCAGGAGCGCGACGTCGGCGTCGTCGATCGAACGCAGCGCCCGCACGAACGAGTAGTACTCGGCCGAGTCGTCGATGCGTCCCTTGCGACGCATGCCTGCGGTGTCGATGAACACGATCGGGCCGTCGTCGGTGTCGATCATGGTGTCGATCGAGTCACGGGTGGTGCCGGCCATGTCGTGGACCACCGATCGGTCCGCTCCGACCAAGCGGTTGAACAAGGTGCTCTTGCCCACGTTCGGTCGGCCGACGATCGCCACCCGTGGCACCTTGGCCTCCTCCTCGGCGGCGGAGACAGCGTCGTCCTCGAACGGACGCCAGGGATCGATGGGCTTGTGCGCCGGCTGGCGCAGGTGTTCCGAGAATCGCTCGAGCACGACGTCGAGCAGATCGCCGGCCCGACGGCCGTGCAGCGCGCTGACCGGTACCGGTTCTCCCATGCCGAGGCTCATGAACTCCCACATCTCGGCCTCACGACGCTCGTTGTCGGATTTGTTCGCGACGACGATCACCTCGGTCTTCGACCGGCGGATCCAGTTGGCGATCTGCTGGTCGTCGTCGGTGAGGCCCACCGACGCGTCGACTACGAAGAGCACGACGTCGGCCTCTTTCACCGCCGCCTCGACCTGGCGACTCACCTTGGCGTCGAGCACGTCCCCGCCCGGCATCCATCCCCCGGTGTCGACGACGCGGAACGGCACGTCGAGCCACTCGGCGTCGAGCTCCTTGCGGTCGCGGGTGATGCCGGGCCGATCTTCGACGATCGCCTGCTGGCTGCCCACGATGCGGTTGAACAGGGTGCTCTTGCCCACGTTCGGGCGACCGATGATCACGACCGTGGCGACGGCGCCGTCCGCCTCGCCCCCGTCGTTCGTCGTGTTCTCGGTGTTCTCGGTGTTCTCGGTGTTCGTCATGCTGGCTCCAGTGCGGCACGGAGCGCGATGCCGTCGGTCTCGATGATCTCCACGACCCGGGGAAGGTCGCCAACAGTCAGGCCGTCGAGGAACCGGCCCTCGTCCGACAGGCACACGTCGGGCAGCAGATAGCGGTGCCCTTCGGGTTCGCCGGCAAGTGTCCGGGTGACGTCTTCGCCGGTCATCAGTCCGGTGACGCCGGTGTTGCCGCCGAAGAACTCGTTGTGGACCGGGATCACCCGGACGTCGTCGCGTCCGAGCGATTCGACGAGCGGGGCGATCACCGCGGCACCGAGTTCGCCAGTGAGCACACCCACCGGGGCACTGCGCCGGGGCCGCAGCGAGATGCTGGTCGTGCCGGCGCCCGCGTCGGTGCCCGAACCGGTCGAACACGGGGTGGTGGTACGCAGACCGGTGTAGGCCGCCGGATTCGGCGGTGCGTCGACCGCCGCGAAGAAGCCGCGCCTCACCCCCGTCGCTTCATCGGTGCGACCGTGGAACTCGGCTTCGAACGTGCGCGCCATCCCGATGCCGTCTTCGTGCATCGGGAAGCCGTCGTAGCGCTCGGCGGCAGGGAACGACCGCTGCGCCATCAGGTAGTACTCGTCGGCGGCGTACACCATTCGTTTGCCGAGCGTGGCCTGGAACACGTCCTGCCAGTCGTCCACGATGTCGACGACTGCCTGCGCCTCGTCCACGGTGTGCAAGCGCATCGCCGCTTCGCCGTTGAATTTCGAGATTCCGAGCGGCACCACGGCCACCGAGTCGAGTTCGGGAAAGCGATCGAGGATGCCGGCCATCGTGTCGGCGAGCACCGCACCGTCGTTGACGCCGGGGCACACCACGATCTGGCCGCGCACGGCGATGCCGTGATCGAGCAACGCCCGCAACCAGCGCAGGCTCATGGCCCCTCGAGGGTTCTTCAACATCTGGCTGCGCACGTCCGGATCGGTGGAGTGGATGCTGACGTGCAACGGCGACAGTCGTTCGGTGACCACGCGTTCGAGGTCCGCTTCGGTGAAGCGGGTGAGCGTGGTGAAGTTGCCGTACAGGAACGACAGGCGGTAGTCGTCGTCCTTGAGGTAGAGGCTGCGGCGCATGCCCTTGGGCAGCTGGTAGATGAAGCAGAACTCGCAGTGGTTGTCGCAGGTGCGCACCCGGTCGAACACGGCGCTCGACACGTCGATGCCGAGCGGTTCGCCGACACGCTTCTCGATCGAGAACGCCAGGTCGAGGCCGCCACGTAGTACGTCGAGTTCGACGTCGGCTTCGTCGGTGGCCATCTGCCACTCGATGATGTCGCGGGGGACGTCGCCGTTGATGCGCACGATCTCGTCGCCGGCCTCGACTCCCGCCTCCGCCGCCGGCGACCCGGCGCTGACGGCGACGACGACGGGAGCGAGCGAGCGCGACGGTGCCGCTCGCTCGATCTCACGCTCGCCGGCGCGTTGCGGGGTCACGACGCCGAGGTCGACGCCGACGGTGTCGGACATGGGTTGGCCAGGCTACCGGCGGTGCGTTGCGGGTAGCCTTGACTCGGATGTCATCCACTGCAAGCGACTCCCGCGTCGACCTGGTGCTGCTCGCCCAGCCTCGCGGGTTCTGCGCCGGGGTCGAGATGGCGATCAAGGCCTTGGCCTGGATGGTGCGCACGTTCCCGGCACCGGTGTACTGCTATCACGAGATCGTCCACAACAAGCTCGTGGTCGACCGCTTTCGTGAGCAAGGAGTGGTGTTCGTCGACGACATCGCCGACGTCCCGGTCGGCAGCCCGATCATGCTCTCGGCGCACGGCTCGGCCCCCGAGGTCGTCGACGCCGCACGCAGCCGCGGCTCGTACGTCGTCGACTCGGTGTGCCCGCTGGTGACCAAGGTGCATCACGAGGTGAAGGTCCGTGCCGGCAAGGGCTACCGGATCGTCTACGTCGGGCATCAGGGCCACGAGGAGGCGATCGGCACGATGGCCGTCGCACCCGATGCCATCGACCGGGTCGAGTCGGTGGCCGAGGTCGATCTGCTCGAAGCGTCCGAGCAGCCGGTGGCGCTGCTCGCCCAGACCACGCTGTCGCACCGCGACTGGGAGGGCGTGGCCGTGCGCGTCAGGGAGCGGTTCCCCGACGTGTGGACGCCGGGTCGCAGCGACCTCTGCTTCGCCACCACCAATCGCCAGGCCGCGCTGATGGAACTGGCGCACCGCTGCGACGTGGTCGTCGTGATCGGGTCCGGCAATTCGTCGAACACCCGGGCGCTCGAGCAGCTGGCGCGCGAGGAGGGCTGCGAGCAGGTGTACCGGATCAATTCGGTCGACGAGCTGCCGTCCGGGCTCGCCGGCACCGTTGGCGTCACCGCCGGAGCATCCGCACCGGAGGAACTCGTCGATCAGGTCCTCGACTTCCTCGCTCCGATCGGTGGGATCGAACTGGTCGACGTCACCGAGGAGGACGAGTACTTCCCGCCGCCACGCAACATCCGCGAACTGCAGACCTCGGTCGAGACCGCCGCGACGGTACTGCTCGGCGGCAGCCTGATGAACCGGCCCGGCATGGACGACCGCACGCTGGGCGCCAGCGATGTCCTCGCCAGCCTGATGGACTGAAGGTCCGGGACCGAGCAACGTGGACCACGTCTTCAGCCAGGTCGACGTGTTCTCCGGCCAGGCCTTCGCCGGCAACCCGCTCGCGGTCGTTCACGGAGCAACCGGCATCAGCACCGAGCAGATGCTCGACATCACGTCGTGGACGAATCTGTCCGAGACCGCGTTCCTGTTGCCCGCATCGGACCCGCAGGCCGACTACGGGGTGCGCATCTTCTGCCCTGGGCGGGAGCTGCCGTTCGCGGGCCACCCGACGCTGGGGTCCTGTGCAGCCTGGCTCGCGGCCGGGGGTGCACCGAGAGATCCCGACCGCATCGTCCAGGAGTGCGGGGCCGGTCTCGTGTCGATCCGACGCGATGGCCCCCGGCTCGCATTCGCCGCGCCCCCGCTCGTCCGCTCGGGACCGGTCGACGAATCGCTGCTCGACGATCGCCTCGACGCGCTCGGTGTCGCTCGCAGCAACGTGGTCGATTCGGCCTGGATCGACAACGGCCCTGGATGGATGGGAGTGCTGCTCGACTCGGCCCGCACGGTGCTCGAGGTCGCACCACCCCCGGGTCCGCTCCCGGGCTTCGATGTCGGCCTCGTCGGGCTGCACTCGGCCGGCAGTGAATGCGCCATCGAGGTCCGAGGTTTCTTCGCCGATGCCGTCGGCGCCATCCGAGAGGACCCGGTCACGGGCAGCCTGAACGCATCGATCGCCCAGTGGCTGATCGGCACCGGTCGACTCGCTGCGCCGTACGTGGCACGGCAGGGCACCGCGATCGGACGGTCGGGACGCGTCTTCATCGACGTCGACCACGGCGACGTGTGGGTCGGCGGCCAGTGCTCGATCCCGATCGCCGGCACGATCACCATCGAGCGCTGACCGGCAACGCCCGACACGTTGCGACGCGACTCGTTCGACCGGCCGCGACGCTCAGTCGAAACCGACGGCGACCACGGTGTTCATCACTTCGAACCCGACGGTCTGGGCCACGCGTTCCGAGCCGTGGTTCTCGACGTTGTGGTTGTAGAGCAGGAGCCGACCAGACCGTTGACGCCGGCGGGCGAACTCGGCCACGACAGCCGCGCCGAGCCGTCGGCCCCGATGATCCGGATGTGTGAGCACCGCGATGTCGTCGAAGTCGGCGTCCAGCGCCCACGGCCGCCCACTCGCGTACGACGCAATCGACCCGGTCTCGTCAACGAGGACGACGATGGCGGGATCGAGCTCGTGCAGGTCGAGCTCCGCCTCGTCGAGGTCGTCCTCGGAGCAGCCGGCAGTGAACGCAGCGAGGAGTCCGCGGTCGGCGGGTTCGTCGCGGTCGAGCTCGATCACGTCGTACCCGTGACGGCTCAGGGACGCCGGCTCGCCGGTCAGCACCCGAAGGTGACCTCTCCCGACGAACGAAGCCCCCAGCGACTCTGCAGCTGCCAGGAATTCGTCACCGGTCACGGCGTCGGGTCGGTTCAGCGTCGAGAGACGCGGAGCCAGCGTCGGGGCGCACCAGATCACGGTCCGATCGCCGAGCGGATACGCCACCGCCAGAGTCGAGCCCTCCCGACGGGGAGAGCCGACCACGGTGGTGCCGAGCGACAGCTCGCGACCGAGGTCGACTTCCGCTGCCGCGCTCACTGCCCCGGCGAACCGGAGAGCAGGGTCCGGGAAACGGTCGTTCAACTGCGGGGTACTTCGGCCCACGGCTTGTCACGGTCGACCCGGACGTCGCCTGGCAGCCCGAGCACCCGCTCGCCGAGGATGTTCTTCATCACCTCGGTGGTGCCGCCCTCGATCGAGTTGGCCCGGCTGCGCAGGAACGCCTTCTGCAAGGTGTCGGCACCCATCGCCGTCTCGGGACGCACCATCT
>CAZJUC010000052.1:0-7348 GCA_964549065.1 uncultured Ilumatobacteraceae bacterium
CCGGCTTCGAGGGCTCGGCGAGCCTCGGAGTCGAATGCGATCATCTTCGCCATCTTGTGTGTCCTCCGTTGGACGTGTTCGAAGCTTCTGAGTGTGAGGACGTCCCGGGGTTCCGCTGGACGCCGTTTAGCACTCTACGGCGTCGACTGCTAACCCCGCAACCGCCGGCACCCCGACGTTTGCGTGACGGATCGGAAGGACCAGGTCACCCGAACTGCAACACGAACGTGGTGGTTGCCCGGGCGATGTCGTTCGCGTCGCGTTCTCGGCGACCCGCCCCACCGACAACGTCACGCAAACGAGGGTCGTCAGCCGCCCGCGACAGCGGGGATGATCGACACGGTCAGGCCGTCGTCGACCTTGGTGTCGAGGCCGTCGAGGTAACGCACGTCGTCGTCGTCGACGAACACGTTCACGAACTTGCGCAGCGCGCCGTCGTCGTCGACGAGCCGCTCGCCCAGGCCCGGGTGCGCTGCCTCCAGCGCTGCGACGATGTCGTTCAGGGTGCCCGGCTCGACCGAGACCTGCTTGTCGCCGCCCGTCAGCGGGCGCATGGTGGTGGGGATGCGAACGGTCACTGCCATGGTGGCGATGCTACCCGGGCGATTCCCGACTCAGGCGGTCGACAATCCCTCCGGTGACGTCGGCGAACGCCGGGTATGGTCGCCGTCGTGACCAGCCGACGTCCCGTTCGCCGTGTGGTCGCCGCCCCCGACAAGTTCAAGGGAACGGCGACGGCCGCCGAGGTGGCCGCCGCGATCGGACACGCATGCTGGGAACTCGGCCTCGACTGCGCCGAGGTGCCGATGGCCGACGGCGGCGACGGGCTGCTCGATGCCCTCGGAGGCGCGAACCGCACCTCCACCGTGACCGGACCACTCGGCGACACGGTGAGTGCGCAGTGGCGACTGTCGAAGGGCACTGCCGTGATCGAGATGGCCAAGGCGAGCGGTCTGACGCTCGTCGGCGGCGCCAGCGGCAACGACCCGATGAACGCCACGACCACCGGCACGGGAGAACTGATCGACCATGCACTCGACGCCGGGGCCCGACGGATCATCGTGGGCCTCGGCGGTTCGGCGACGACCGATGGTGGCTTCGGCGCGATCCGGGCGATCACTGCGATCGCCCGACTCAAGCAGGTGGAACTGCTCGTCGCCTGCGATGTGGCGACGGCGTTCACCGACGCTGCTGCGGTGTTCGGTCCGCAGAAGGGCGCCACCAAGGCCCAGGTGGCAATGCTCACCCGTCGCCTCGAGCGTCTCACCCAGATGTTCGCCGACGACTTCGAGTTCGACGTCACCACCGTCCCGGGTGGCGGCGCCGCCGGCGGGCTCGGCGGTGCGCTCGCAGCACTCGGCGGCACCCTGCTTCCCGGGTTCGAACTGGTGGCCGACGAACTCGACCTCTACGACCACCTGGAGGACGCCGACCTCGTCATCACCGGCGAGGGTTGCCTCGACGACACGAGCTCCGAGGGCAAAGTGGTCGGAGGTGTCGCATCGATCGCCGCCGATCACGGGGTGGCCGTCCTGGCGATCGTCGGCTCCGACGCCCGCTCCGACCGTTCGACACCGGCCGGCGTCGACGTGGTCTCACTGGTCGACGAGTTCGGCGAGGCCGAAGCGTTCGCCGAACCCAAGCGCTGCGTCGAGGCGGCCGCCTCACGCTGGCTGTCGGCTCGCTGATCATCGGTGTTGCCGAGGTGTCCGACACCACGGCAGACACTCAGCCGGTCGTGGTCGGCGTGGTCGTCCCGGAGACGTCCGGGGCCGGAGCGACCGACGCAACCGGCGCCGAGAGTTGAGCAATCGTCTTGTCGGCTTCATCGGTGCCGAGCAGGACGAGCACGCCGGCCCCCTCGAGTGATCCACCGTCGACCGGCGGCGGCGTCGGCAGGGTCTCGACGGTGAGCCCACCCATGGCGCGGGCGACCGACTCGGCGACCGCCTGAGCGGCAGCGATGCTCGGGTCGTACTGCACGATCGACGCCTCGAGCCCCGTCTGGGTCGAGTTGGTCGCCGTGGCCATCACGAAACCGAGCGCCGCGAGTTCGGTGGTCATCCGACCGGCTGAACCACCGACACCGCTGGCGTTGGCGACCACGACCGTCGCCCCGTCGGTGACGAGCGGCGGTTCGGTGGTGGTGGTCGTGGTGTTCTCGGCGACTGATGTTCCCGAGGAGTCGACCGGCGCCGAGTCGACCGGCGTGATGCCGCCACCGGCGTTGGACCCGCCGTTGTCGGTGATGTTGTTGAGGATCAGGAAGCCGACGATCACCGCCACCACGGCCAGCACGATGCTGATGGTGGAACCCATCGGTGAACCGCCGACGCCTTGACGCGCGGACCGGCGTTCGGGCGTCGGTGCCTCAGGTGCGTTGGGATCTTCGTTGCTCATGCGTGCGCTCCCTCTCCTGCCGCCGCCGACGAACCGTCGAGGCGGGCTTTGCGGGCCCGGAGGCGCAGCCGCTTGAGTCGACGCACCACGAGCGGGTCGTGGTCCATCGCGGCCGGGTCGTCGAGCACCTTGGTCAGTTCCGCATGGTATTCCTCCGGCGAACACTGAAAGCGCGCGCGGATGACCTGGTCACGCGGTTCGTCGTTGTTCCACCAGGCACGTTCGAAATCGAGCATGGCAGCGGAGCGTTCGTCGAGCATCACGCACAGGTTGGCCGCAAACGGACGCGGAATACAAGCACCCCGTGCGCATGTCGCGCGCGACAGACGATGCGTCTATCGTGCCGGGCGTGTCGAGGCGCCCGTTCATGATCGGTATCGCAGGCGGGAGCAGCTCCGGCAAGACCACCGTCACCGAGCGTTTGGTGTCGTTGACGGGCGCCGACCACCTCTCGCTGATCGAGCTCGACTCGTACTACCTCGACCTGGGCGACACCCCCATCGAAGAGCGCCGAGCGGTCAACTACGACCATCCCGACGCGTTCGACTGGGCGCTGCTCAACGATCACCTCGCTGCGCTCGTCAACGGCGCGTCGGTGCCGGTGCCGGTCTACGACTACACGCAGCACAACCGCTCCGACGAGGTGCGCATGGTCGAGCCGGCACGCATCGTGGTCGTCGACGGGATCCTCGTGCTGTGGGACCGGGCGTTGCGCGAGCGGTTCGACCTCAAGATCTTCGTCGACACCGCCGCCGACATCCGCCTCATCCGCCGTCTGCGTCGCGACGTCGCCGAGCGCGGCCGCACCCCCGAATTCGTGATCGAGCAATACCTCGCGACCGTGCGTCCAGCACACGAGCGCTTCATCGAGCCGAGCAAACGTCACGCCGACGTGATCATCCCCGAGGGCGGCCTGAACCGACCGGCGCTCGAAGTGCTGCTCGCGCGGGTGCGCGAGATCGCGGTCGCCGACGACTGACACCCTGCTGCCCGAGCCCGAGCCCGAGCCCGAGCCCGAGCCCGAGCCCGAATGGGCCAGCGCGGCCCGGATTTCAGGGCCCTTGGTCTCTGGTCGGACCTCCTTCGGTCGGACGACGCTGACCACGTCCGACGGCATCAGGGAGGCACCCGACATGAGCGAGCAGCGCAGTCTGATCGACTTCGCCACCGCGATCGGGCTCGTCATCGGTGCCGGCGTCGGGCTCCTCTTCGGAGTGCTCGGCCCGGATGTCGCTGCCCCGTGGATCGCCGTCGGGGCGTCGATCGGTCTCGTGGCCGGCGCGGTCGTGGATCTCCGGAGTCGGCAACGTCGTGCGTCCAGGACGCAGGGACCGTCCGAGACGCAGGGATGAGGTCGGCGTGGCGATCATCGACGTGGCCGATCTCAGCAAGACCTACGGGAACCGGACGGTGGTCGACCGGGTGTCGTTCTCGGTCGACCGCGGCGAGACCGTTGCGGTGCTCGGCCACAACGCAGCCGGCAAGACCACCACCGTGGAAATGCTCGAAGGGCTCCGGTCGCCGAGCAGTGGATCGATCGAAGTCCTCGGATGCGATCCACGCCGTACGGGCCGGGCGTGGCGAGAGCGGGTGGCGGTCGTGCTGCAGGAGACGGCGATCTGGGGGTCGGTCACTGCGGCAGAGGCACTCGATCTGTATGCCGGCTTCTTCGCCGAGCCGTGGAACCCGGACGACTTGTTGGAGTTGATGGGACTCAGCACCTGCCGCGACGCCCGCGTCGGAACGCTGTCCGGCGGGCAGCGGCGTCGGCTCGATCTGGCCCTGGCGCTCGTGGGGCGACCAGAGGTGCTGTTCCTCGACGAACCCACCACCGGGTTCGACCCCGCGGCACGACGGGAGGCGTGGCAATTCGTCCGGAGCCTGCGGACCTCCGGCACCACGATCCTGCTCACCACGCACTACATGGACGAAGCCGAACACCTCGCTGACCGGATGCTCGTGATGGCCCAGGGCTCGTTGATCGCCGACGGCAGCTCGGCTGACCTCGCGCGGCGGATCGGGGCCCAGTCGGTGATCAGCTTCCGGTTGGCCCCCGACCTGACCGCTGCCGATCTGCCCCGGACGTCCGGCAGCACGGAGACGTTCGGGACACTCGTCGAGATGCGTGTACCCGACGCCACCAGCGCACTGTCGACCCTGACCCGGTGGGCGACCGACAACGGCACCACCCTCGACGCGTTGACGGTGTCGCGACCGTCGCTGGAAGACGTCTTCCTCCAACTCACCCGATCCGACCACGCGAGCCGTGATGGCGACGACGGCTGAGCTGCGACGACCGGGATGGCCGCGGTTGTTCGCCGGCCAGGTTCGCCACCACACCCGGCTCTTCCTCCGCAACCCGATCGGCGCGGTGTTCGGAGTCGGCATCCCCGTCGTGTTCCTGGCGATCTTCGCCGGCCTCTACGGCGACGAGATCCTGGTCGACGGACGGTGGCTCGGGCCGAGCGAGACATCGGTCGACGGAATCCGCTACATCCAGTACGCGGTACCCGCGATGGCGGTGTTCTCGATCTCGATGATCGCCTACGTCAACCTCGCCACCGCCACCGCCCAGGAACGCGGCGACGGCACCCTCAAGCGGCTCCGAACGACGCCACTGCCGACCAGCGCCCATGTCGCCGGCCGGATCGGCGCCGCCATGTGCATCTGCGCAACGATCACGATCGCACTCGTCGTCGTCGGCACGACCGTCTACGACTTCGACATCATCTGGAGCCAGGTGCCTGCGGCGGTTGTCACCATCGTGCTCGGCACGGCCACCAGCGCAGCTCTCGCGATGGCCCTCGTCGCCGTCGTCCGACCCGGCGCCGTGCAAGCCGTCGCCTTCGGCACCCTGCTTCCGCTGTCGTTCCTGTCGGAGATCTTCCTGTTCGGCGACCCGCTTCCCAGCGCACTCTCCGCGATCGGCTGGCTCTTCCCGCTGCGGCACTTCTCGGTCAGCCTCGCCGCAACGGCACGACCCGACGCCGCTGCCCTCGGGTTTGCCTGGGGCCACCTCGCCGTGGTCGTTCTGTGGGGCGTCGCCGGCCTCGTGATCGCTCTTCGCTGGTTCGCGTGCGACACCAGCGGCGAGACCAGACACCGCCCACACGACTGACGTCTCCCGAGCACGGACGAACGGCAGTGGACGGCGGCCACGCGTCCTGTGCACACTGGGATCCGACCCGAGGAGGACGGCAACGATGCGGAGGTCACGACGCTGGGACGAGCTCTCGGCACGCAGCAAGGCCACGTTGATGCTGCTGACCGCGATCCAGCTGTCGCTCGCCGTGAGTGCCTGGACCGACCTGGCCCAGCGCCCTGCCGAACAGGTGAGCGGGTCCAAGCGCAGGTGGGCGGGCATCATCGCCGTCAACTTCCTCGGCCCGCTGCTCTACTTCGCACGCGGACGACGAGCACCAGCATCCGAAACGTGACCTGGTCGTGCAGCGAGCGCCCATGCCGGTTCCACACCGCCTGATCTCGACCGGGAGAGGTCGACCACCGGGAACACCCTCATGACCGGTCGTGAGAACACGGGCGGCGTGTCGAAACCGATCCTGCTCGGCCTACGCGAGAACCTCCCCCAGTTTCTGTTGCTGGTCGGCGTCAATGCCCTCGTCGGCGGGATGATCGGACAGGAGCGCACCGTACTGCCGCTGTTGGCCGAGGAGGAGTTCGGCCTCACCGCGTTCTCCGCCACCCTCACGTTCATCGCCGCGTTCGGCATCGTCAAGGCCGGCACGAACTTCTTCGCCGGCACCCTGTCGGATCGATTCGGCCGCAAGCCGGTGCTGATCGCCGGCTGGCTCGTCGGCGTCCCGGTGCCGCTGCTGCTGATGTGGGCGCCGACGTGGGAGTGGGTGATCTTCGCCAACGTCTTGTTGGGCGTGAACCAGGGGCTGACCTGGTCGACCACGATCATCATGAAGATCGACCTGGTCGGGCCCGCCAAGCGGGGCCTGGCAATGGGCTTCAACGAGGCCGCCGGCTACATCGCCGTCGCCGCCACCGCCCTGGCCACGGGGTTCATCGCCGAGGAGTACGGACTTCGCCCCGAACCGTTCTACCTCGGGCTCGCATTCGCGGCGCTCGGCCTCGGCATCTCGACACTGTTCGTCCGCGAAACCCGCGACCATGCCACCCACGAGGCCGCCGGCCACATCGCCGGCGCCGACCACCTCCACGGCGAACTCACCACCGGTGAGATCTTCAAGCTCACCTCGTTCGAGGAGAAGGCGCTGTCGTCCGCGTCGCAGGCCGGTCTCGTCAACAACCTCAACGACGGACTCGCGTGGGGCCTCCTGCCGCTGTACTTCGCGGCCGCAGGGCTGTCGGTCGGGCGCATCGGCATCCTCGCCGCGCTCTACCCGCTGGTGTGGGGCCTCGGCCAACTCGTCACCGGTGGCCTGTCCGACCGCATCGGCCGCAAACCGCTCATCGCCGGCGGCATGCTCGTCCAAGCGACCGCGCTCGGCCTGTTCGCAGCGACCGAGGGGTTCGGCCCGTGGGCGATGGCGTCCATCCTGATCGGCGTCGGTACCGCGATGGTGTACCCGACGCTGCTCGCCGCCATCGGTGACGTCGCCCACCCGAGTTGGCGAGCCCGGTCGGTCGGCATCTACCGGCTCTGGCGAGACGGCGGCTTCGCCGTCGGCGCCCTCCTCGCCGGAGTGCTCGCCGATGCCTTCGACATCACCGTCGCCATCTGGGCGATCGCCGCTCTCACCGCGACCTCCGGCATCGTCGTGATCGTGCGCATGTACGAAACCCACCCCCGTCTCGACCGCACCGCGATCCCCGTCGACGCCGACCTCGAGAGCTGAGCCGGTCGGCGACGGGAGGCACGCGGCCCGAACGGAGAACCGTCCGCAAGCGACTTCTTGTTGATCGAGCTCCCGACGATCGCCGAGGCATTCGGGGCACCGCATGATCACCGCCGGACTTC
>CAZJUC010000052.1:7448-17210 GCA_964549065.1 uncultured Ilumatobacteraceae bacterium
AGCTCCCGACGATCGCCGAGGCATTCGGGGCACCGCATGATCACCGCCGGACTTCTGCCTCGGTCGTGCCTCGGTCGTGCCTCGGTCATGCCTCGTGCAAGGGTCAACAGTGGTCAACGCCGGGCACCGTCAGCACGGCGCTGACTGCGCGAATCGCGGGCGAGGCGAGCTCCTCGTCATCGCTGCAACGGATGGGAGCGTTCAACTCTGGGATGTGGAACGGTCGGAGTTGCTCGGCGTCCTCTGGGACGGATCCGGGTCGCGCCACCAGAACCCGCCATGGTCCGACGAGGCATCGAACACCGTGTGGGTGGCGAGCTCGGGACAGCTCCTGCAGCTCTCCGTCGACCCGGAGCGATGGGTCGAGCGTGCCTGCGAGATCGTCGGCCGAGAGTTCACCCAGGACGAGTGGGATCGGTTCGTGCCCGGTGGCGGCGAGGCGCAGTCCGCCTGCACCGACGTCGACACCTGACCCGAGCGATCCGATGAACTCGCCGAACGAGCAGTTCGAGATGTCCGAAACACCGAGTCGACGCCCAGGGACTACGTTCCGGTCGGCATGAACAGCGTGATCGGAAGCCTCAAGGACAGGGTGGTCGCATCGACGTCCGCACTGTTCTCCCACGGCCCGAAGGCACTCGAGCACACACTCGACCACCCCGGTGACCCCGGACTCCTGGGACCCGATTCGGTGTCGTGGCGAGTGATCGGCGATGCCGCCGCATTCGTCGGTGGGATCCGTGCACTCGTTGTACAGACCGCCCACCCCGAAGTCGTTGCCGGCGTCGAGGAGCACTCCCGTTACCGTGACGACCCCTTCGGCCGACTCAACCGCACGTCGGTCTATGTCACCGAGACGACGTTCGGGTCGATGCCCGAGGTCGAGGCCGCCGTCGCCGCCGTCCGTGCGGCGCACCGGCCCGTCCGGGGACGTTCCGAACGGGACCGGCCCTACAGCGCGGGACAACCCGAGATGGCGGCGTGGGTGCACAACGTCCTCACCGACTCGTTCCTCGCCGCATATCAGACCTACGGGCCACGTCGACTCACCACGACCGAGGCGGACCGATTCGTGTCCGAACAGGCGAAGATCGGCGCCCTGCTCGACGCCTCACCGCTTCCGGAGACCGCCGCCGAACTCTCGCAGTGGATCGCGGAGTGTCCCGCCCTGGCGGGCTCGACGGCGCAGGCCAACGCGTTGAAGTTCCTGCAGGAGCCACCGCTGCCGGTGGGTGTGAAGCTCGGATACCGGCTGCTGTTCAACGCGGCCGTCCCGACGATCCAGCCCGAGGTTCGCGCCCTGATCGACCTTCAGCCGGCGCGAGGCAGCGAACAGGTCGGGCGGACGACCGTGCGCGCACTCCGGTGGGCGCTCGGCTCGTCGCCGTCATGGCACGTGGCACTGGTCAGGTCGGGCGCGCCCGTGCCTCCCGGACTGTTCCGACAACCACTTCCCGATCGCTGAACGGAGCCCCCGGACAATTCGCCTTGCCGGAGGCCGCTCCGACGCGTCGTCCTCCATGTGATGCGGTGAGCCGGACCGTGGACCTGCGCCCCGCCATGGAGCGCCAGACCCGCATCGGTATCTTGCGGCACTGTCGCTCGATGTGCGCGGCCGGTGGCGCAGCCAGTCGAGGTGGAAGAACTCCACCGCGTCCCGTGGGCTGTTGTCGAGTGCGCTCGAGCGGCACTTCGGGTGGCGGTGGGCGGGAGTCCCACACTCGCTTGACGCAACGTTGAACGGTCTAGGGTGAACCAGCAGGGAACGAGGGGGCATTCGGTGACCCGGAACGTGTTGGCCGATCTGAACGAGAACTGGGCGGGGTGGCTGCACTTCACGGCCGAGCACGCCGCAGGGGGTGCGTCGCGGACGTTCGGCGCGATCCGCTGCTCCTCGGTCGGCGTGCCGATGCCGCTGTTCAACCAGGCGTTCGTGTTCGCAAAGCCGGTTCCCGAAGATCTGGCCTCGGCAACGCGCTGGCTCTCAGCGCGCAACGTTCCATTCTGGGTAACGGCTCCGGCCTCCGTCGCCAGCGCCGTCGCAGATGTGGCCGAGTCGGTTGGTCTGGATCCGACCGCGACCACGCAGCCCGGGATGGCCCTCGCGCCGCTTTCGGATCTCCCGGAGGCGGACCGCGACGTCGAGATGCTGCCGGTGGCTGACGCAGCGCAGCTCACAGACTTTGCCGTCGTCGCCGCCGAGGCCTTTGGCGCACCGCTCGAGGCGGCAGGCACCCTCGCCCCGGCGTCGTCACTTGCCGACGACCGCTGCTCCTGGTTCGTTGGGTACGTCGATGATGATCCGGCTGCGTGTGGTCAGTTGCTTCGCACCGATGATGTCGCCGGCGTGTACTCGATTGGCGTGCGCGAGCGCTTCCGGCGACAAGGGCTCGGGGCCGCGATCACCACCACGGCGCTCGTCACCGGCAGAGAACTGGGCTGCACGATCGGTGTGCTGCAGGCCAGCCCGATGGGCGCGCCGGTCTATCAACGAATGGGCTTCGAGACGGTCACGCAGTACCACAGCTTCGCTGGCTCCTGTTGACCACGACCACTGATCTGCCGACCTGCGGTCACGCCCCCGAACACAGGCGCTACCACGAGTCAACCCGAACTCGACGTCTGGATGGAGCCGGGTGCGAGGATCGAACTCGCCACCTCATGATTACAAATCAAGTGCTCTACCAACTGAGCTAACCCGGCGTGACGGTCGAGGATATCGACCGCGGCCAGAGGGAACCCACGTCTCAGCCGAGGTCGTCCCAGCGAACCAGGGCGAAGGTGGTGATGAGCCGATACTGGAGACTGGTCGGCAACCGGTTCGTCCTCGAACACGACACCAGCGAGATCGTCTCGCCGCCGATTCGGCGTGTCGCTCCGAGGATGTCGTTGGAGTACTTGCTGGTGACGAATTCGCTCACCATGCGATACGTGTAGCGCCGTTGATCGGAGGTGTGGACGATCAGTTCGTCACCGCCGCGGATCCGATGCTGGTTGCGGTATGGACCACCGTGCTCGGTGCGATGGCCGAACAGCACGCTGTTGCCGCCTTGTCCGACCAGCCCGGTACCGGTCCAGTGCCACGTGTGGCCGGAATCGACGATGCGGTCAGCGTCGCCATCGAAGACCCAGTGCGTGAGCCCGAGCCTCGGGATCTCGATGATCCACGGGATCGGTCCACCGGGCGGAGGCGGATCGACAGGGGGACCGACGCTCGCCCGCTCGGGGCCGCCCGTGTACCAACCGGTGACGTCCGCGATGATGTGCGCGCCGCTCTGCGAGAAGCACGCGACGCCTGCTGTGGACACCTTGCTGAACGTGTGGTTGGCAATCGTCTGGCCAGGTCGGGCCACGTTCAGTGCAGAAACCACGCGACGAGGCGTCTGGGCGGCGTACGGCGTGAAGTAGCCGGCACCGATCGAGGAGGTCACGGTGAGGTTCATCGCAACCGCTCGGGCTTGTCGGGCCATCGCTCCGGGGAGCCCGAAGGTGGCAGTGCCGCCCGGCCACACCCGTCGACCCCGCGTTCTGGTGTCGAGCATGCGTTGCGGCGCGATCGGCACGAAGAGCCCGTCGGAGGACGACTGGGCGGACGGGCCCGTGATGTAGCCGGCGATGTCGACGACGAGATGGCACGACGCCATCGTGTACAGGCTGAAGCCGAACTTCCCGGACGTTCGACCGAGCTTGACCATGACCGCGCCGGCCCGGACCTCGCCGGGTCGATAGTTGAGATTCGATGCCAACGGCAGTTGCTGCCCGAGCGGGTAGGCAGTGACGAATCCCCCGCCGGAGGATTGGACCGCCGTCACGTTCGCGACCACGGCGACCGCATCGGCGGGGAGTCGTCCCGAGAGATCGACCGCAACCGTCGCGCCGGCGGCCGGCTTGCCCGTACTGCGGGTGTCCATGACCCTGAACGGTTCGACCGTCTCGAGGCGACCGGCCGAGACGGCGCTGGGGGCCGCCATGTAGTAGCCGGACACATCGACGATGACGTGGCTGGGATACAGACTACGAACGTCGATGGCGCCTCCCGTTCCGAGTTTGACCGTGACCAGGTTCGCGACCGCTTGGCCGTAGGCCTCGCTGTTCGAACTCGAGGTGCCTGGCCACGGGGTACCAGCGGGATAGGCGCTGAGCCAGTTGCGGCCGGCCAGGTTGACGCCGGTGAGCGTCAACGCAACGGCCACCGCCTCGCGCGGCACGCTGCGCACTCCACCGATCGGGACGCGGATGGTGTTGTCTCCACGGTTCGTGTAACCGAACCTCTCCCGGGTGGAACAGAAACGCTGGGGATCGACAGGGACGAAGTAGCTCGATCCCGACACGACGCCGGCAGCGTCGACGAACGACCCGGGTCCCGTGGACAGCGCAGCACCGGCAACCGCTCCCACACCACCGACGATGAGGGCTCGACGGCCGAACGGCTGGGCGCAAACTCGGTCGTTCGGCGTTGCGTCCGCTCGGAGATCACCTGGGTCCATGATCAAACTACGGCATGTCGTGACGCAATCTTGAGACTTCGTAGAGAGAAATGGCCGCAGCCGTCGACACGTTGAGCGAGCTGATCCGGCCGGCCATCGGGATGCTGACGATCGAGTCACACCGTTCTCGCACCAGTCGAGAGAGCCCGGCGCCCTCCGCGCCGAGCACGACACAGATCGGTTCGGTCGCCAGCGCACCGATCCCGTAGATCGAGCCGTCGGCGGCGTCGTCGAGGCCGACCACCCAGACACCGCGGTCCTTCAGTTGCTTCAACGTTGCCGGCAGGCCGGGCACCAATGCCATGGGGACGTACTCCACCGCGCCGGCCGACGCCTTCGCGACGGTCGGGGTGACATGCACGGATCGGTGCCGCGGCAGGAGCACGCCCGTCACCCCGGCACCGTCGCAACTCCGGATGATGGCGCCGAGGTTGCCCGGGTCGGTGACGCCGTCGACGGCCACCAGGAACGGTGGCCTCGCTCGTCGTTGTCCCTCCTGCTGCGTCCGCACTCCGATCAGCTCTCCCAGGTCGGCTTCGGGGAGTTCCGCCGCGTGGGCCAACACCCCCTGGGGAGCCTCGCTGCGGGCCTCTCGCTCGAGCCGCGCCCTGGCCACGTGCAGCAACGCGACACGCCGTGCCG
This sequence comes from uncultured Ilumatobacteraceae bacterium, assembly GCA_964549065.1. Taxonomy (GTDB): domain Bacteria; phylum Actinomycetota; class Acidimicrobiia; order Acidimicrobiales; family Ilumatobacteraceae; genus Sva-07. Next base: position 12,578 of record CAZJUC010000052.1, read on the forward strand.
CAGCGATCTCGACGATGTCGGCAACACCGGGATCACCCTCGAGTTCCGCGCTGATCCAGACCTCGTGCACCTTGCGACGCTCGGCCATCAGCAGCTCGCGCACCGCTTGCCGGCCCTCGACCTGTCGCCCTCCCAGACCTTTCGCCGCGCCCGGCCCGCCGCCCGACGACCGGCCGCCCGATGCCTTGCCCCCCGATGCCTTGCCCCCCGATGCCTTGCTGCCCGACGTCTTGCCGCCTGACACCCTTCCGCCTGACGGCTTGCCGCCTGGCGACCGGCCGGAGGGTCGGCTCCCGGTCGGACGGCTCGCGGATGGTTTGCCCCCGGGCTTGTTCGGGTTCGGTCCGCGACGCCCGGGCGTCGAGCGCCGGGCCATCACGACTCCTCCGCAACCGGTCGATGGACGAGCGCCGTGGCGAAGCACACGACTCCCTCTTCCCGCCCGATGGCTCCGAGCCGCTCAGCTCGGTTGCCCTTGACCGTGACGGGTGCGCCCACGGCCGCGCTCAGGTTGCGCTGCATCTCGTCACGGTGGGGGGCGATCTTCGGACGTTCGCAGACCAGTGCGCAGTCGATGTTCGATGCTCGCCAGCCATCCTCGGCCAGCATCGAGACAACGTGCCGCAGCAGCGCCATCGAATCGGCACCAGCCCACCGCTCGTCGGTGTCGGGGAAGTGCACACCGATGTCACCGAGGCCGGCAGCACCGAGGAGCGCATCGGCGCAGGCGTGGGCAACGACGTCGGCGTCGCTGTGGCCCTCGAGACCGGTGACACCGTCGAAATGACAGCCCCCGAGCACCATCACGCGCTCGGGGTCGGTGCTGAACCGGTGCACGTCGAAACCCTGGCCGACGCGCATCTCGTTGGTGGTCATCGGTCGGCTCCCGTCGGTTCGGCGATTTCGGATCGAGCCCAGTCGAGGTCGTCGGGCACGGTGATCTTGCGGTTGGTCGCTTCGCCCGCGACGACCACGACCACGCCACCGAGGCCCTCGACGAGCGCAGCGTCGTCGGTCGCGTCACCGCCACCTTCGTGCGCGGCTCGGAGCACCCCGGCGCGAAAGGCCTGCGGCGTCTGTACGGCCACGAGCGAGGCCCGATCGGGCGTCGACACGACCAGGTCCCGGTCGACCACCTTGATGGTGTCGGCAACCGCAAGTGCCGGGATGGCCGCGTCGGCACCGGCGCGCACTGCAGCGATCGCGCGGCGGTAGAGCTCGACGCTCGCCAACGGTCGCGCCGCGTCGTGCACACAAATGATGGTCGCGTCGGCGGGGACGGCGAGCCCGGCCCGCACCGAGTCGCTGCGGGTGGCGCCACCGGCCACCGCCCCCTCTCGTTCGGCGTCGTCTGGCGGCACGACGACGACCACGCCGTCGGATGCTGCCCGGGCGACGGCGACGGATCGGTCGATCACCCGGATCTCACCGAGCGCCTCGTACTGCTTGGGTGTGCCGAACCGAGTGCCGCTGCCGCCACCGACCACGATCGTCCATATCTGCTCGGCACCGGGCACAACGGCGAAGGGTAGTACCGTGACCGATGTCATGGCTCATGAAGAGACCCTCACCCGCACCGACTTCTTCGCCGATGCATCACCGGACGCCCTCCACGAGGTTGCGTCGGCGGGCCAGGAGCTGCACCTGATCCGTGGCGACGTCCTGTTCAACGAGGGTGACCCGCCCGAAGCGCTCTTCCTGGTGCTGCGCGGCCGCCTCGCCATCGCGCTCGCCAATCCGATCGACCGTCGCGAGAGCGTCGTGGCGTTGATGGAGCAGGGCGACCTGTTCGGCGAGATGGGAATGCTCGACGACGGGCCGCGTTCGGCGATGGCCCGGGCGCTCGAGCCGACGACCGTGCTGTCGATTCCCTACGACCGGGTCCTGTCGATGTTCGAGAAGAACCCGAAGCTGCTGTGGAACGTGGCGCGTCTGCTGGCCCAGCGCATCCGCGTCACCGACGAGGCACTCGCCGATTCGGTGTTCCTCGACGTCACCGGTCGCACGGCCAAGCGACTGTTGGAGCTGGCCAACGGCACCGACGAGTTCATGCTGCCGGTCACTCAGGAGGAGCTGGCGGGCATGGTGGGCGCCTCTCGCGAGCGTGTCAACAAGGCGATCGCCAGCTTCATCCGCCTGGGCTGGCTCGAACAGAACGACCGCTCCTACAAGATCACCCAGCGCGACCGGCTCGAACTCCGCGCCCGCTGATCACGCCTGGGGTCAGACCCCAGGCGTGATCCGGCACGACATCACGTGGTGAGCCAGGTGTGGGCCCGTTGGAAGGCGTCAGCAGCGTCCGCCGGACGATGCGACGGTCGCTCCGGCGCGTGGGCGAACCCGTGCTCGGCGTCGGGATAGCGCACCACGCTGACGCCGGCGGCCTCCAACGCCGCCACGTCATCGGGTGGCGTGTACGTGTCGAGTTCACCGATGATGGCCAGCACCCTGTCGGGATGCCCTGCGGCGAGGTGTTCGAGCGGCTCACCCTGGCCCGGACCGACCCACGCGTCGGGAAGGCGGATCATGCCGTAGAAGCTGGCGATCTTCGCGAATCGCTCGCTGCGCGCAGCCTTGAAGCAGTACATGCCACCCATGCAGAAGCCGAGGAGCCCCACCCGATCGCAGCCGGTGGCGTCAGCGGCCTCGACGAGGTCACGCAGCACGACGTCGTCATCGAGGTTCGGTACCGCGGCGAATCGGGGCTCGACGTCGTCGCCGAGATCGCGACCGGGGAACGGCTCGACGGCACACACCGTCATCGACCAGATCGAGGCGAGTCGCGCGGTCATGTCGTCGAACAGCGGTCGCAAGCCGAAGATGTCCGGCGCGATCACCAGCCCCATCGTCGGATCGGCCTCCGCGTGGGTCGGCTCGGCGATCTCGGCCTCGGTCCCGGACGGCAACGTGATGCGCATACCCGCAGACCCTAGGCAACGAGCGTGCGACGACTGGTGTCCGACACCGATCGTCGCGTCAGCGGGCGAAGGTGTCGATCATGAGGTGGACGTCATCGGCCAGGGGATACAGGATCGGGCAGGTGCAGCCGGCGGCGACGTACTCGTCGACCTTCGCTCGCACCTCGTCGGGGGTGCCCGACGCCGTGATCATCTGCACGATCTCGTCCGGCACGAGTTTGCTCGCGGCGACCACCTGCTCGTGCGTGGCCGGCCACGTGAGCACCTTGCCGATCTCGTCAAGCAGTTCCTGGGGCACCCCGGACGCCTTCATGATGTGGGGTTGCTGGCCGAGGTACTGGGTGACCAGCAGCCGGGCACCGTCGAGCGCGGCTCGGCGATCGTCGTCGACGGAGCACACCACGAGCTGCGGGCGGTCGATGTCGTCGATCGTGCGACCCGCCTTCGCCGCACCGCGCGTCAGCGCCTCGATCGCTCCGAGGTTGTAGTCCGGTGACACCAGATAGTTGAGGACGGCGCCGTCGGCGATCTCGCCGGTGAGTTCCATCATCTGCATTCCGGTGGCACCGATGTAGATGGGCACGTCCTTCGGGCGGCGCTCCTGGTACACGTAGTCGAGTTCCACCCCGTCGAGCTGCACGTGGTAGCCGTCGAGCGACACGGTCTCGTTGGCGAGCAGCCCACGGGTCGCGTCGACCACCTCGCGCATCACCTTCAATGGTCGGGCGCGGTCGATGCCGACCTTCGACGCCAACGGATCCCACCATGCCCCGAGTCCGCAGATGATCCGTCCGGGCGCCAGGTCGTCGAGGGTGGAGAACGTGGACGCGAGACGCGCTGCGTTGCGGGTCCAGATGTCGATCACACCGGAGCCGATCTTGATGCGCTCGGTGTTGGCCGCGAACGCCGCCATCGGCACCACCGCGTCGCGCACGAGGCGGCTGTCGGCCTGCCAGACCGCGTCGAAACCCTTCGCCTCGGCGTACTGGGCGAGTTCGATTCCGTGGCGGATGTCGTGGGCGTCTTGCAGGTACAGCGCGACCGGATACGTCATGGTCGCAGCTTCCCACGACATCGACGCCGCCGCCAACGATCGGCGAATCGAGCACGGCGGTCGGTGGGCGGTCCGACTGGCTAGCGTGGCGCAGCGAGGTCCCCCGACGATGTTTCTCGCCTTCAAGGAAATGGCTCGCGCCAAGGTGCGTTTCGCGCTGCTGATCGCCGCCATCGCCCTGCTGGTGTTCCTCATCCTGTTCCAGCAGTCGCTGCAGAACGGGTTGATCACCGGCTTCATCGGTGCGATCCGCGAGCAGAGTGCACCGGTGCTCGTGTACAGCGTGGACGGCCAGCGGGTGATCCAGGGCAGCGTGATCACCCCGCCGATGGAGGAGCAGGTACGCGACGCTGCCGGCACCGGTGAGGTCGGCCGGATCGGACAGGGCACGTTCACGGGCATGCCGAGCGGCAACGCCGACGGCGAGACGTTCGACACCACGATCATCGGGTACGAACTCGGCCCCGACGGCAACGGCATCGGCGCACCGGCGGAGCTGATCGGCGGGCGGTTCCCGATCGCCGACGACGAAGCCGTGGTGAGCGACGCCGACGTGCGCCTGGGTTACGACATCGGCGACACCGTCACGCTGCTGCCGGGCGGCAAGACGATCGAGATCGTGGGAGTCGCCGAGAACGCCCAGCTCAACGTGTCGCCGACG
>CAZJUC010000053.1:0-17143 GCA_964549065.1 uncultured Ilumatobacteraceae bacterium
CGGCGAGGCTGAGCTGGTGGATGTGGCGGATCAGCCGGACGCGCAGGTCGTGCAGGGCTCGTTCGCTGCGCTCGCCGAGGCGCATCGCCGCGTGGCGGAATGCGATGCCCGACACGATCACCGCGACGGCGCCGAGCAGCGCCATCTGGACGATCAGATCGACGCGGACCCCGTCGTCGGTGATCCCACGGTCGATCGCCTGCTGGATGAGGATCGGCACCACGACTCGCCCGGCCGCCCCCACCGCTGCCAGCAGCCAGGTGACACCCAGCCCCTGACGCAGGATCGGGGCCGTCTCGAGGCCACGGCCGATCGTGCGGACCGCCGAGTCCTCGTTGACCGGTGTCATCGTGCCGACACGCGCCGCGATCGTCGGGTCGATGCTCATGATCCCACCACTGCGCTCGTCGGGCCGCCCTGGACGCCTCGACCGGGCTCGCCACCCGTGCGGTCCGACTCGAACGCCTCCACCAGCTCGCGGTAGCGGGGAACGCCGACGAGCAGCTCGTCGTGGGTGCCGTGCGCAGCGATCCGGCCCTCGACGACGAACACCACGTCGTCGGCCAGCGCGATCGTGGAGGGTCGCGACGCCACCATCAGCACCGTCGATCCCGAGAGCCGAAACCGCAGGTGTTCGAGGATCTGGGCTTCGGTCGACGGATCGAGCGCTGACGTCGTGTCGTCGAGCACCAGCAGACTCGGCCGACGCACGAGCGCGCGGGCCAGTGCCAGACGTTGCCGTTGGCCGCCGCTCAGGCTGACCCCGCGCTCGCCCACCACGGTGTCGAGTTGCTGGGGCAGCCGCTCGACGAATTCGGTGGCAGCCGCCTGGTCCAGGGCTTCGCAGATCTGTTCGTCGTCGAACCGAGCGCCGATCAGGATGTTGTCGCGCACGGTGCCGCTGAGCAGGAACGCCTCCTGGAACACGATCGATCGGACCCCGGGCTGCAGCCGGACCTGACCCTCGGTCGGGCCGATCAGCCCGGCGGCGAGTTGTGCGAGCGTCGACTTGCCGGAGCCCGTGGGCCCGACCAACGCGGTCACACTCCCGCGTCGCACGGCCAGATCGACCGCCTTCACCGTGGGCGGACCGTCTCCTTCGTGGGCGAAGGACACCGCGTCGAACTCGACGCCGACGTCGTCGCCGGCCTCGCCGATCCGATCGGCCGGATCGGGCTCGACCGGTTCGTCGAGCACGGCTCGGATCCTGCTCCACGCCGCCATCGATCGCGGCAGCTCCGACAGCGTGTACCCGATCAGTCGCAACGGGAACACCAGCAGCGTGAACAGGAAGATCACGCTGGTGAACTCGCCGACGGTCACGTCACCCGATCGCACCCGAACAGCGCCGACCACCACGAGCAGGATGTTCGTGAGCGACGGCAACACGTCGAGCACTGCCTCGAACCAGCTGCGCAGCCGGATCGCCTTGACACGCGATGCCCGCACCCGATCGGCGAGACCGGCGAGCCGTTCGGTCTCACGGGCTTCGGCCCCATAGGACTTGACGAGCTGTACGCCCTCGAAGCTCTCGTGCACGCCTGCGGAGAACTCGCCGAGCTGGTCCTGCGCCCGGGTGAAGTGCGTCGACACCGAGCGTTCGTAGACCACGTTGATCGCGAGCAGCAGGGGGAACACGACGACGGCGACCAGGCCGAGCGGAACGTCGATGACGAGCATCCACACCGTCGACGCCAGAAGCATCACCACGGTTCCGGTGGCGAACGGGATCGGCGCCAACACGGTCACGCTGGCCTCGGCGTCCACTCCGGCGCGTTGCACGAGGTCGCCGTCGGCGCGCCGATCGTGCCAGCTCACCGGTTGCTCGACGTAGCGGCGCACCACACGGTTGGTGAGGCGCTGTGCCACACGCCACTGGGTCATCGAGGCGAAACTGCGGCGGATCACGATTGCCACTGCACGTACCACGCCGATACCGATCACCAGCCCGAGCCCGGCCGCCACGGCACCGACCGACACGCCCTCGTCGTCGAACGCGGGCAGGATCACGTCGTCGATGACGCGGCCGATCGCGAAGCTCGATGCCACCGTCAGCAGGGCGAACACCGCCGCGCCCCCGACGGCGACAGCGAAGATCTTGGGGCGCTCGCGCACCAGTTCGAACACGAAGCGGGCGTTGCGTCGCGCCCGGCCGAACCTCACACGCGACGTGCCGGTGGTGTCGGCGGACGCGTCGGTGTCGGGGGTGTCCGAGATGGCGGGGGGCACATGACGTTTCTACCAGCCTGGCGCCGTCATATCGTGAGACATTGTGACCACCGACGCCCCCGCCGCCCCGGGTCCTCCGAGCCATGTTCCCGGCGGGCAGCCGGGCCGGTGGCGCACGTCGCCGATCCGCCGTGTGCTGCTGTGGGGCTCGATCGTGCTGCTGGTCGTCTTCTGGATCTGGGCGCTGTTCTTCGCGCCCAAGGAAGCGATCAACAAGATCAACGACCGCGACTGGGCGGCCAGGGCCGAGGCGATCTGCGATCAGACCGAGTTCGAACTGCGCGCCTTCGACGCTGCTGCATCCGGTGACCTCCAGGTACGCGCGGACCTCGTCGACGGCTCGACCGATCTGCTCGCTGACATGCTCGATCAGCTCGTGGCGGTGACCCCGTCCGACGAGAAGGGTCAGGCGATCGTCCCCGACTGGGAGAGCGACTACCGCATCCTGCTCGAGGACCGCTACCGCTACGCCGATCAGCTCCGTGCCGGCGAGAATGTCCCGTTCACCGAAACCGCGGTCAACGGTGTGCCGATCACCGAGCGCATCGAGAAGTTCACGCTCGACAACGAGATGCCGAGCTGCGCCCCTCCGCGGGGCTCGGTGGTCTGACCCACACGGACGCTACGCAGTCGGCTGTGGGCCGATCGTCTTGATCACCCGAGCCGGAACACCGGCGGCCACGCTGTAGTCGGGGATCGGGCCGGTGACCACACTGTTGGCGCCGACCACCACGTGACGGCCGATGACCGCACCGGGGAGCACCACGGTGCCGTGCCCCAACCACGATCCGTCACCGATCGACACCGGCCGCTCCGGCATCACCTGCTTCGAGATCGGCAGAGCGCGGTCGCCGTAGCCGTGGTTCTGATCGGTGATGTAGACGTGATGGCCGGTCCACACGTCGTTGCCGATCACGATCTGGAGGTGTCCCACGATGCCACTGCCCTTGCCGATCAGACACCGGTCGCCCACGCTGATCACCGGGTCGCTCACCATCTGCTGGCCGGGCACCATGCCCGCCGACAGCGTGATCTGGGGACCGAACATCGTGCCGGTCCCGATGTGGATGTACCGCTCGTTGAAGAGTGCGTTCACAGGAAAGCAGATCACGCTTCCGGCGCCCATGTGCCCGAAGCGCTTCCCACGTCTGGTGTCCGGCCCGATCGCACCCAGCTCGACCGCACTCTCCCACGCCCGGATGACGCCCTCGCCAGCGGCACGTTTGAGGCCGGTGCGCAACTGCTGGAGCACGCCTCCTGCCAAAGGTGGTCGATCGAGCACGACGCCAGACGCTACTTCCCCGCGTACCGCCCGGACGATGGGCGAAAAGCCGGGCCCCGGCGCGTCGCCCGTCGCTCGGTTCGTACAGTGGCCCGATGGCTCGAACAGGCAACGACGGCGCTGTGTCGACCGACCCGGTGCAACCGGTCGGTTCGATCACCGACATCGACGGCATCCGCGTCGGTCACCACCAGCGCACCGGTCGGGGATGGCAGACCGGCACCACGGTCGTGTACACGCCTGCGGGGGCGACACCGGGAGTGTCGGTGCGCGGCGGCGGGCCGGGAACACGCGAGACCGACGCGCTCCGACCGGAGAACCTGGTTCAACAGATCCATGCGATCTGCCTCACCGGGGGGAGCGCGTTCGGGTTGGCAGCGGCGGACGGCGTGGTCGACTGGCTGGAAGAGCGGTCGCTCGGCTTCCCCGTCGGAGCGGCGCCCGACCTGCAGGGCGTCGTACCGGTGGTCCCGGCCGCAGTCGTGTTCGACCTGGCGCGAGGGGGCCGATTCGAGCACCGCCCCGGAGCAGAGTTCGGTCGACGTGCGATCGCCTCGGCGAAGGTCGGGCGGCGATCCTGGGGGGCGGTCGGTGCCGGCACCGGCGCCCGTGCCGGCGGATTGCAGGGCGGCGTCGGCACGGCGAGTACGACGGTGACGATCCCCCCGGCCGACGGCTCGACTGAGGTCGCCGTGTCCGTCACGGTCGGGGCGTTGGCCGTCGTCAACGCGAACGGCAGCGCCGTCGACCCGGCCACCGCCATGCCGTGGGACCCGTCGCCGTTCGCGCTCCGCGCGCCGACCGCCCGCGATCGACGACGTCTGGCCCGTCACCTCACCGGTGAGGCGGCCGACCTGAACACGACCATCGGCGTCGTGGCCACCTCGGCCGACCTCTCGAAGACGGAGGTCGCCAAGCTGGCCGACGTCGCCCACGACGGCCTCGCTCGAGCCATCCGTCCGGCTCACTCGATGTTCGACGGCGACACCGTGTTCGGCCTCGCCACCGGCACCCATGACATCGGCAACCTGCCGGCCGCGATGCGGTCGACCCCGTCACGCCAGAGCGCCCTCAACCTGATCTTGCGGGCCGGTGCCGACACCTTTGCCGCCGCGTGCGTTCATGCCGTGCTCGCTGCGGTCACGATCGGCGATGCCCCGGCCTACTTCGACGTGTGCCCGTCGGCCCGACTCCCACAGGCGGGCCGTTCGGGCCGAGCGGAGTAGCGTGGGCCACGTGGCCCTCGCCGTCGACAACCCGAGTGGCGTCCGCCGATGGTCCGACACCACTCGAGCGGCCGGTGGCACCATCGCTCTCGTTCCCACGATGGGTGCCCTGCACGCCGGCCACCTCCACCTGGTCGCCGACGCTGCCAGCCGGGCAGACCACGTGATCGTGTCGATCTTCGTGAACCCGCTCCAGTTCGGCGAGCAGGGCGACTACGACCGTTATCCACGTCCGCTCGACGACGACCTGCGCGCCTGCACCGACGCCGGTGTCGACGTCGTCTACGCACCGACCACCACGGCGATGTATCCCCGCGGATTCGCCACCAGCGTCAGCGTGGCGGGGCTCACGGCAGCCATGGAGGGCGCGTCGAGGCCCGGGCACTTCGATGGCGTGACCACGGTGGTGACGAAGCTTCTCGCCGCCACCCGCCCCGACCTGGCGGTGTTCGGCGAGAAGGACTACCAGCAGCTCGCCGTCGTGCGCCGCCTGGCCGCCGACCTCGATCTCGGCGTCGAGATCGTCGGCCACCCGACGGTGCGTGAACCCGACGGGTTGGCGATGTCGAGCCGGAACCGGCTGCTCGACGGCGATCACCGACGCGCCGCGGTGTGCATCCCTGCCGCGTTGACCGCTGCGGTCGAACGCGCAGGGTCAGCCGACTCGACGGTCGCCGACGCCATCGAGGCCGCCAGCACGGTGATCGAACGCGAACCGCTCGCAGCGCTCGACTACGTGACGGTGTTCGACAGCGACACACTGTGCCCCGTCGGCCGACTCGGCCCCGACCATCGCAACCCGGGCCGGGTTCGGATCGCGGTCGCCGCACGACTCGACGACGTCCGGCTGATCGACAACGTTGACCTGTTCGGCGCCTGAGGGGGCTGCTGCCTCCTGGAGGCGGTCGGCGACGCCGCTCAACACGATGAGCAGCACGGCCCCGTTGAAGATCGCGTGGGCGACGATGACCGGACCGATCCGCCCGAGCAGTGCGACGGCCACGCCGAATGCGATTCCCACGCCCGAGAGCACCATCACGAGACCGATGTTGCCGATCCCCCGAACGGGATCGACGTGGGCGAAGCCGAACAGCACCCCTTGCAGGACGACCACTGCAACGATCGGCAGGCGGCTGCGCAGACCGCGCATCACCACCCCGCGGAACACCATCTCCTCCACGATCGGGGCAGCGACCACGGCCGTGATCACCAACGACACCACGTAGGTGCGATCGGCCCGAATCTCGTCGATGCCCTCGGTGTTGCCCACCAGCGGCACTCCGAGGCCCAGCACGATCGCAGCGACGGCGAGCTGCGCTGCGATCGCACCGAGCCAGATCACCGGCCCCCACCCCAGATCGGCGAATCGCGGTTGCAGTCCGATGTCGGTTCCGAGGTTCCCGGTCCCCCATCGCCGACTGACGTAACGACACCACCACAGCGACGGCCCGTAGCCGATGACGGCCAGCAACGCCACGTACACCGCGACGGGCCAACCGAAGCCGACGACGGCGTCGAGGAGGAACTTCGAGGCGATCAACGACACCGTGAGCACACCGATCGCCCCGACCGCCGCCACCACCGGCAGCGTCGGATGTGGCCGGCTCGGAGCGGGCGCGGCGGCGCGGACGGCACCGACCGCCGTGCCGGGAATCGGTGGAGGGAGAGGGGAACTCATCGTCGGGTCGGGTGCTGCCGGTCGTTCACGGCGATCTCGGGTCGACATCAGTATTCCGTCAAGACCGCTTCAGAACGTACCGCCACCACCCGATGACGCGAGGAACCAGTGTCCACGTCCGGTCGACACGCTGCCTCCAGGACTCCGCTCATGACATCGAACTCACCGGCACCGTCGACGACGGGGACCCGTCGGACCTCCCGTCGCTGGACTGCCATCGTCCTGGGGTTGGCGGTCACGGGCTCTGCCCTGGTGGCCGGCAGCACAGCTGCGCCCGTGGTGGCCGCCGGACCGGCCGCCGATGACTGGCTCGGCATCGTCAACGTCTATCGGACGCAGTCGGGTCTCGCCCCCGTCGCGAACAACGCCGCCTGGTCGAGCGGCAGCAGGAACCACTCGTGCTGGATGCTGCTCAACGGGATCGCCCACGACGAGAGCCCCGGCACACCGGGGTACTCCGTCGACGGTGATCAGGCCGGCAACAGTGGCAACGTGGCGGTGTCGACCAACGCCGGCGCGACCCCGCGCAGCCACATCGACCTCTGGATGAGTGGTCCGTTCCATGCGATCGGGATCCTCCGGCCGACCCTCCAGCAGGCTGCCTTCGGCATGTGTGCCAGCCCGCCGGCGGAGTCCAGGACGAGATGGAACTCAGCAGCGACGCTCGATGTCCTGCGTGGCAACAACCCGGGTGCGCCCCGGCCGGCGACTCCGATCGTGTTCCCCGGCGACGGCGCCACCACCAGCATGACCCGCTTCATCGCCGAGACGCCGGATCCACGCACGTTCTGCGGATGGGGTGGCCGCAACGTCGGGTTGCCGCTGATCGCGATGATGCCGTCGAACGTGACGACGGCCGGCGCCACCCTGCGGGGCCCGGCCGGTCCGATTCCGACCTGCGTCCTGCACGCAGCGAACACCTCCGGCACCGCGCGTGCGGTGCTCGGTGGCGACAACGCCGTGGTCGTCGTTCCCGCAGCACCGTTGACGACCGGCACGTACACGGTGTCGGTCGGTTCCGACGGTGGCAATGCCAACTGGAGCTTCAACGTCGACCCCGATGCACCGCTCGGTGATCCGGGCCCGCCGCCGGGGACGTCCAAGATCGTGGCCCCCGCCGCACCGTTCCAGCCGGTGACACCGTTCCGTTTCGCGGACTCGCGCCGAAACCAGGCGATCGGCATCCTGCCCGGTGGCCGACAGGTCCGGGTGAAGATGGCGGGAACCCCGGGCATTCCCTCCGATGCCAGCGCGGTGAGCGCCAATTTCACGATCACCGAGCCCGGCGGCGCAGGCTTCCTGACGGCCTACAACTGCGGGGAAGGGCGACCGGCTGTCTCCACGCTGAACTACACACCGCAGCAGACGGTCTCGAACCAGGCGATCGTTCCGCTGGACGGCGGCGACATCTGCCTCTTCTCGGTGGCCACCTCGCACGTCGTGATCGACGTCAACGGGTTCGTCGCCACCACCGGCACCCAGTGGTTCAGTCCCATGAAGCCACAGCGGCTGCTCGACACGCGCGCGACCGGCGTTCTGAGGGCGGGGACACGCATGGTCGTCAGCATGACGGACGCGCCGAGCCGCGTGCCCAGCACGGCCACCGCGGTCGCCGTGAACCTGACCGCAGTCGCTCCCCGCACCGATGGATGGGTTCGGGCGTTCCCCTGCGACCGGCCCGAACCGTCGACGTCGTCGGTCAGCGCGCGCCGAACACGCAACATCGCGAGTTCGGCGATCGTGCCGCTCGCTGCCGATGGGACCATCTGCCTGTCATCGATGATGCAGACCGACATGGTGATCGACGTGACCGGCTGGTTCGGCCCGGGGGGCGGGCTCGACTTCGTGCCCATCGACCCCATCCGGCTGGCCGATTCACGCTCCTTCGACACCACGCTGAACCCATGGACGCGCGGCCAGATGGTCCGGGCCGGTCAGGTGATCGAGGTCGGCGTCTCCGGGGTTCGGGGCGTGCCGAGCGACGTCACGGGCGCCACGATCAATCTCGTTGCACTCGGCGCGCACACCCCTGGCTGGCTCCGTGCCGTACCGTGCGACGGGATCTCCGCTGTCTCGAACCTCAACTTCTCGAGCCCGGCTCCGATCGCGAACGGCGCCAACGTCCGTCTCAGCTCCCGCGGAACGGTGTGCGTGGTCTCGATGTCGAACACCCACGTGATCGTCGACATCACCGGTGTCTGGCGGTAGCACCAGACGCCGAGAGGACCAGCCGGGTCCGATCGACCGGGTGATTCAGCGATGCACGGCGTGATCGGTGACCGACGCCCGATGACGCACCGTGTGCACGCTGTCGCCCGACAGGATCGCCCCACGACCCAGCATGCGTCCGAACTGCCAGTTCGACAGCCCGAGTTCCGGAGCGTTCAGGGCGTACTGGCCGTCGACCCAGCGGGTGAATCCGTTGCCGACGAACGGTGCGTCCACGGCGGCGTAGAAGCGTTCGTACTCGTCGTCGTCTTCGGTCACGATCGACGCGACGAACCGTGGGCTGTAGCGGTTGCAGAGGGCGACCGCATCGGCGACCGAATCGACGACGACGAGCGTGATCTCCGGAGACGTCTCCCACTCCCACTCGACCGCCAGACCACCCTCGTCGAGGATCGACACGGCGGGTTCGTCGGTGGGCCCGCTCGCTCGTACCACGGTGACGGTGCGCCCGAGCCGGTCGGCAGGAACATTGGACTCCGAGCCACGCACGACGTGCAACCGTCCGGGCGCGCCGCGAACCCCGGCCGCCTCGTCGAGGGCGTCGAGCACCGGCCCGACGAGTTCGTCGGCACGATTGCGCGGCAGCGCCACCACGTTCAGCGTGTTGCACACCTTGCGATCGAGCGACGACCGAACCGCCTGGCGCAGTGTCGAGGGTTCTGCGGCGTCACCGGCGACCAACCAGGCGCCGCCGGTGCCGTGCAGACTCACCGGTGTCCCTGATTGCGACGCCACCGCCCCCAGCTCGCCGACCGCGGCGCCTGATCCGCGAGCCACGGCGAGGCCGAGACGTCGATCGGCGAACAGCGCGTGCCCCGCAGCGTGTGTCGGCGAGTCGATCAGGCGAACCGTGTCCTCGGGGAGGCCACTGGCACGCAGCGACGGGACGAGTGCATGCTCGACGATCGCTCGTGCCGTCGAGAGTGCATCGGATCCGATCCGGAACACCACGGCGTTGCCGGTGCGCACGACCCCGCAGGCGTCGGCGAACACGTTCGGTCGCCCCTCGAACACGAAGCCCACCACGCCGAGCGGTGCTCGACGCGCCTGCACCGACCACTGCGGGTGCTCGATCGTTTCGACGACGCCATCTCGTCGGCTCGACGAGTCACGCCAACCGCGCAGACCCTGGACCATGTCGGTGCGCATCCGGTCGTCGAGGAGCAGCCGCGTGGTCGAACGGCCTCTCTCGGCGGCACTGCGGACATCCATGGCGTTGGCTTCGGCGATCGGCGCAAATGTGTCGTCGGCGTCGAGGGCGGAGGCGAAGCGGTCGAAGAAGTCGGTGATCTGTTCGTCGGTGATCGATGCCAGCTCGACGAAGGCTGCGCTGGATGCAGTCACCGTGGCGGCCACGAGGTCGCCGACTGCTGCCGGAATCAGGAGCAGGGCGCCGGTCGACTGCACGACGATCAGCTGGTCTCCCTCGACGAATCGTTCGGCCAACTCGGCGGACACGACCGCGACCCGGTCGCCGCCGAAGGGGATCTCCTGGCCATCGACGAGACGGGTGAGCGTGTGTACCTGGGGCTGCGACGACACGGCGTTAGCGTAGGCACGTGTCCACGTCTCCGCTCTACTTCCGCCAGCTGCTGTCCGGGCGCGACTTCGCCGTCGGCGACCCCCTCGCCTCACAGATGGTGAATTTCGTCTATGCGATCGGTGATCGCCGAACCGGTGAATGTCTGCTCGTCGATCCCGCCTACGCCGTCAAGGAACTGGTCGATCTGGTCGGTGCCGACCACATGGCCGTGACCGGGGTGCTGGCAACGCACTATCACCCCGACCACGTCGGCGGCTCGATGATGGGCCACACGATCGAGGGAATCGCCGAGCTGCTCGATCACGTCGACTGCCCGGTACACGTCCAACACGACGAGGTCGAGTGGGTCAGCAGGTCGACGAACGTCACCGTCGACCATCTCGTCGGACACGACTCCGGCGACGTCCTCACCGTCGGCGGCATCGACATCTCGCTGGTTCACACCCCAGGCCACACCCCCGGCAGCCAGTGCTTCTTCGTCGACGACCGCCTGATCGCAGGCGACACCTTGTTCCTCGAGGGATGCGGCCGTACCGATCTTCCGGGGTCGGACCCGGCGAAGATGGCCGAGAGCCTGCGACGCCTCGCCGAGGTGCCGAACGAGACGATCCTGTTCCCCGGTCACCGCTACTCGATCGCGAGCAGTGCCACCATGGACGTGGTCAAGGAGACCAATTTCGTCTTCCAGTAGGTCGTCGCCCCGCACGAGGGCCGGGCCGGCTCAACAGTCGGACTTGGCCGGGATCACGATCTCGAGACCGACGTAGAAGACGTCGTAGCCCTCGGTGTTCGCGTTCGCTGCGGCCAGGGCCTCGACGGTCACGTCGAACTTCGAGGCCACCCGTCCCGGGAAGTCGTCTTCGACGATGGTGTAGGTGCCCGGCGCGCAGTTGTCGCCGGCATCGGGAATGCTCTCGGCGGGGGCGGTCTCCTCGGAGTCGCTACCTGCGTCACCCGTCGATGTGTCATCGGTGTCAGCGGTGCTCGACCCCACCGTCGTCGCACCGGGCGGGATGAGGATCACGGTGCCCGGAAACGGGAACTGGTCGGGGCTCGACCACTCGTTCACGCCGAGCAGGTCGTCGAGAGTGATGCCGAAGCGCTCCACCAGGACGAACGGCGCGTCGCCCGACTGGACGGTGTACTCCTGGATGCCGTCGACCACTGCATCGGGATCATCATCGGTCGCAGTCGGCGGCTCGGTCGTCGCCGGCGGACGCACGACGAATGCGGTCGAGGCGGCGCTGAGGTCGATGGTGGACTGTGTTGCGCCGGACTCGGCGCCTCCGCACGACGACAGGACGAGAGCGCCGATCAGCGCAGGACCGGCGAGCGCTCCGAGGCGGCGCACGCGGGTCGGAGGAACAGTCGATTGCATGTGGGACAGCGTACGCGCTCGCCAGGGCTTCGTGTCGTCAGCGGCAGCGCCGCGAACCACACCGCAGGCAGCGCCGACGTCCGGGCTCAGACCAACGGGCGATCGGTCGGCTTCACCGGTGTGGGAAGGCGCGTCTCACCCATGAGATGGGCGTCGACGCCGGCGGCACAGGCGCGGCCCTCGGCGATCGCCCACACGATCAGGCTCTGCCCGCGTCCCATGTCGCCGGCCACGAACAGCCCGTGCTGGTTCGTCATGTAGTTCGCGTCGCGCGCCACGTTGCCCCGTGCGTCGAATTCGACCTCCAACGACTCGAGCCACGAGCCCTTCTCCGGGCCGACGAAGCCGAGCGCCAGGAACACGAAGTCGGCGGGGATCTCGTGATCGGTGCCCTCGACCTTCACGAAGGCTCCGTCGACGAGTTCCACTTCGTGCAGTCGCAACGCCCGCACCCGGCCGTCGCCGTCATCGAGGAACTGCTCGGTGTTCACGCTGTAGAGCCGTTCGCCGCCCTCTTCGTGGGCGGAGGTGACCTTGTAGGTCATCGCGAACTGTGGCCAGGGGTTGTTCGCTCCGCGGCGCTCGGGGGGCTTGGGGAGGATCTCGAGTTGCGTCACCGATGCCGCCCCCTGGCGATGGGCGGTGCCGAGGCAGTCGGCGCCGGTGTCGCCGCCGCCGATGATCACCACGTGCTTGCCCTCGACGTCGATCGGCGAGTGTTCGATGTCGCCGAGCTGCACCCGGTTGGCGTGGGGCAGGTACTCCATGGCTTGATGGATGCCGTCGAGTTCGCGCCCGGGGATCGGGAGATCGCGCCACGCCGTGGCCCCGCACGCCAGCACGATCGCGTCGTGCGAGGCACGCAGCACCTCGATGTCGACGTTCTCGCCGACGACGGCGTTGGTGCGGAACTCGGTGCCCTCGGCCTCCATCTGCTCGATGCGCCGATCGATGTGGCGCTTCTCCATCTTGAACTCGGGAATGCCGTAGCGCAGGAGGCCGCCGATGCGATCGGCCCGTTCGAGCACGACCACGTCGTGGCCGGCCCGGGTCAGTTGCTGGGCGACGGCGAGGCCGGCGGGCCCCGAGCCGATCACCGCGACGCGCTTGCCCGTCCGTACCGCCGGGACGTGCGGGGTGACCCACCCCTCGTCCCAGGCCCGGTCGATGATCTCGACCTCGACCTGCTTGATCGCCACCGGGTCCTGGTTGATGCCGAGCACGCACGCCGACTCGCACGGCGCCGGGCACAGCCGGCCGGTGAACTCCGGGAAGTTGTTCGTGGCGTGCAGCCGCTCGATGGCGTCCTGCCAGTGATCACGGTAGACGAGGTCGTTCCAGTCCGGGATCAGGTTGCCGAGCGGGCAGCCGTTGTTGCAGAAGGGGATGCCGCAGTCCATGCAGCGGCCTGCCTGGTGTTGGAGTTCCTCTTCGGGAAACTCCTCGTACACCTCGTTCCAGTCACGCAGACGGACGGGGACCGGACGCCGCTCGGGCGTCTCACGATCCCACTCGAGGAATCCGGTCGGCTTACCCATTTCTGATGCCCTTCCTCGTCGGCCCTTCGGTTCTCCTCGATCGGGTGTGGCTCATCTGGCCGTTCATCGTCATGCTCGTGCTGCTTCCATGATCTTGTCGACCGTGGCTGCCTCGTCGAGGCCGGCCGCCTTCGACTCGGCGATGACGCTGAGGACCCGTTTGTAGTCCCTGGGCATCACCTTGCGGAACGCACCGATCTGCGCGTCCCAGTCGTCGAGGATCCGTTCGGCAACGGCGGAGCCGGTGAACTCGTGGTGCCGTCGGATCGTGTCGGCGAGGAACTCGTGGTCGGTGTCGTCGAGCGTCTCCAGCTCGACCATGTCGTAGTTGACCTTGGCCGCGAACACCTCGGCGGGGTCGTACACGTACGCGATACCGCCCGACATCCCGGCACCGAAGTTGCGCCCGGTCGACCCGAGCACCACGACGCGGCCACCGGTCATGTACTCGCAGCCATGGTCGCCGACACCTTCACTCACCGCCACGGCGCCGGAATTGCGGACGCAGAAGCGTTCGCCGACGATGCCGCGCAGGAAGATCTCACCGCCGGTCGCCCCGTAGGCGATCACGTTGCCGGCGACGATCTGATCCTCGGCCACGAACGGTGCCGTCGGGTGCGGGTGCACGATCAGGCGACCGCCCGAGAGCCCCTTGCCGACATAGTCGTTGGCGTCACCGACGAGCCGGATCTGGATGCCGGCCGGGACGAAGGCGCCGAGACTCTGGCCGGCCGAACCGGTGAGGGTGATGTCGATCGTGCCGTCGGGCAGTCCGGCACCCTTCCACTTCTTGGTGACCTCGTGGCCGAGCAGCGTTCCGACGGTGCGGTTGACGTTGCGCACCGGCAGGTCGATGGTCACCTGGTGAGCATCCTGGATGGCCGCCTGCGACAGCTGGATCAGCTGCTGGTCGAGGGCCTCGTCGAGGCCGTGATCCTGGCCGATGGTCTGCACGAAGCTCTGCGCATACGGGTTCTGAGGAACGGAGAGGATCGGGCTGATGTCGAGTCCCGATGCCTTCCAGTGGGCGATGGCCCGTCGTGCGTCGAGCATCTCGACGTGGCCGATCATCTCGTCCATGGTGCGGAACCCGAGTTCGGCCATGAGCTCGCGAACCTCCTCGGCGACGTATTCGAAGAACGTCTCGACGAACTCCGGCTCGCCGCTGAAGCGGGCCCGCAGTTCGGGGTTCTGCGTGGCGATGCCGACCGGGCACGTGTCGAGATGGCAGACACGCATCATGATGCAACCCGACACCACCAGCGGAGCGGTGGCGAAGCCGTACTCCTCGGCGCCGAGCAGCGCCGCGATCACGACGTCGCGTCCGGTCTTCATCTGACCGTCGGTCTGCACGACGATGCGGTCGCGCAGGCCGTTGAGCAACAGTGTCTGCTGGGTCTCGGCCAGACCGAGTTCCCACGGGCCACCGGCGTGCTTGAGAGACGTCAACGGGCTCGCGCCGGTGCCGCCGTCGTGGCCGGAGATCAGCACGACGTCGGCCTTGGCCTTGGACACACCCGCCGCGACGGTGCCGACACCGGTCTCGGCAACGAGCTTGACGTGCACGCGAGCGCTCGGGTTGGCGTTCTTCAGGTCGTGGATCAGCTGTTTGAGGTCCTCGATCGAGTAGATGTCGTGGTGCGGTGGCGGGCTGATCAGCCCGACGCCCGGCGTCGAGTGCCGGGTGGCGGCGATCCACGGGTAGACCTTGCCGCCGGGCAACTGGCCGCCCTCTCCGGGCTTGGCTCCCTGGGCCATCTTGATCTGGATGTCGTCGGAGTTGGTCAGGTACTCCGAGGTCACCCCGAAGCGACCCGACGCCACCTGTTTGATCGACGAGCGGCGCTCCGGGTCGTAGAGACGGTCGACGTCCTCGCCGCCCTCGCCGGTGTTCGACTTGGCACCGATGTGGTTCATGGCGACCGCCAGGGTCTCGTGCGCTTCGGCGGAGATCGAGCCGTAGCTCATCGCCCCGGTCGAGAACCGCTTGACGATCTCGCTGACCGACTCGACCTCGTCGATCGGCACCGGCGGGCGATCGCCGGCGAACTCGAACAGGCCGCGCAGCGTCATCAGCTTCTCGGACTGGTCGTCGACTTTCGAGGTGTACTCCTTGAAGATGTCGTAGCGCTTCGCGCGGGCTGCATGCTGCAGTTTGAACACCGTCTCGGGGTTGAACAGGTGGAGTTCGCCCTCGCGCCGCCACTGGTACTCACCACCGAGTTCGAGCTTGCGGTGGGCGCGCTCTTCGGGACGGGCCGGGTTGGCCATGGCGTGTCGCGCCGCGACTTCGGCGGCGATCTCGTCGAGGCCGATGCCACCGAGCTGCGAGATGGTGCCGGTGAAATAGGCGTCGACGACCTCCTTGCCGAGACCGATCGCCTCGAAGATCTGGGCGCCGGTGTACGACGCCACCGTCGACACGCCCATCTTCGACATGACCTTGAGCACGCCCTTGCCGCAGGCCTTGATGTAGTTCTTCACCGCCTTGACGGGATCGAGGCCGCCGAGGCCGTGCATCTCTTCGGCGATCAGGTCCTCGATCGACTCGAACGCGAGGTACGGGTTGATCGCCCCGGCACCGAACCCGATCAGGAGCGCCATGTGGTGCACCTCACGGGCGTCGCCCGCCTCGACCACGAGCCCGGCCATCGTGCGCTGTTTGGTGCGCACGAGATGGTGGTGCACCGCAGCAGTGAGCAACAGCGACGGGATCGGGGCCTCGACGCTGTCGGCGTTGCGATCCGACAGCACGATGATGCGCGCTCCGGCCTCGATGGCGTCGGACGCCTGCTGGCAGATGCGATCGAGCGCGGTGCGCAGGCCGGGGCCGCCGTCGGCGACGCGGTACAGCCCGGACAGCACCTTGGCCTGCAGGCCCGGGCGGGTCCCGTCGTCGTTGATGTGGATGATCTTCGCGAGTTCGTCGTTGTCGATGATCGGGAACGGCAGTGCGAGCTGACGGCAGCTCTCGGGACCCGGGTCGAGCAGGTTCGCCTCGGGTCCGACCGTCGACGAGACCGCGGTCACGACCTCTTCGCGGATCGCGTCGAGCGGCGGGTTGGTCACCTGCGCGAACAACTGCTTGAAGTAGTCGAACAACAGGCGGGGACGTTCCGACAACACCGCCAATGGCGTGTCGGTCCCCATCGAACCCAGTGCCTCTCCCCCACTTGCCGCCATCGGGGTGATCAGGATGCGGAGCTCTTCGTGCGTGTAGCCGAACATCTGCTGACGGCGCAGCACGCTGTCGTGACTGAACACGATGTGTTCACGGTCGGGCAGGTCCGGGAGGTCGACCGTGCCCTCGGCGAGCCACTCGCCGTACGGGTGCAGCGACGCCAGCTCGGACTTGATCTCGTCATCGCTGACGATACGGCCCTCGTTGGTGTCGATCAGGAACATCTTGCCTGGCTGGAGACGCCCCTTCGCAACCACCTTGGCCGGGTCGACGTCGATCACTCCGACCTCCGACGCCATCACCACGACGTCGTCGTCGGTCACCCAGTAACGGCTCGGCCGGAGCCCGTTGCGGTCGAGCACCGCGCCGATCACCTCGCCATCGGTGAAGGTGACGCTGGCCGGGCCGTCCCACGGCTCCATCATCGCCGCGTGGAACCGGTAGAAGTCGCGCTGCTCCTGCGACATCGTCTCGTGGTTCTCCCATGCCTCCGGGATCATCATCAACATCGCATGGTGGATCGGGTACCCACCGAGGTGGAGCAGCTCGAGGACTTCGTCGAACCGGGCGGTGTCGGACGACCCGGGCGTGCAGATCGGGAACGCCCTCTCGATACCGGGCAGCAACGGGCTCTCGAGCATCGCTTCGCGGGCACGCATCCAGTTCTGGTTGCCCTGCACGGTGTTGATCTCGCCGTTGTGGGCGACGAACCGGTAGGGGTGCGCCAGCGGCCACGACGGGAAGGTGTTGGTGGAGAACCGCGAGTGCACCAGCAGCAGCGCCGATTCGACGCGCGGGTCGAGAAGATCGGGGAAGAACTCGCTCAGCTGCGGCGTGGTGAGCATGCCCTTGTAGACGA
>CAZJUC010000054.1:0-17137 GCA_964549065.1 uncultured Ilumatobacteraceae bacterium
CTGCAGCGGGAACTCGCTTTCTGGAGGCACCTGTGCGAAGACTAGCGATCGGCTTGCTCACGCTGATGGCCGGGCTCACACTGATCGGCCCGGCCGCGCACGCTCAGGACGACAGCGGCGCCGACACCGAGGTCGGTCGCATCGACGTCTTGCAGGTCAGCGGCTACATCGATCCGATCCTCGTCGACGAGATCGATGCGGCCATCGATCGGGCGGTCGACGAGAACTCCCAGGCTTTGATCCTGCAGGTCAACAGCGACGGCACCGTCGTCGGCGACGACGTGGTCGACGACCTCCTGGTGCGGGTCGCGACTGCGCCGATACCGATCGGCATCTGGATCGGTCCGAGCGGCGCCCGATTCTACGGCACCGCCGCGCAGCTGCTGGCCGTGGCAGATGTCACCGGGATGGCCCCCGGAGCCAGGGTCGGCTACATCGGGGTCCCTCTCGACCCACCCGGTCTCCCCGACGGGGTGAGCGTCGACTTCGGTGTCGCCGAGGAACGCCTTCGCAACGGCTCCGTCGGGCTCTCCGACGCCCGCGCACTCGAAGTGTTCAAGCAGCGCATCGACGACGAGGGCATCCCGACCATCACCAACATGGTCGCAGCGATGGACGGCTACGAGGAGAACGGTGTCGTGCTCGTCACCACCGAGCTGGTGGTGCTCGACGACGGATCGACCCGCTTCGACACGGTGTCGGTGGTGCGGTTCGCGAAACTGTCGCTCGTCGACCAGCTCTTCCACACCGTTGCCAGCCCTCCGGTCGCCTACCTGTTGTTGCTGACCGGCCTGGCACTGCTGGTGTTCGAGTTCTTCACCGCCGGCGTCGGGATCGCCGGCGCAGTCGGAGCGGTGTGCACGGTGCTCGCCTTCACGGGCCTCGCCGTCTTGCCGACGCGACCGTGGGCGGTCGTGCTCATCATGCTGGCGATGCTCGCCTTCGCCGTCGACGTCCAGGTGGGAATCCCACGGTTCTGGACCGGGGTCGGCATCGTCCTCACCGTCGTCGGGAGCTGGTTCCTGTTCGAGTCGATCCCCGGATCGTCGATGCGGCCCTCGTGGCTCGCGCTCATCGCCGGGATCGGCGGCATCTCCCTCACGTTCATCGTCGGGATGCCGTCGATGGTGCGCACCCGATTCGCGACCCCGACGATCGGACGCGAGTGGATGATCGGACGAGAGGGAACGGCGGTCGACGCGATCGACCCGGAGGGCCTCGTCGAGGTCGACTCGGCGAAGTGGCGGGCGCGCACCAATCGGGCCACCCCGATCGTCGCCGGCGACCCCATTCGCGTCGCCGCGATCGACGGTGTCACCCTCGACGTCGAACCGCTCGAAGGGGCCGCGCGCGACTATCGGGAGATGCGCAGGAAACCGACCGACGACACCGAACCGGCCGAGGACACCGAAACCGCCGACGACACCGAAGCGGTCGACAACTCGCCCACCACCTGATCGGGTCAGCGCCCGGACTCGGGCGTCGGGGAACAAGTCAGGCGTCGGGGAGTCGGGGTCCGGCGATGCGCAGGTCGTCGCGTCGACGGGTGATGCCCCGGGCGTCGAGCTCGGCCACCAACGGCAGCGCGAACTTGCGGCTCGCTCCGGTCGCGTCTCGGAACGAGGCCACCGTGAACCCGGTCGGCGAGTCGGCCAGCAACCGTGCGGCGACGCTTGCGGCGACATCGACGGCGTCGGCATGGAAATAGACCTTGTCGCGCACGACCAGGTGACCGCGGCGCACCAGCTCACGCAACTCGCCGCGGTCGACGTCGTCGGGTTGCGGCGGAGTGAACCCCCCGGCCCGGGCAACGGCGAGGTGAGGGTGGTCGACGAACGGATCGACCGCATCGGCCGGACGCACGGTGGCTGCATCGACCACGACATCGTCGAGCGTGTCCAGCACCGCTCGTTCACGATCGTCGAACGACGCCAGGTCGACACCGGTGGCACCTGCTGTCGCGACGCGCTCGATCAGCGCCGCCCCCATCGCCGCCAACTCCGCGTCGGTCGTCAACCAGTCGCCCACCACCGGCTCGACGCGACTGCCGGTGAGCTGCTCGAGTTCGTCCACCGTGACCCATCCGCGCTCTCGCACGACCCGCTCGATCGTGCGATCGGGTGCGGCTCGCGACGCTCGGACGATCGGGTCGATGTCGAGGACTTCCCCGCCACCGATCGTCTCGTCACGCCCCGACTCACGCAGCACGAACCGATCCCCCGGGAGCAACGGCAGAGGCTCGGGCAGGTGCAGCCGCACGAACCCGTCGCCGCCAGGTTGCACCGTGTCCGAACCGAGCACTCGCAACCGAACTGCGTGTTCGCCGGAGCCGAAGTACGCGACGAATGCGCCTCGCCGCGACAGATCGTGGTCGAGCGCGGCGAGCACGTGGATCGAGGCGTCGACGCGCACGGTCGGACGCCACTGGCCGGGGACGACCACGGCCTCGCCGCGTTCGAGCTCGTCGTGGTCGACACCGGCGAGGTTGATCGCCACGCGGTTGCCCGGCCCGATCTCGTCGACGGACCGGCCGGCGGTCTGCAGCGCACGGACGCGCATGCCGCGGTCGTGCACCGCCACAGTCTGATCGACGGCCAGCCGACCACCGGCGAGGGTGCCGGTGACGACCGTGCCACTCCCCTTCGCGGCGAAGACGCGATCGATCCACAGCCGGGGGCGACCGTTGTCGCGCGCCCCGGCAGTGCGCTCGACGAGCGCGTCGAGTTCGTTGCGGAGGTCGTCGAGGCCGAGCCCGCTGATCGCCGAGACCGGCAGCACCGGCGCATCGGCCAGGAACGTGCCGGCCACGTGGTCGGCAACGTCCATCGTCGCCAGCTCGAGCAGGTCGTCGTCGACGAGGTCGGCCTTCGTGAGCGCGATGATGCCGGCGTCGATGCCGAGCAGTTCGAGGATCCGCAGGTGCTCTTCCGACTGTGGCTTCCATCCCTCCGTGGCCGCCACGACGAACATGCACGCGCTGACGCCACCCACGCCGGCAAGCATGTTGCGAAGGAACCGGACGTGTCCGGGGACGTCGATGAAGCTCAGCTCGGCACCCGACGGCAGGGTGGTGTGGGCGAAGCCGAGATCGATGGTGAGCCCGCGCCGCTTCTCCTCGTCGAACCGGTCGGGATCGGTGCCCGTGAGGGCCAGCACCAGCGACGACTTGCCGTGGTCGACGTGTCCGGCGGTGGCGACGACCGTCACGACGCCGTAGCGGCGGTCGTCGACGACTCGTGCAACGCCGAGACGACGATGACGTCGTCGGAGGGCGGCACCGACCGCAGATCGAGCATCGTGCGATCGTCGCGCGATCGGGCGATCACCGGAGGTTCGTGACGGCGCAGGCCGGCGAGGAGGTCACCGTCGATCACCAGCCCGTACGACGGCATCGTCACTCCGGGTGCCGAGCCGGCACCGGGCAACGAGTCGAGCGCAGCAGCCATGGCCGAGGGGTGGGTCTCGGAGACGGCCGCCACGATCGCCTCGGCTCGAGCACGCAACGCGGCCACCGGTGTTGCGACCATCGCCCAGAACGGAATGTCGGTGGCCGCCCGCTTGTCGAGATAGGTCAACGCCGTGTCCTGCAACGCAGCGAGCACCAGACCCCCGGGCCGCAGCGCCCGTGCCAGCGGATGCGCCTGGCAGCGCTCGACCAGGTCGGCCCGCCCGGCGATGATGCCCGCCTGCGGACCACCCAGGAGCTTGTCGCCGCTGAAGGTGACGAGGCCGGCACCGTCGGCCAACGTCTGAAGGGCGGCGGGTTCGCCCGCCAGCCACGCCGGTGGAGCTCCCGGCAACCAGGGGCACGTGGCGTCGATCAGCCCACTGCCGATGTCGGCGACGACGGGAATCCCCAGGGTGGCGAGTTCGCGAACGGTCGTCTCTTCGACGAAGCCCTCGACGCGGTAGTTGCTGGGATGCACCTTGAGTACCAGCGCCGCATCGACCGCCGGCCGGGCGAGCGCGCGGCGATAGTCGTCAAGGCGGGTGCGATTCGTGGTGCCCACGTCGACGAGCCGGGCACCGGACTGCTCCATCACCTCGGGCACACGGAACGAACCGCCGATCTCGACGCTCTCACCGCGGCTGACCGGAACGTCGCGCCCCTCGGCCAGCGCTGCGAGGACGAGCAACACGGCCGCAGCGTTGTTGTTGACGACCATCGCCGCCTCGGTGCCGCACAGGCGTGCGAGCAACTGGCCGACGGCCCGCTGGCGGGAGCCACGCGTGCCGGTGACGAGATCGAACTCGAGGGTCTGGGCGACGGCGTCTTGATGATGCCGCAGCGGCGCACGGCCGAGATTGGTGTGCAGCAGCACACCGGTGGCATTCACCACCGGGGTCAGCAGCGACCGCTTCACCGCGTCAGCGCGGGCTGCAGCCGACTCGACATCGCCGGCCTCGATGGCCTGACGGGCGACGTCGACGAGCAACGGGTGGGGCAGACCCGATGTGGCCAGCGACCGGGCGAGCGAGTCGACCGACGGTGGGCGGGCGCGGTCCGACTGCTCAGGCTTCGAACCGGCAGGCTTCGAACCGGCGGGATCAGAACGCGCATGGTCGGACCGGGCATGGTCGGACCGAGCGCTCATCTCGACGAGCCTACGGCGTGACCCGGACCCGGCTCAGGTGTCGGGCAGCTTGTCGACGGCGTCCTTTGCTGCCTCGGCGCCCTGTTGCACCTTGTCGGAGTGCGTGCCGGCCTTGTCGGCGGCGGCGTCGGCAGCCTTGTCGATACCGCCCTTCACCTGCGTCTTGTTGCCGCCGATCTTCGACTTGATCGAATCCATGATTCCCATGTCGGGACTCCTTTCGGTTGTTGGAACTCCGGTGACAATACCGCGTGGGTCAGCGCGACCCCCGGACCGGTCACGACTCGACCAGGAAACGGCGGGCCGCATCGAGCACGGACACACCGTGCTGACGAGCCGACTGCTCCCAGCCGGCGTCGTCGGGGGTCGAGCCGGCCCGATGATCCCAGACGATACGAGCGTGCTCGGGGTGGGAGCGGTCGCCGTGGAAGTGCACCCAGTGCTCGGCGCGTTCGTTGATGATCATCCGGGTGTCGGAGATCGTGCCGAGCTCCATCGTCACCGTCCGCCACGTGGCGCCGGGAACCATCGAGGCCAGGCCTGATGCGATCTGGCCGTGCTTGGGCCCGGTGGTGGCATCGGGGGCCGAGGTGGTCTCGACGTACTCGTCGCCGAACACGCTGCGCAACCAGTCGTCCTCGGGATGTCCCGGTGCGACGTGCGACAGCATCGTGTACGTGCCGAACGCACCGTGGCCGGTGTGCAGGTCCAGCACGAGCACCTCCTCGGCACCGGCAAGACGGTCGCCGACGACCGTCGCGAGGATCCGATTCGACTCCTCGGTGCGATCGCCTCCGAAGTACAGCCCGTCGGGATGCGTGTACTGTCCCTCGCTCACGGCCGACTTCACCCACGCGTCGCCGTGCTCGGCCACCAGCGCCCTGGTCACGTCGAGCAGCGAGTCGGGCGACGGAGGCTCGTCACCACCCGGCACGAGTGCCGGATGGATCACCTCGTAGCCCCGGTTCTCGGGCAGCTCGGTGCGCTCGTCGCGGCCCCAGTTGCGGTTGAGGTCGACGTTCGATTCGTTCTGGCGTCGCCAGTAGGCCATCCCCCACGGGTTGACCGCGTGCACCATCAGCACCGCCGAATCGTCGGCGAGGGCAGGATCGCTGCCCGCGGTGACCCAGCGATCGATGGCGTCGGTGAGCAGCGTCGACGACGAGAAGCCCTCGTCGCCGTGCACGCCGGTGAGCAGCACCAGCGCGCGTCGCGGCTCGGTCGCACCACAGGAGGTCACGTCGATCGTGAGTTGCTGGCCTGCCGGCCCCGGCGCGGCGATCGGATGAGCCTGCCAGGTGAGTCCGGCGAGCCGACAGCTCCAGCGGAACCGTTCGCGACACTCGTCGTAGGTGAGCGGAAACCGGTCGGGTCGCATTCTTTAGGATCTCATCGTCGGCGTTGCAGCGGCGACTCGCGGCCATCGCGGCCGGGACGGGGATATCCTGCCCCACGTCGTGACCAGTTGGACCAAGGCCGTCGTCAGCTACCCGCCGACGTGGATCGCCGCGGTACTGCTCGGGGCGACGGTGTGGCTGGTACTCACCGTGCTCGACCCGCCCGGCGTGTTCGTCATCGTCCTGGTCGTCCTCGCCGTGATCGCTGCGGTCGCCTGGCCGTTCACGATGTCGGCCACCGGAACATTGGCCAAGCTGCAGTTCGAGGTCCCGCGTGTCGAGGAGGTCGATCCGGCCGCGATCGCGATCCTGCGCGCCGAACTCGATGCGCTCGCCGACACCCAGCCGACCGAGCAGCTCGATGCCCTGCTGTCGAAACGTCAGAGCCTGATCAACGTCCTCGAACGGCGCCTCGACGCAGGTGAACTCACCTACGCCCGCTACCTGTCGACGTCGCAGCAGGTGTTCAGCTCTGCGCTCGACAACCTCCACGAGGTGGCTGTCGCCTCCGAGAGCATCAGCACCATCGACGAGCCGTACATCGAACGTCGGCTGGCCGAACTCGCCGCCGACGACAGCGATGCCGAGTCGGCCGAGCGCGAGCGCGAAACGCTCGAGCGCCGCCGCGACCTGCGATCCACCCAGCGCCGCCGAATCGCCCAGCTCCTCGCCCAGAACGAATCAGCGCTCACGGCACTCAACCGCACCACCACTGCGCTCGCCGCCGTGCCGATCGGCAAGCAGCCCGAAGACGCCGACGCCGCGATGGATGCCCTCGAAGAACTCGCCGACCGAGCGACCAAGTACGCCTGAACCCACCCGAAAGGCCCATCTCATGAGCGACAACGCACCCACCACGACGACGAACAGTCCAGGCACGAACGGTCCCGGCGGGGCAGTCCTCGACCTGAACCTGAACGTCGAGGCGGCCAAGGCCGAACTCGTCGTGGTCGAGCCGGAGCCGACCGACGAGCTGCGATCGCAGGCCGAAGCGCAGGTCACCCAGTTGCTGTCGATCGACCCTGCCGACGACCAGGCCCGCACCGCCGCACGCGAGGCCGTCGACGCCATGGGCCGCGACCTCCAGGCCCGGTCGGCCACTCGAAGCCGCATGCTGCAGGCGCCGCTCAAGGACATCTCGCACGGCACCGAGGACGGTGGCGAGGTCGCACGGTCGTTGTCCGACCTGCGCATCGAGGTCGAGAAGCTCGACCCGAGCGGGCTCGACACCGAGGCAGGCTGGTTCACCCGTGCGATCGGCCGGATCCCGGGCGTCGGCACCCCGCTGAAGCGCTACTTCATGCGCTACGAGAGCTCGCAGACCCAGATCGACGCGATCGTGCACTCGCTCGAGAACGGTCGCGACCAGCTCAAGCGCGACAACATCACGCTGGGCGACGACCAGCAGCAGATGCGCGAACTCACCCGCGCCCTCACCGACCAGATCGCGTTGGCACAGGCACTCGACGCTGTCGTGGTCGACAAGTTGGCCACCGAGATCACCTCCGACGATCCTCGCCGCCAGTTCGTCGAGGAGGACATCCTGTTCGCGCTGCGCCAGCGCACCCTCGACCTGCAGCAGCAGTTGGCGGTCAACCAACAGGGCGTGCTCGCGATCGAGATCATCATCCGCAACAACCGTGAGCTGATCCGCGGCGTCGACCGCGCCATCGACGTCACGATCAGCGCACTGCAGGTGGCGGTCACCGTCGCGCTGGCGCTGGCCCACCAGAAGATCGTCCTCGACAAGATCGAGGCGATCAACACCACGACCTCGGCGATGATCGCCGGCACCGCGGAACGTCTGAAGACCCAGGGCACGCAGATCCATCAGCAGGCGTCGAGCAGCATGCTCGACATGGAGGCGCTGAAACAGGCGTTCGCCGACATCGACATCGCCCTCGACGAGATCTCTCGCTATCGCCGCGAAGCCCTGCCCACCATGGCCGGAACGATCGTCGAACTCGACGAGCTGACCGCCGAGACCGAGGAGGCGATCGAGAACATGGAGCGCGGCCGGACTGCGACCACCCGCCTCGACGACGGTGACACGGTCGACATCGGCGAGATCACCGCGAAGGAGGGCCAGTGACGGTGGCACGGGGCCGACTCTCCTTCCTCGCCGCCCTCGCGGGGTTCGCGTTGATCGCCGCAGCGTGCGGCGAACTCGCCGGCGACACGTCGTCGGAACCCCTCGACCCCGTGGCCGCGTCCGAACGGCTCGACGAACTCGCCGACGACATCGGCTGGGTCGACAACCAGGTCACCCGCAGCGCCTCGATCCCACCGCCGACCGGTGCGAACCTGGCCGACACCCTGCCCGCGATCGACGAGTTCGAGATCAAGGTCGCAGCGCCCGGCGGGGTCGAGGCGGTCGAGATCTGGTCGTCGACCGAGAAGTCCGGCGACGACACCGACGGCTGGATGACCGAGGTCGCCACCGACTTCAACAATGCCGGGATCACACTCGCCGACGGCACACCCGTCGGCGTCGACCTCCGGCGGATCGCATCCGGCACCGGCTACCAGTACATCGCCCGCGGCCAGGAGCTGCCCGCCGGGTTCTCTCCGTCGAACGAACTGTGGATCGAGATGGCCGGCGAGTTCCAGACGATGACCGAGGTACGGCCCCGCATGGTCGACAACGTCGCCGGCATCGTGATGAAGAGCGAGACAGCCGACGAACTGCGGGCTGCGTACGGCGAACTGAGCGCCGAGAACCTCGTCGACGCCGTGATCGCCGGCGATCTCGTGATGGGCTACACCGACCCCTTCGCGTCGAGCACCGGCCTCAACTTCCTGCTGACCGTCCTCGACTCGATCGCCGAGGGCGACGAGACGCAGCTCACGTCACCTGACGTGGCCAGCGTGTTCGAACAGTTCCAGCGTCAGGTGCCGTTCGTGGCCCTCACGACGCTGCAGATGCGTGACTCGGTCGAGAACGACACGGGCACGCTCGACACGTTCGTGATGGAGTGGCAGACCTACACCAACACCGACTCGTTGCAGTCGGGCTTCGAGTTCATCCCGTTCGGGGTGCGCCACGACAACCCCCTGTACGCGGTCGGCGACCTCACACCCGCCGAGAGCGAGACGCTGGAGTTGTTCGCCGAATTCGCCGAAGCGCCCGAGTATCAGGACCTGGCAGTCGAGTTCGGGTTCGACCCGGCCCCGTACACGTCGACCGTCGAGGCGCCGTCCGGGTCGACGCTGATCGACGTGCAGAACGTGTGGAAGGACAAGAAGGACGGCGGCCGCCCGGTGGCGACCGTGTTCGTCGTCGACGTCAGCGGATCGATGGAGGGCACCCGCATCCAGTCGTTGCGCGAGGCAATGGTCTCGGCGCGTGAGTTCATCAAGCCCGAGACCGAGGTCGGTGTGGTCGAGTTCAACGACACCGCCATGAAACGGCTCGAGATCGCCGAGTTCGACCTCAACCAACAGGGCCGGTACGCGGCGATCGCCGAGGACCTCAGCCCGAGCGGCGGCACCGCCATGTACGACGGCATCGTGCTGGGGCTGAAGATGCTCGAGGACCGGCGAGCCGCCGACCCCGACCTGAAGACGCTGCTGGTGGTGCTCACCGACGGCGAGACCACCGACGGGCTGCGATTCGAGGACGTCGACGACATGGTCGGCGGGCTGCGGATCCCGATCTACACCGTGGGCTTCGAGGCCGATCTCGCCGAACTCGGTCGCGTGTCGTCGCTGGTCGAGGCTGCGAGTATCGACGCCAGTGAGGACGACGTCGAGTTCAAGATCGCTGCGTTGTTCAACGCCGGTGGCTGACCGAGCTGTGTCCCGGATGGCTCGACCGTGAAGCCGCTCGCGATCTGGGTCGCGATCGTGGCCGTCGTGTTCGGCGCCTACGCGTTGGTCGCGACCCTGTTGCAGGAGACCGAACAGGTCTTCGTCTTCGTCGACTCGTCGCAGCCGATGGAGCTGCTCGAGAACGAGATCATCGTCGAACTCGACCGTCTCGACGATCGCGACGACACCGAGTTCGCCCTCGCCCGCGGGCAGAGCAGAGGCGAGGAGCTGGTGCACTCGTGGCAGCCGGAGTTCCGCTGGACCAGTACACCCCTCTTCGCCCCGTGCTCGTTCGAGGGCGCCGAGTCGTTCACCGAGGCGGTCGACGCCGACGAGCGGATCCTGATCACCACCGCCGGCTCCTGCGACACCAGCGTGCTGGCCGACTGGACGATCATCGAACTCACACCGTGACCGGCACGACCGACCGTCGCACGGGCCGGGCCTCCTGTGACAGTCCGCCTCGCGGAGCAACGGTTTAGCCTCGGCGGCGTGAGTCTTCCGGTACCGATCGTCCAACTCGACCCCGACCTCCCGCTGCCCGCGTACGCCCACGAGGGCGACGCCGGTCTCGACCTGTACGCCCGCGAGTCGGTGACGCTCGCTGCCGGAGGCGGACGGGCACTCGTGGCGACCGGCATCTCGATCGCGATCCCGATGGGCCACGGCGGGTTCGTGCTCCCCCGCAGCGGCATGGCAGCCAAACACGGCATCAGTGTGGTCAACGCGCCCGGACTGATCGACGCGGCCTATCGCGGGGAAGTGAAGGTGGCGCTGATCAACACCGACCGCGGGCACGACTACCACGTCGAGCGCGGCGATCGGATCGCGCAGCTCGTGATCCAACGCGTCGAGTCGGTCGCCTGGCAGGTGGTCGACTCGCTCGACGGCGTCGACCGCGGCGGCGGCTTCGGCCATTCGGGTCGGTGAGACGAAACGGCGTGATCCGGCGACTCCGTCTCACGCTCACTCGATCAGGTCGGCGTCGTCGCAACTCGGCGGCGCCGTGACCGGATTGCACCTGGCGACGGCGCCACCGGGGAACTCCACGACGTAGTCACTGTCGAAGTACCGGCTGGGCAGGTAGTAGTCGGTGCTCAGGAAGTGAGCGCCGCCCGCGAACGCGGTGTCACGGCGTGTGGTGTCGTTGTTGCGGGCGTCGGCGGTCGGTGAGTCGGTCCGGGTGCGGATGATGTACCCGTCGAGGGCGGCCTCGTCGAGGGCAGGGTCGCTGGGGTCGTCGAAGCGGACGAACGCAGCATCCGGCTCGCCCGGCGAACCGCTGGTGAAGATCGGGCGGCCCTGCAGGCTCGGGGCATCGGCGGTGTACAGGTCGCGGATCCGGCCGCCGTCGGTCATCGTGAACAGCACCTGCCCGCGGCTCGATTCGAGCGTCGGCCAGCCCGTGGTGCGCACCGCCTCGTCGAGCGTGGTCGCCTTCCCTCGCACCTCGTCGGGCTCGATGATGTGCTCCGGTGGGAACACCGAGCGGATCTCCGCGTCGAGCGCGTCGAGCAGCTCCGAGGTCATCACGATCGGTTCCGCCCAGTCCAGCGCGAGGTCGATCTCGATGCCTTCAGCCGCTGCGGCGTCGACGACCGACTGCTCCTTCATCTCGATCATGATCATGATCGGGACGTGGTTCGGATTGGCGGTCGACCAGTCGCGGATCTCCTCGAGACAACGCACCAGGGTCGGACAGTTGGTGGCGTAGTCGAAGTCCTGGGTGTGCATCACCTTGAAGCCGGGTGCATCGAGTTCGGCGACACCCGAAGCCGCCTCCAAGCCGACGAGCGGGTTGGCGGCGCGGGTTGCGTACAGCCCGCCGTCGGGGTCGGCGAACACGTCCAGCTCGAATTGTCGGATGCCGTGGTCGCCGAGTTGTTCGGCGAGCGGAACGTGGGTGTACTCGATCGCGGCGGCGAGTTCGGGCGACAATGCAGCGATCGCCTCGAACAACACCGGTTCGGGGACGAGGTGGTAGCTGTTGTGCGAACCGATCACCTGGACGTGGTTGATGTCGACCTCGTCGATCGGCAGGGCCGTGCTCGCAGTCGTGGTCGACGGGGCGATCGTGGTCGACGGGGCGGTCTCGGCGATCGTCGTCTCGACTGCTGCGTCGGCGGCGCTCGTGCCCGCCGGCTCGTTCGTGGCGGACGGCGCACTGTCATCCGACCCGCCACACGCCGCCGCCACCGTCACTGCCGCGAGCATCGCTCCGACCTTCCGAACGCCTCTGATCATCGGCTCAGTGTGACCGCTCGGCCTCGGGCAGCCGCAACCGGGCTGCACCACAGGACGGTCAACCCCAGGCGAAGACCGGTTGTTCGAACTCGTCGACGCGTTCGTTGAATCGGCCGTCGAGGGCAACCCATCGGAACTGCACGAGCACCGCTCCCGTCGGCGCGTGGATCAGATCGCCGCCGAGGGGAACCTGTACGACGGGCCGGTCGCTCTCGGGGATCGCAACGAACCGCGGCGAGTCGACGCGGGTCAGCTGGTGCAGCCCGACGCGGTAGGCGGCGAGCACCTCTCCGGGGTCGGGTCGGATCTCGATGTCGGCGCCGCCCCACACCACGACCGGGGTGATCACATAGCCGGAGCGGGTTGCGTAGTCGTCGAGCAGCCCGATCACCGACTCGGGTCCGAGACGGACACCGATCTCCTCGTCGGTCTCGCGCAGCGCGGCGTCGATCGGCGACTCGCCGGGATCGAGCCGGCCACCCGGCAACGCCCACTGCGACGCGTGACGGTTGAGCCCGGCGCTGCGGCGACACAGCACGAACGACGCGCCGCCGGCGACGTCGGCCATCCGCCCGTCGAGGTCGGACACGTCGGACGGGATCACCGACAACTCGTCCGCCGTCGCCCCGAACGGGTCGGCCGGGTCGGAACCTGCGACGGAGTCGACCACCAGGATCGCCACCGCGGCATGGCGACGGCCGTCGAGGGCGACCTCGGTTCGGTCGTGACGGGCGAGATTCGCCGCCATCGTCGCTCGCAGACCGTCGGTCAGCCGGATCATCGACCGGCCACCGCCCGATCGGGCACGATCACGACTCGACCGCGTCGAGTCGCAGGTCGTCGTCGCCGGACCCGGGAGGGTTGACCGGTGGGTGGGCCGGGGTATCGGCCGGGGTGTGGGCCGGGGTGCGCGGTATCGATGCCAACACCTTCGCAGCCAGGGCCGTGCTGATCGGCACCGAGGCCACCAGGCCGATCGATCCGACGAGCGCCCGGACGATCTCGACGGCGACCACCTCACGGGTCGCCACCGAGCCGAGGCTCTGCTGGGCTTCGCTGAACAGCAACAGCAGCGGCAGCGACGCGCCGGCGTAGGCGAGGAAGAGTGTGTTGACCGTGGAGGAGATGTGGTCGCGACCGATGCGCAGGGCCCGGCCGTACAGCTCGCCGAAACCTGCATCGGGGGCGGCACGCTTGAGTTCCCAGACCGCCGACACCTGCGTGACCGTGACGTCGTCGAGGACGCCCAGCGACCCGATCACCACACCGGCGAGCAGCAGGCCCCGCGGGTCGATCTGCGTGCCGAGGGCATCGAGGAACCCGACGCTCTCGTCGCCGAAGCCGGTGAAGTTCGACGCTCGCAGGAACACCCAGGCGAGC
This sequence comes from uncultured Ilumatobacteraceae bacterium, assembly GCA_964549065.1. Classification (GTDB taxonomy): domain Bacteria; phylum Actinomycetota; class Acidimicrobiia; order Acidimicrobiales; family Ilumatobacteraceae; genus Sva-07. The sequence continues at coordinate 13,427 of CAZJUC010000054.1, forward strand.
ACCCCGGTGAGGGCGAGACTGGCGAACGTCGACAACAGCGCTGCTGCCGTCGCCAGACTGCGCCCGTGGGCGAGGAAGAGCGCGACGAACGCGATCGCCCCCGCGGTGACGAGCGCGATGGCCACCGAGTTCGCTCCGTCGAGCAGGGCCGGCAGCGCGAACATCACGATCACGACGAGACTCATCGCGAGGCCCGCGAGTGCGCCCACACCGCGCCAGCGCCCGAGCACGACGATCGCGGCCACGAACACGATCACCAGCAGCAGCATCGGCGTGCTGCGTTGGAAGTCGTAGAACACCGGTTGTGGTGCTCCGCCGCCGACGTCGACGAGATCGACGAGGATGCCGTCACCGGCCGCGATGGTCGAGTCGAGCGACTGTTCGAGAATGAACGACTCGCCACGGAACTCGCCCTCGCTGACGATGATGGTGATCTGTTTGCAGGCCAGCAACGGATCGAACGAGCAGGGCACTTCGGCGACCGCGTCGACCGAGGCCTCGACCGGGTCGCCGGCGAGACCGAGCGGATCGGTCCGATCGCTGCCCCCGCCCGGCCAGAACGCGATGAGGCCGACGATCACGATCAGCGCGCACGCTCCGACCGCCATCCACATCGCCCGCCGGACCTCGGGGCGAACCTGCTCGTCGAGATCGTGCGCGCCGTCGAAACCGTGCGAGTGCCCAGTACCCATCACGCCAGTCTGATCGACGGCGAGCGCCGAGTGGTGACAGCGATCAGCGACGTGGTCGTCCCCGACCGATTCGCTCGTCGAACACACACACCCCGAAATGGCGCGTCAGCGTTGCGCTGAGCGCAACGCTGACGGGATTTTTCGGGGTGTGGCGGGGGATTCAGCCCCGGTAGCCGCTGGTGATCGGCATCCGGCGGTCCTTGCCGAAGGCCTTGCGGCTCACCCGGACACCCGGGGGCGTCTGGCGGCGCTTGTACTCCGCGATGTCGACGAGCCTCGTGATCCGGCGCACCATGGCCTCGTCGTGGCCGAGTTCGATGATCTCGCCGGCGGTGCGGTCGTCCTCGATGTAGAGCTGCAGGATGGGATCGAGCACCTCGTAGGCCGGCAGGCTCTGGTCGTCGAACTGGTCGGGGCGCAGCTCGGCCGACGGTGCCTTGGTGATCACGTCCTCGGGCACCACCTCGCGTCCGGCCGCTCGGTTGACGTAACGACACAGGTCGTAGACCCGGGTCTTCAGCACGTCCTTGATGATGCCGAACCCGCCCACCGAGTCGCCGTAGATCGTGAAGTAGCCGACCGCCACCTCGCTCTTGTTGCCCGTGGTCAACGCCATCCAGCCGAACTCGTTCGACAGCGCCATCAGCAGCACCCCGCGACATCGACTCTGGATGTTCTCGTAGGTCAACCCCGGCTCGCGCCCCTCGAACGACGGCTCGAGCATGTCGAGGTAGGCCGAGAAGGCGGGTTCGATCGAGATGGTCCGGAAGTCGATGCCGAGATTCTCGGCGAGCAACTGGGCATCGCTCTTGGAATGTTCGCTGGAATAACGCGACGGCATCGACACGCCGTGCACGTGCTCGGCGCCCAGCGCATCGACGGCCAGGCACGCGACGATCGTGGAGTCGATGCCACCCGACAGCGCGATCACCACGTCGTCGAAACCGTTCTTGGTGCAGTAGTCGCGGGTCCCGAGCACGAGTGCGTCGTACAGCTCGCGATCGGCGTCGAGCGGCGACGCGATCGGGCACACCACTGCGTCGTCGTGCACCGACGGTTCGGGCGAGATCACCACCGTCGGCAGCAACGCCTCGGTGAGACGGCCCCGCGGGTCGAGCAGCCGCTTGCGGTACACCGGAGGCACCGGCACATCGACGACCATCAGATCCTCGACGAACTGCGGTGCGCGGGCGAGCAGTGTGCCCTCGTGGTCGAACACGACCGAACCGCCGTCGAAGACCAGTTCGTCCTGGCCGCCCACCTGGTTGACGTAGACGATCGCCGCATGTGAATCGGATGCCCGGGTCGCCAGCAACCGCTCGCGCTCGACCCCCTTGCCGGCATGGAACGGTGAGGCATTGATGTTGATGCTGATCTCGGCGCCGGCGGCAGCCTGCTCGGCCACCGGGCCGAACGGGCTCCAGATGTCCTCGCAGACCGAGATCCCGATCTTCACCCCACCGATCACGAACAGCTCGAGCGGGTCGGACGCCCCGCCCGGCGTGAAGTACCGGGCCTCGTCGAACACGGTGGTGTTCGGCAGCAGCCGCTTGCGGTACGTGCCGACGATCTCACCGTTCGCACAGACGGCTGCCGCGTTGTAGAGATCGCGGTCCTGGTCGACGAACCCGACCACCGCAGCACATCGACCGGTGCTGGCAGCGAGCTTCGACAACGCGGCGATGTTGTCGACGACGAAACCCGGCTTGAGCACGAGATCCTCGGGCGGGTACCCGGTGGTGGCGAGTTCGGGGAATGCGACCAGATCGCACCCGGCTGCCTCGGCGCGATGATAGGCATCGAGCATCTTCGCCAGATTCCCGTCGAGATCGCCGACCGTCGGGTTGAGTTGAGCGAGCCCCACTCGTAGCACCGTCACGGTGAATGAGGTTACCCCTCACCACGAGAGAGGTCTCGCTGCAAAACGCTGCCCGTGATCTGGCACTATGGCCAGGTGCGCATGGGTCGGGTGGCAATCGTCGGGTTGCTGGCGATCGCTGCGTGTTCACCGGGCGAAGGGCCCCAGTCGATTCCGCTGCCGACGTCGCCCGACACGACCACCACCACCTCCACCACCACCACGACGACCACCACCACGCTCATCCCACCTCGGTACACCGCGGAGATCCGGAGGACGACCGACGGGGTGCCGCACATCGTCGGCGAACAGCTGTCCGACCTCGCGTACGGCCAGGGGTGGGTGAGCGGCGAAGACCACGGCTGCACGCTGATCGACCAGATCCTCAAGGTCACCAGTACCCGTTCGGCCTCCTTGGGCCCCGGAGCCGAAGGTGAGAACGTCGACAGCGACTTCGCATGGAAGGCCATCGGCATCGCCGAGATCGCCGCCGCCGACTGGGAGACCGCATCCGACGACGTGGTCGAGCAGTTCGAGGCGTTCACCGCCGGCTGGAACGACCAGCTCAACGACGTCGGCGGCGAGCGGCTGACCGGCTGGTGCGCCGGCGACGACTGGGTGCGGCCGATCTCTCCGGTCGAGGTGTACACCTACGCCCGCTCGGTGTCGTTGCTGGCGAGCAGTGGCGCGATCATCGACTTCATCGGTGGGGCACAACCTCCGACCGACGCACCGGTCGGTCTGCGCGGTCGCCGGGCGAGCAGCAGCTCCACGATCGACCTCGACGCATTCGCCGATGCGGCGCACGGTCTGCGTGACGACACCGGCCTGGCGAGCAACGGCTGGGCGATCGGCAGCGACCGGGTCGCCGGCAACGAGGGCGGCATCCTGCTGGCGAACCCGCATTTCCCGTGGGAGGGCGAGCTGCGCTTCGCCGAGATCCACCTCACCGTCCCGGGCGAGATCGACGTGTACGGCGCCCAACTCCTCGGGCTGCCGGGCGTCGGGATCGGCTTCACCGACGGTGTGGCGTGGACCCACACGGTGTCGGCCGGCACCCGGATGACCGGCTACAACCTCACGCTCGACCCGGCGTCGCCGACGGCGTATCTCGTCGACGGCCAGTCGGTGCCGATGACCTCCACCGAGACGGCGATCGAC
>CAZJUC010000055.1:0-13973 GCA_964549065.1 uncultured Ilumatobacteraceae bacterium
CCAAGCGCAACTGCGACCGCGTCGCTCGCAACCTCGAAGATCTCGGCGTCGACGCCGGGCCGCTGCACGGTGACATGCAGCAGAGCTCACGCGAGCGCATCCTGCGCAAGTTCGCCGAGGGCAAACTGTCGGTGCTGGTCGCCACCGACGTGGCCGCTCGTGGCATCGACATCGACGACATCGGAGCCGTGATCCACTACGAGCCGGCCAAGGACGTCAAGGACTATCTGCACCGTTCGGGCCGCACCGCTCGCGCGGGACGAGACGGGTGGGCGGTCACGCTGGTGGAGTACAACCAGCACACCCAGATGCGCATCCTGCAGCGCGGCATGCGCCTGCCGACCGAGAAGCCGATCGAGGTCTTCTCGAATGACCACCGTCTGCTCAACCTGCCCGAGTTCGAAACCGACTGAACTGTCGCACGGTGCCGGGCCCGCTGTGACAGTTGGGCCCGTGTGGGCAGGGTGGGAGGCCTGAGCGTGCCACCGTCGAACACGCCGGCCGCCGAGGTCGAGGTCACCGTCGGGCTCGTGCGACGCCTCCTCGTCGAGCAGCACCCGGATCTGGCCGATCGCTCGCTGACGCTGGTCGCCAACGGGTGGGACAACGTCATCTTCCGCCTCGGCGAGGACCTCGTCGTGCGCCTGCCGCGCCGGCAGATGGCCGCGGAACTCGTTCTGCACGAACAGCGCTGGCTGCCCCTCCTGGCGCCTCGTCTCCCGATCCCGATTCCTGCGCCCGAACGGAGCGGGCGACCGACCGACGACTACCCGTGGCACTGGACGATCGGGCCGTGGTTCGCCGGGGAGGTTGCCGCCGACGTGCCCCTCGCCGACCCGCAGCGCGAGGCGCAGCGCCTCGGGTCGTTCCTCGCGGCGCTGCACGTTGCGACCCCGGGCGACGCCCCGGCCAATCCCTACCGGGGCAACCCGGTCGTGGATCTCCCCGAACGGTTCGAGCCGAGACTCGACCAGCTCGCGAACGTGACCGAGACCGGTGGCATTCGCCGTCGCTTCGAGGAACTGCTCGACGTCGAGGAGTTCGGCGGTCCACCCGCATGGCTCCACGGCGACCTCCACTCGGCGAACGTCATCGTCGACGTGGGTGCGATCGGCGCCGTGATCGACTGGGGCGACATCGCCGCCGGCGACCCTGCCTGCGACTTCGCGATCGGGTGGATGCTGTTCGACCGCGCGCAGCGCGACATCTTCCGCCGTGCCGCCGGGGTCGTCACACCGGTCGACGAAGCGACCTGGCAGCGCGCCGAGGCATGGGCGCTCCACTTCGCTGTGATGTACCTCGCGCACAGTGCCGACAGCCCCCGCCTCGAGCGGATGGGTCGGTCGCTGCTCATGGCCCTCGGCATCGACCAGCGGCCGTAGGCCGTTCGCTACCGTTGCGGCACGGCACGATCAGAGGAGCACGACATGGTTGACGCAGATTCCCCCGCCCTCGGCGAACGCAAGGTCGTGCTCCTCATCGCCCGTGCGATCAGCTATCTCGTGTACGCCTACCTCGTCGTCGTCGAGGTGATCCTGCTGCTCGGGTTCGTCCTGCTGCTGTTCGGTGCCAATCCGTCGGCCGGGTTCACCGAGTGGGTGTACCGCAACCTCGACCGGGTGATGTCACCGTTCCGTGGCATCTTCACGCCGATCGAACTCGGCGTGGGGGGCGGGGAGGTGCCATCGATCTTCGAGACGTCGGTCCTGTTCGCAATGATCGTCTATGGCATCGTCGCGCTGTTGCTCAGCGCGCTCATCGCCTGGCTGTCGGGGCGGCTCGACCTGATCGACGTTGCCGAGACCGAACGTGAGCGTCGCGCGGAGTACCAGGCTCGGCTCGACGCGGTCGCCGCGCAGCAGGCGGCTGCAGCTGCTCAGCGAGCCGGTCAGACCCCGGCTGCGTCGACCGGACAGCCGGCTGCCGGCACCGTGTCGGCGCCTCCGGCTGGTGCGGTGCCACCGTCGCCGTCTCCGCCGGCTCCACCGCCGACGCCCGGTTCGGCTCCTGGCACGCAGGTCCCGCCACCACCCGAGCGGTGATCGGCCGCAGTGCCGGTCGCCTCAGTCGACCCGGCGTGCCACGAACACCGGGATGACGCGGTCGGTCTTGCGTTCGTAGTCGGCGTACGGCGAGAACACCTCGACCGCCCGTTCCCACCACCGTGCGCGCTCGTCTCCCTCGGCGATGTGGGTGACGTAGTCGTGCGGCTCGGGGCCGTCCTGGATCATCACCGTCGGCTCGGCGACGAGGTTGTGGAACCACGCCGGGTGTTGCGGCGCGCCCCCCATCGACGCCACGAGGGCGTAGTCGCCGTCGTGTTCCACGCGCATCAGCGCGAACTTGCGGAGTTTTCCGGTGCTCGCGCCGCGGGACGTCACGATGATCACCGGGATCCCGGTCTCTCGCAGTGTGTTGGCCTCGCGACCGTTCGTCGCCTCGTAGGTGTCGACCTGCTCGCGGACCCAGTCGGATGCGCTCGGTACGTACTCTCCGGTCAATGGCATGGACAGGATGCTAGAGCTGCTCCCCGTCCCGAAGCGTTGCACCCTCGGGCGTCCTGTGGTCGGCGACGTGCGCGCTGGCGGTCGGGGCGGGATGCGGTGCCCGGATGAGGGCGCGCGGAGGATTGGTCGACAGGACGTCGGGGTATCGAACCGTCCATGGCCTACGACATCCACATCGGCGACACGGTGAGCTGGAACTGGGGGAGCGGCACCGCCGCGGGCACGGTGACCGAACGATTCACCGAGAAGGTGACCCGCACGATCAGGGGCACCGAGATCACCCGCAACGCCACCGACGATGAGCCTGCCTACATGATCGAACAGGAGGACGGCGCCCGGGTGCTCAAGTCCGCGTCGGAGCTGGAGACGTCGTCGTGACGCTCACCGACGACGAACGCGTCGAGATCCGCAAGGACTTCCGCGAGGTGGTCAACATGTCGCCGTCGGACCTCGAGGACTGGCTGGCGACCGAAGAGTCGCAGTCGGTCGGTGACACCGGTGGTGACGGCGAATCGACCGGGCACGCGTCCGGTCGACGCATCATCGAGATCAAGCGCTCGAACGTCGACGAACTCACCGATGAAGATCACGAACACATGCGCAAGGTCGTCGGCTACGTGCACCGCCACCTGGCGCAGGCGCCCGACCGAGACGTGCGCGACACCGCGTGGCGGTACTCGCTGATGAACTGGGGCCACGACCCACTCGCCTGAACTGTCACACGGTGCCGGCCCTCTGTGACAGTGGGTGACGCCGATCGCCCGAACCGTCGAGCGGGGGTCAGTCGTCAGCGGTGGCGGCGAGCGGTTCGGTTGCGTTGCGGCGTCGACCGTTGCCGTTCGCTGCCTGCTGGTCTATCCATGCCCGAACCCGGGGGAGAAGGGTCACCAGGCCGATCACACCGGCGATCGCCACCGAGATCCCGACCACGACGAACGTCGGGAACAGGATCGCTCCGACGATGCCCCCGACGATCATCGCCACACCCGAGAACGCGAGGGCCGCGCGACCCTTGCCGTTGTCGGTGACCTTGCTGGCGGCACCGGCTGCGGTCGCCGTCGTTCGGTCGAGCACCCGTTCGGCCCATGCGAATTCGGTCGCGAGGACCACGAGCCCGAGAATGATCACGAGGACACCCGGCCCGGGGAGAGCGAGCATCGCGACCCCGGCGAGCAGGATGGCGACTCCGAGGATCAGCACCATGAGGCGCTTGGCGTTGCGGGCGATGACGCGTAGCCACGCGCGCGGAGAGTGCAGATCGAGCATCTGTTCAGTATCTCGCGAAAGCGTGCCGAGCGAACCTCGGGTGCGTCGACTGAGGTCTCACCCGTCGACGCAGGCCGGTCAGGCGAGCCAGGCGGGGCGGCTGGCTTCGTAGGTGTCGATGGCAGCCGCGTGAGTGAGCGTGATGCCGACGTCGTCGAGGCCGTTGAGGAACCGATGTCGGGTCTGGGGGTCCATCGGGAAGTCCTCGTCGATCCCGGCAGCCGGTACCTCGACCTTGAGACGTTCCATGTCGACCACGATCTGGGTGGCTGCGTCGGCTTCGATCGCTGCCCAGATCGCCTCGACCGTCGCCTCCGGCACCACCACTGGCACGAGCCCGTTCTTGGTGCAGTTGTTGCGGAAGATGTCGGAGAAGCTCGGTGCGATCACGGCATCGAAGCCGTACTGCTGGATCGCCCACACGGCGTGCTCACGCGACGACCCGACACCGAATGCGGGACCGGCGACGAGGATGTTCGCGTGCGCGTAGCGCTCGTCGTTGAGCACGAAGTCCCGGTCGTCGCGCCACGTGGAGAACAGCCCCTTGTCGAACCCGGTGCGCTCGACGCGCTTGAGCCAGTCGGCGGGGATGATCTGGTCGGTGTCGACATCGGACCGCTTCAACGGCACGCCCGTGCCGGTGATCACCTGCACCGCCTTCACGACGTCACCCCTTCCAGGTCCGCGGGCGTACAGAACGTGCCCTTGACCGCGGTGGCCGCCGCGACGCCGGGTGACACGAGGTGGGTGCGACCGCCCCGGCCCTGGCGGCCCTCGAAGTTGCGGTTGCTCGTGCTCGCGGCGCGCTCGCCGGGGGCGAGCTTGTCGGGGTTCATCGCGAGGCACATCGAACACCCCGGCTCGCGCCAGTCGGCACCGGCGGCGATGAACACCTCGTCGAGGCCTTCGGCGATTGCTTGTGCCTTGACGGCGTGGCTGCCGGGTACCACCATCACCCGTGGGACGGTCACCGTGCGGCCGTCCATCACCGCTGCGGCGGCGCGGAGGTCCTCGATGCGGCTGTTGGTGCACGATCCGATGAACACGGTGTCGACCGCGACGTCACGCAGCGGCGTCCCCGCTTCGAGGCCCATGTACTCGAGCGCCCGTGCGACGTTCTCCTTGGTGGTCGGGTTGTCGTAGTCGTCGGGCGAGGGCACGACCGAATCGATCGGTGCCACCTGGCCGGGGTTGGTTCCCCACGTGACGTGCGGGCGGATCGCCGCTGCGTCGAGCACCACCTCCTTGTCCCACACCGCATCGTCGTCGGAACGCAACGTGGCCCAGTCGGCGACGGCGGTATCCCACTCGGCACCGGACGGAGCGTTGGCCCGGCCGTGCAGGTACTCGAAGGTGGTCGCGTCCGGGGCGATCAGACCGGCCTTCGCTCCCGCCTCGATCGACATGTTGCAGACGGTCATTCGGCCTTCCATCGACAGTGCACGAATGGCCGACCCCCGGTACTCGATGACGTGGCCGATGCCACCGCCGGTGCCGATCTCGCCGAGGATCGCGAGGATCACGTCCTTGGCGGTCACGCCGGGCTGCAGGTCACCCTCGACGGTGACCGACATCCACTTCGGGCGCTGCTGGGGGAGAGTCTGGGTGGCGAGGACGTGTTCGACCTCGCTGGTGCCGATGCCGAAGGCGATCGCTCCGAACGCGCCGTGCGTTGCGGTGTGCGAGTCGCCGCAGACGATGGTCATGCCCGGCAGGGTCCGGCCCTGCTCGGGGCCGATCACGTGCACGATGCCCTGGCCCGGGTCGCCCATCGGGAAGTTGGTGATGCCGAACTCGGCGGTGTTGGTCCGCAGCGTGTCGATCTGTTTCGCCGAGACCGGATCGGCGATGGGCTGGTCGATGTTCTCGGTCGGCACGTTGTGATCCTCGGTGGCGATCGTCAGGTCCGGGCGGCGCACAGTGCGACCGGTGAGCCGAAGCCCGTCGAATGCCTGCGGGCTCGTGACCTCGTGGACCAAATGGAGGTCGATGTACAGCAGGTCGGGCTCATCGGGTGCGGAATGCACCAGGTGTCGCTCCCACACCTTCTCCGGCAGTGTCGTGCCCATCTCGTCGCTCCTTGTCGATGGTGTACCGATCGGTGTAACGATTGGTGTCTGACACCAAATGTTACATATCCCACATGTTGGGATGGTATTCTTGCAATATGGAAAGCGTATCGGGCGTCGGCGTCCTCGACAAGGCGGTCGTCGTGGTGCAGGCAGTGGCCGAGTCACACGCGTCGCTCGCCGACCTCCAGGCTCGCACCGGCCTGCCCCGCGCGACCGTGCATCGGCTCGCTGCCGCACTGGAGCACCACGGGCTCCTGCGCCGGGACGAGGTCGGCCGGTACGAACTCGGGCTCGGGTTGGTCTCGCTCGGCCAGGCGGCGTCCGAGCGTTATCCGCTGATCGAGCTCGCGCGCCCGGCGCTCGAACGGCTCGGTGCCACCACCGGCGAGAGCGTGCAGATGTTCGTGCGCGAGGGTGCGCAACGCCGATGTGTGGTCTCGCTCGAGTCGCCCCATGGTCTGCGGTGGATCGTGCCGCAGGGATCACTGCTCCCGCTCGATGTCGGCTCGGCCGGTCGGGTGCTGTCCGGTGAGCCGTCGAAGCTCGGCTGGGTGCAGAGCATCGGCGAACGTGAGGCCGGCGTTGCGTCGGTCAGCGCACCGGTGGTCGCCGCCGACGGGTCGACGCTCGCTGCGGTGTCGGTCAGCGGTCCGATCGAGCGCCTGACCCGGCAACCGGGCAAGCGCTTCGGCGGCGCCGTGTTCGCTGCAGCCGACGCAGTGTCGGCGGCCCTGCGGTGATCGCTTCGCACTGAAGTCGCTCGCAACTCACCGGATCGACAACGTGGCGCGGGATTGCTCCACGAGCGGCTCTCCGGGAGCGCCCCACGACCAGACGTACCCGATCGTGCGGTCGCGGTCGCCGTTCTCGCCGCCGTCGCCGAGCACGATCTGGATCTGGAGTTCGAAACCGTCGGTGCCGCGACCGTTGCTGAACGTCGAGTCGCTGATCTGCACCAGCTGCCCGACGCCGGTCAGCTCTCGGCAGAGCACGTACAGCGTTGCTTCGCCAGACCACATGTCGAACGCCAGCAGGGTGTGTTCTGTGTGGAGGATGGCTCCGTCGTCGCCGGTAGCGACGTAGTCGAGCGTGACGCCCATCCCGTCGAGGACCGGCTCGATGTCGAGCGTGGCCGAGAAGGGGCCGCTCTCGGCGCCGGCACCGGAGCCCTGGTAGTGGCCGGCTACTGCAACGACGCGGTCGACGATCGTTTCCATGGGCTCACCGTAGAACGCTCGATGCGTGGGCGTCAGGCAGCGGCGCGGGTCTCACGCCAGAGCCACCAGAGCAGCGGCAGTTGCATCGGCAGCCGGATCCAGTTCTGCGGGCCGGTCGCCGTGCCGACGCTGCGGACCATGCGCCCGTCGACCCGTCGCACCTCGACGCGGTTGACTGCCATGTCGACGTTGGCGGGGAACACGGCGGCCGTCAATGCGATCAGCCCGAGCGACGACGCTCGACGGGTGCGCCGCGAGAGCATCCCGAGCCCCAGGGCGATCTCGGCGGCCCCGCTCGCTCGGTTCGCGAGCTCCGCATCCGGGAACCAGTCGGGCACGATCGCTTCGAAGAAGTCGGGCTTCGCGAAGTGCATCGCTCCGGCGGTCGTGAACAGTGCAGCTGCGACAGACCAGGAGCGAAACGTCATCGGACCAGTCAAGTCGTTGGGTGGCCACACGTCGCAGCCGAACCCGATCCGCCTAACCTGGGGCACGTGACCGACACGGCCGTGAACGTCGAGGTGTTGCCGAGCGACTGGCAGGAGCAGGTGCTCGCGCTCGCCGAGCAACGTGATGCCGTCATCCTCGCTCACAACTATCAGGTGCCGGAGATCCAGGACATCGCCCACCACGTCGGCGACTCGCTCGGCCTGTCGCGGGTGGCGGCCCAGGTCGAAGCGTCGACGATCGTGTTCTGCGGGGTCCACTTCATGGCCGAGTCGGCCAAGATCCTCGCCTATGACAAGACCGTGCTGATCCCCGATGCAGCAGCAGGCTGCAGCCTGGCGGAGGCCATCGACGGTGCGCAGCTGCGAGCCTGGAAGGCCGAGCATCCCGGCGCCGTGGTGGTCAGCTACGTGAACACCACCGCCGAGGTCAAGGCCGAGACCGACATCTGCTGCACGTCGTCGAACGCCGTCGAGGTCGTCGAGTCGATCCCTCGCGATCAGGAGGTCCTCTTCTGCCCGGATCAGTTCCTCGGCGCCCACGTGCAGCGGGTGACCGGTCGCGACAACATGCACATCTGGTTGGGTGAGTGCCACGTGCACGCCGGCATCAACGGTGCCGAGCTCAAGGCGCAGGTCGCCGCGGAGCCCGAGGCCGAACTCTTCGTCCATCCCGAGTGCGGGTGTGCCACGAGCGCGATGTACCTCGTGTCGTCGGGCGCCGTGCCGGAGACCAGCACCAAGATCCTGTCGACGGGTGGCATGGTCGATGCAGCCCGTGAGACCACGGCTGCGAAGGTGTTGGTGGCCACCGAGACCGGGATGATCCACCAGCTGAACAAGGTCAATCCGACCACCGAGTTCCTGCCGGTCAACCGGGCGGCGGTGTGCAAGTACATGAAGATGATCACGCCGGCAAAGCTGCTGCGGTCGCTGCGTGACGGCACCGACGAGGTGTTCGTCGATCGAGACATCGCCGATCGGGCTCGCCGCTCCGTCGAGCGGATGATCGCCATCGGCACTCCGTCGACCACCGGCGAGTGACCGGGGAACCACGATGACGTTGCCGAGGCGGCTGGCGGCACCGGCGGCCACGTGGGAGCGCGACATCGACGTGGTCGTGCTCGGGTCGGGGGCGGCAGGGCTGTCGGCGGCGCTGGCGGTGCGGCCGGTACGCAGCGTGCTGGTGGTGACCAAGGACATCCTCTCGGCCGGCTCCACCCAGTGGGCACAGGGCGGGCTGGCCGGCGTGCTCGATCCGAGCGACACGATCGACGACCACGTGCGAGACACCCTCGAGGCAGGCGCCGGCCTGTGCGACGACGACGTCGTGCGCGAGCTGGTCACCGAGGCGCCGAAGTCGATCCGCTACCTGATGCGTCTCGGTGCAGCATTCGACCCTGAACAGGGGGGCACCGACATCGCGCTCACCCGCGAGGGCGGCCACAGCCACAACCGCATCGTCCACTCCGGCGGCGACCGCTCCGGAGCAGAGGTGCAACGGACGCTCGACGAATCGGCCATCGGTGCGGGTGTCGAGGTGATGGGCCACGCCTTCGCGCTCGATCTGGTGATGGGCACGGCCGGCGACGGCGAGCAGCAGGTGGTCGGCGTGCGTATCGGCAAGACCGACGAGAACGGCATCCTCGTGTCGGTCGGTGTGGTGACTGCCAGAGCGGTCGTTCTCGCATCGGGTGGTTGGGGCCAGGTGTTCGCATCGACGTCGAATCCGCCCGCCGTGACCGGCGACGGTGTGGCGATGGCCTTGCGTGCCGGGCTCGCCGTCACCGACGTCGAGTTCGTCCAGTTCCACCCGACCGTGATGTGGCGGGGCCCCGACGCCCGTGGTCAGCAGGCACTCGTGTCCGAGGCGGTTCGCGGCGAAGGGGCGATCCTCTACGACGCGGCCGGCGAACGGGTGATGACCGGCGTGCACCCGCTGGAGGATCTGGCACCGCGCGACGTCGTCGCCGCGGCGATCAGTCGGCGGATGGCCGAAGCTCCTGGCGGTGTCGACGACCACGTGTACCTCGATGCCACCCACATGGGCGAGCGGTTCTACGAGCGTTTCCCGTCGATCACCGAGGCGTGCCGCGAGATCGGGCTCGATCCCGCGATCGACCGGATCCCGGTGGCACCCGCTGCGCACTACGCGTGTGGTGGCATCCGCGCCGGGCTCGACGGCCGCACTGCGCTGCGTGGGCTGTACGCCGTCGGCGAGGTCTCGGCGACCGGGGTGCACGGCGCGAACCGGTTGGCCTCGAACAGTCTCACCGAGTCGATCGTGTCGGGTACCCGGGTGGGCCGCGACCTCGCCTGGGAGGTGCCGGACCGGGCGCCGATCGCCGTTGATGTCGACGACCCGCTCGACCACGCGCTCCTCGACCCGGCCCGGCTGCGCGAGGTACGTTCGGTGATGTCCCGTCACGTCGGTGTCCTCCGAGAGGAACTGTCGCTGGCGTCGGCGGCGGGGGCGCTCGGCTCGATCGCACGCGCCATGCGCTCGGCGAAGCCGGCTGCTGGAACCTTCGACGAGACGGCCGGCGTGGGCGACGCTGCGCCGCGCCCCGAGCCGTCACGTCGGAGCTGGGAGGCGACCAACATCGTGAGCGTGGCGACGGCGATGGTCGCTGCCGCGAGTGCCCGAACCGAGAGCCGTGGCTGCCACCGCCGATCCGATCATCCGCTGCCCCGTCCGGACTGGGCGCATCACCTCGATGTCACCCTCGACGCGACCGGCGCCATCTCCGTGGAGGACCGACCATGAGCACATTCACCTGCGGCGACTGCGGGTTCGACGGCGCCCGATGGAGTCTCAGTGACCTCGAGCGCACCGTCGCCCACACCGACGACCTCATCGGTCACGTCCTCGACGGAGCCGAACCGGCCGTCATCGGCCGTGCTGCGCCGGCTCCGGTGCGGCACGACGACGACCTCGTGGCGTCGGCGCACGCGGTGATGCACCGGCTCGACGAACTCGCCGCTGTCCGGCGCGGAACGGAAGTGTTCGAACCGATGACGGGAACGGTCGAGTCTCTGCAGGCCTCCGGCGGTGGCGTTCCGAAGTCGACGATCGCCGTTGCGGAGATCGGACCCGGCGGGGTGAGTGTCGACGTGCAGGGCAACCGCAAGAATCACGGCCGTCCGTGGCAGGCGATCTGTCTGTACAGCAGTGATCTCCTCGATGCGCTGCGCTCGGAGGGTCACCCGATCGATGCGGGCAGCGCCGGCGAGAACATCACGATCTCGGGCGTCGACTGGGCGCGGCTGCGCGGCGGTCTCACGATCACGATCGGAGAGGTCCGTCTGCGTACCAGCAGCCCTGCCGCACCGTGTCACAAGATCGGCGACTTCTTCGTCGACCGTCACTGGAACCGAATCGACCACACCGAGCGGCCGGGGTGGGCGCGGTGGTACGCCTCGGTGCTCGCCGGTGGCACGGTCCGACCCGGTGACTCGGTGACCATCGCGATGTAACGATTGGTGTCTGACACCAATCGTTACACGTACGCTCGCTGCCATGTTCGTGTTCCATCCGCTGTCGGAGACGACCCGACGCTCGTTGATCGAAGGCGGGCTCGATCCCGACGCTGTGGCGGGCATCGTCCGCTGCGCCGTCGCGGAGGACCTCATGGGCGGCGTCGACGTGACATCGACGGCAACGATTCCGGCCGACCATCGCAGCACGGCAACATTCGCGGTTCGTCGAGATGGCGTGATCGCCGGCCTCGGCGTGGTCGCTGCCGTGATCGAGTCGGTGTGCGGCGACGCGGCCAGCGACGTCACGGCCCTCGTGGCCGACGGCACGTCGGTCGTCGCGGGCACTGCGGTCGCCGAGGTCACGGCACCGACCCGACTCCTGCTGACCGCCGAACGGACGGCACTGAACCTCCTGTGCCACCTGTCGGGTGTGGCGACGGTGACCCGTCGTTGGGCCGACGCTGTCGATGGGACGTCGGCGGTCGTGCGCGACACCCGCAAGACCACACCGGGGCTGCGGGCGCTCGAGAAGTATGCGGTGCGCTGCGGAGGTGGCAGCAATCATCGGATGGGGCTGTCCGACATGGCGCTGGTGAAGGACAATCACGTCGCCGCGGCCGGTGGTGTCACCGAAGCGTTCCGGCGGGTGCGCGAGCTCGCCTCGGACATTGCCGTCGAGATCGAGGTCGACACGCTCGACGGCCTCCGCGAGGCGATCGCCGCCGGGGCGGACGAGGTGCTGATCGACAACTTCACCCCGGACGAGATGCGTCGGGCGGTGGCGCTGCGCGACGAGATGAATCCGTCGGTGCGGATCGAAGCGAGCGGTGGGCTCACACTCGAGTCCGCGAGGGCGGTGGCGCAGACCGGTGTCGACTACATCGCGGTCGGTGAACTCACCCATTCTGCGCGGGTGCTCGACATCGGCCTCGATCTGCAGACGGTCTGACGGCCACTACGCAGCGTGGGCCAACGTGCGCTGGAGGTGAGATTGCGCTAGGTTGACGGCGGGCGGAGTGAGGAGCTCCCGATGCCGATCGTCCACCAGACGCCACCCGAGACCCCCGGTCGAGTCGCGGCGCACCGACTCCGATGGTTGCGGTCACCGGCCCGGCCGAGGACGATCGCTGTCGTCGCACTCGCTGCTGCCGCACTCGTCACGACGAATCCGACGTCCGCCACGGCCGCACCGAGCAGTCAGACGACGTCCACCTGCTCGGGGTCGGGGCGTGCCAGCCATCTGGTCGTCGATGGCGACACCTGGTTCGGTATCGCCCGCGATGCGCACGTCGGCGTTCGTTCACTCGTCGAGGCCAACGACGTCGCCGCCGATCATGTTCTGCACCCCGGCGACGTGGTGTGCCTGCCTGTGGGAGCGACGCCGTCGTCGTCGTGTTCGCCATCGAACGCTCCGACGTACACCGTCGAATCGGGTGACACGTGGTGGGACATCGCCGGCCGCGCCGGTGTGACGGTGTCGACGTTGTTGTCGACGAACGCTGCTCCCGAGGAACGGGTGATCCGCCCGGGCGACACGATCTGTCTTCCGCCGGGGACGTCGGTCACATCGTCGTCGCAGTCGGTCGGCGTGTCGTCACCGACGTCGAACGTGTCGAGTGCCTCCTCCAGTGTCGAGGCTCTGCCGATGCAGGGGCCGTGCTGGTTCGGCGACAGCTGGGGCGACCCGCGCGGCGGTGGCCGCAGGCACCAGGGCACCGACCTGTTCGCCGAACCCGGGAACTACGTCTACGCCGTCGTCGACGGCACACTCACGCGCCGCGCCTGGGACCAGCCGGGCGGGCGTTCCGGCAACGCCTGGTGGCTGACCGCAGCCGACGGCAGCGGCACGTACTTCTTCTACGCGCACCTGGCGGACTTCGCGCCGGAGCTGTCGGTGGGTGCTCGGGTGCGGGCCGGCGAGATCATCGGCTTCATGGGCAACACCGGCAACTCGGCGTTCCCACACCTGCACTTCGAGGTGCACCCGCATGGCGGCGCAGCGGTCAATCCCTACCCGATGCTGCGTCGCGAGGGAGGCTGCAGGACCGGCGAGCAGTACCGCCAGCCGAGCGGTTGGATCCCCGACTGAACGACGAAGGCGCAGTGTCGCGCGATCGTCAGTCGTCGGCTCGGCCGTACACGCCGAGCAGATCGACGACGATGATCATGTCGGTCCCGGCGGGCAGGCCGAGCTGCGGGTTGCCGTCGGGTCCGAATGCGTCCTGCGGTGGCACGACGATGGCGCGCCGCCCGCCCACCTGCATCCCGGGCAGCCCGCGGACGAAGCCGGCGAAGCCACCTTCGGCGGTCGGCACGGGTACGGGCTCCGCGTCCCAGCTGCTCTCGAGAACGACCTGGTTGTCGCCACGGAACAGCACGCAGTTGATCACGCCGGTCTGGCCGGCCTGCAGTTCGGTGCCCTCACCTTCGACGAGATCGACGAACGTGGTCTCGGTCGCGCCCTCTGACGGCGGGACGCCGGCCTCGGTTGGGGCCTCGGCCGGATCGGGCGGCTGGATCACGGCGCGCACGTCGATGAGGAACGTCAATGCCTCGTTCTCGCCGATGAGGTCGCCACGAGCCTCGGGCCCGTACGCCAGATCGCTCGGGATGTCGAGCTGCACGCGGGCGCCCGACTGCGCGCCGACGAGACCCTGGTCCCATCCGGCGATCACGCCACCCTGGCCCAGCACCACGGGGAACGGCTCGAACCGGTCGAAGCTGTTGTCGAACTCGACGCCGTCACGGCTGCGGACGCCGACGTAGTCGACGATGACCGTGTCGCCGGCCTGCGCCTCCGGACCGGTGCCCTCGTCGAGCACGCTGACCACGAGTTCGGTCGGGAGCTCGTCGGGGATCTCGACCTCGGGCTTGTCCGGGTTGGTCGGCGGCGGCGCCAGCGTGTCGGACGGGTTCGAGGTGTCGGAGGTGTCGCCGGAGTCGGAGGTGTCCTCGGTCTGGGTGGTCTCGTCGACCGACGTGTCA
>CAZJUC010000055.1:14073-16930 GCA_964549065.1 uncultured Ilumatobacteraceae bacterium
GTCGCCGGAGTCGGAGGTGTCCTCGGTCTGGGTGGTCTCGTCGACCGACGTGTCACCGCTGGCGTTGTCGTCGTCACTCGAACAGGCAGCGAGGAGCAGGGTGGCGGTCAGGAGCAGGGGGAGAGTCCGGCGCATTGCGACGACGCTACTTGTGAACTTCGGACAGCCCACGTCAGCGCCCCGCGCTCTCACCGAACTCCGAACATCGGGATCGCGCCGCGGTCAACGCCGCGACGCGAGCCATTCGGCCTCGGCGCGACCGAGTTCGGTCGACGCCGGCCCGTCGACGAACGGCCAGAGTTCGGACGCGATGCGCCGGTAGTTCCCACTCGCGCGCAGCTCGCCGAGCAAGGCATAGAGGCCCAGGTTGATCCGTTGGATGAAGACGAACGCCCTCGGGACGGTGGCGTACTGACTGATCGGGCTCGTGCGGTCGAAGGTGTGTCGCACGATCGAGTTCGCGTACTCGCGCGTCCAGGTCATCTCGGCGTCGGCCCTGACGGTGTCGTAGAAGTGCGAGAAGTACTCGCCGACCGCCTCCGTCGAGACCGGCGCGTCCGTCCGGAGCATGCCGGCGCCTTCCACGATGCGACGGAACTCGGCGTGGTCGTGGTCGACGGCGGCCGCCTTGACCATCGATCCGAACGTCAGCATCTCGTCGGTGCTGAAGTGCTTGACCAGGCCGAAGTCGAGGAACGTGACGGTGCCGTCGTCGTGGAACAGGTAGTTGCCGGGATGGGGGTCACCGTTGAACGCCCCCATCCGGTAGAGGCTGCGGAACACGAACCGGAAGATGACCTCACCGGCCCGGTCGCGTTCTTCCTGCGGGCGCGTGATCAGCTCGGACCAGCCGAATCCGTCTGCCAGTTCGGTCGTCAGCACGCACGTCGTCGACAGCTCCGGTAGGACCTCGGGGATGCGGATGAAGGGGTGGTCTCGGTAGTAGTCGGCGAATGCCTGTTGGTTGCGGGCCTCGCGTTCGTAGTCGACCTCCTCGGCAATGCGCAGCTTGATCTCGTCGACCATCTCGGTCGGGTCGAGCCCGCCGAAACCCTGACGCAGGATCGAGCCGAGCAGGTCGGCGTTCTTGAGGTCGGCCACGATGGCGTCGCCGACGCCCGGGTACTGGATCTTCACTGCGACCGCCCGCTCGGCGCCGGTCGCAGGGTCGCGCAGCAGGGCCCGGTGAACCTGACCGATCGACGCCGCGGCGATCGGGTCGGGGTCGAACTCGACGAAGACCTCGTCGACGGGCCGGCCGAGTTCTCGCTCGACGGTGTCGAGCGCCAGTTCGACCGACATCGGTGGGGCATCTGACTGGAGCTGCGACAAGGCGAGACGAACCGGTTCAGGGAGGCCGTCGTCGAGGTAACTCGCCATCTGGCCGAGCTTCATCAGCGCGCCCTTCATGTGGCCGAGTTCCTCGGCGACCTGCTGCGCCGATCGGAGCTCGCGATGGCGGTCGAGTTCCCCGCGCCGCTCGGCGGAGGCGAACGTCTTTCGTGCCGCGGTCGTCGCATACGTCGAGCCGACCCGGGCTGTCATCCGGGCGAGCTGTCCGTTGCGGCGCAACCGCGAACGGTGCAGGCGTCGGGCATCCGCTGCATCGTCTCGCCGGCGCCAGGCAGTGATCGCAGCTGCACCGCCACCCGCCACGACGAGCGCTGGAACGATCGATCGCCACTTCATGCTCGACGCAGTACCGACTCGATGGCGCGGACCAGGGTGGGAGCGAACCGGTCGGCGTTGGCCACCACGGCGTCGTGCATCCCGTCGACCCGGAACGCCTCGGAATCGGGGATCTGCTCGAACAGCTTGACCTGCCGTCGTAGCGGTACGACCTGGTCGCGCATCGTGAGCACCGACGAGGTGGGGACATCGACCTCCCCGATCCAGTCGGTCGACGAGAACCTGCCGATCGCCTTGCCGGCTTCGAGCACGGTCCGCCAGTCGTGGTCGGCGGTCTCGCGCATCGCCCACGGGCCCCACTTCTGGGTGCGTCGCTGGAGGTAGAGCTGCTCGACCAGCCAGGTCTTGGCTTGCTCCGGTGCCACCCGTGCAACGGCAGCGAGGCCCGTGAAGCCGACACTTCCGAGGCGCTTCTCACGACGGCCGGCGAAGTACGGAGCGGTCGCGCACAGCACGAGCCCGAGGGTGCGCTCGCGATGTCGGCGCCACACCAGCTGTGCGATGGGCCCCCCCATCGAATACCCGACGGGAATGAAGCGGTCGACACCGAGAGCTGCGGCAACATCGGCGGCGTCGTCGGCGCAGTCTTCGAGCCGGAACGGCTTCTTCGATCGAAGGCCCGTTCCGTGGCCCCGATGGTCGAACGCGATCACCCGGAAGCGTTCGCCCAGTGCGCCGTAACAGCGGAACCAGTTGAGGTCGGCAGTCGCGGTCCAGCCGTGCAGGAGCACGACCGTCGGCGCACCGTCGCCGGCGCCGAAATCGCGGACCATCACCGTGCCGAGGTCCGGGAGTTCGACGAACCGTGCCCGTGGCAGGACCGGCGAGAAGATGTCGAGTTCGTGGTGGCCGGTGTCGGCAGGCGCTTCGATCTCAGAGCTGTTCGACACGGAGCACCGTCACGGTGAGCGCGCCGTTGGGCGCCTCGTAGGTGATGGTCGCGCCCGCTTCTGCGCCGTCGAGGGCGTGGCCGAGCGGCGACGAAGGGCTGATCACCTCGGCGCCGTCGACCTGCTCCTCCATGTTGCCGATCAGGTACCGCTCGGCATCGTCGTCGTCGTCGCCTTCGTACACCACCGTGTACACGCTCGACCCGTCGATGATCTCGGCATTCTCGAGGAGGTGTTCGAGTTGGCGGATCCGGCCCTCCATGTGGCCCTGCTCGTCC
>CAZJUC010000056.1:0-16927 GCA_964549065.1 uncultured Ilumatobacteraceae bacterium
CATCGATCAGGGCCTTGAACGAGCCGTCCCAGTCGTCACCGAAGTGGATGTTGTGATGGCTGGCATCAGCGGGCGGGAGGCCGTTCACGCCTGCCACCCACAGCAGGCACGACGGCGAGTACTTGCCCTTGCGAGCAGCGCGCGGGGCGTCGATTCCCGGCAGGAGCTCACGGTAGGCGACCGGCAGGTCGACGTTGCAGACGACCGCATCGGCATCGAGACGTTCGGAGGCGCCGATCTCGACACCCGTGACCGCACCGCCAGGCGTGCGCAGGATGCGCGTGACCGGCGAGTCGTAGCGGATCTCGACGCCGGCGTCGGTGACCGCGTCGGCGAGGCCGGCTGCCATCATGTGCATGCCCCCCTCGGGCACGAACACGCCCTCGACCGAGTCCATGTAGGTGATCACTGCGTAGAGGGCGAGCGCCTCGTACGGGGCGAGCCCGGCGTACATGGACTGGAAGCTGAAGATGCGCTGCAAGCGATCGTCGTCGAAGAACGACGCGACCTTCTTGCCCAATTTGCCGAATCCGCCGAGCTTCACGAGTTCGAGGCCGGACTTCCACGGCTTGATCAGATCGAGCGGCGTGTCGAAGTTGGCGTCGATGAACGCGTCCATCTCGGCGCGGTAGAGCTGCTCGAGCCAGGTGCAGAACCGCCCGAACGCCTCAGCGTCCTTGGCGCCGGAGAACTCGCGGATCTCCTGGGTCATCGCTTCGCGTCCGTGGCGCACGAACAGGGTGGACCCGTCGGAGTACACCGCCCGGTACATCGGGTCGACCGGGTTGATCGTGACGTAGTCCTTCATCTCGGCGCCCGCCGCGTTGAAGGCGTCTTCCAAGAGGTTCGGCATGGTGAGAACAGTGGGTCCGTTGTCGAGGCGGAAGCCTTGCTCGGTGATCATCCCGGCTCGTCCGCCCGGAATCGAGTCTCGTTCGACGATGGTGACGTCGTGGCCTGCTCCGGCGAGGTGGGCGGCGGCGGAGAGCCCGCCGAGTCCGGCTCCGACGACGATGACATGCATCAGGTACTCCTCCAACTGACGTACTCGGCAAGGGCGACCAGTTCGGTCTTGGCGGCCTCGATGATCGGGGCCTCTTCGATGGCGGCGATCGCGCTGGTGGTGAGCGCAGTGATGTGGTCTTCGAGTTCCGCCAACGCTCCGGTGTCGACGATCGTCTGCTGGATGCGGGCGACGCCGTATCCGTCGAGGTCGGGTGCGCCGACTTGGGCGAGCACCTCGCGTTGGGCGGCGTCGGCGGATCGGACGGCTCGTGCCAGCAGCGGTGTGGGCTTGCCCTCACGTAGGTCGCCGCCGACCGACTTGCCGGTCAGGCTCTCCTCGCCGAACGCGCCCATCACGTCGTCGCGCATCTGGAAGGCATCGCCCAGTGGGAGGCCGTAGGCGCTGAGCGCTCCGAGCAACTCGTGCTCGCGTTCGGGGGCGGCGAGCACGGCACCGAGATGGAGCGGTCGCTCGATGGTGTACTTTCCGGACTTGTACCGACAGATCCGTTCGGCTGTGTCGACGTCGCGGATGCTCTGCACCGAACCGAGGATGTCGAGGTACTGGCCGATGTTCAGCTCGACACGCAGCTCGTTCCAGATGCGCATCGCTTCGGGAGACACTCCCTCCATCAGGCGATCGGCGTACACGAACGCCAGGTCGCCGACGAGAATCGCCACACCTTCGCCGTATCGTCTCGACTCGCCGACCCAGCCCTTGGCGGCGTGCTCCTCGGCGGCGAGAGTGTGCGTGGTCGGCTGGCCCCGGCGGGTGACGGCGTCGTCCATCACGTCGTCGTGGAAGAGCGCGAACGCGTGCATCAGCTCGAACGCCGCGCCCGCATCGATGTCGACCTGGTCGTCGGTGCCACCACCGGCGCCGACATAGCCCCAGTGCGTGAACGCAGGCCGAAGTCTCTTGCCTCCGGACAGTACGAGCCGACGGATCTCGTCGATCGGCTGGGCGAGGTCGGGGTCGAACGCCGCCCAACGCTCGCGTTCGGCGGTCAGCAGTTCGTCGAGGCGGGCCTCGACGCGGTCGGCGATGGCTCGCAGGCTGATCGGAGCAGTTCCAGACATTTGGCAGCAGGCTACTGCTGCAGGAGTCTGCCTGCCCCGACGTGCCGGACGTACCCGACGGACCAGATGTGGCGTGGACCCGTGGACCTCGGCACCGCCTGTGCGATGTCACCGTGGGGCCCGGCGGTGTGACAGTTGGTCAGGGGTCGGCGTCGAGGTCGGCGGTGACCTGCTCGATGCGCAGCTGTGCTGTGGAGATCTTCGAGCGACACAGGGCGATCAGCTCGGAGGCCCGGGCGACGCGGTCGGCGAGGTGGTCGACATCGACGTCGGAGCCCTCCAGCTCACGCAGGATCGTGTCGAGTTCGGCGAGTGCGTCGGCGTAACCGGGGGTGGCGTCGTCGGCCATGGGTCAGTCCTTTGGTGGTGATGGGTCGGGGGAGACGATGCTGACGAGCGTGCCGTCGCCCAATGCGGTGGTGACGGTGTCGCCGGTCCCCACGTCGTCGACAGAGCGTACGATCGTGCCGTCGGCGCGTCGGGTGATCGACCACCCGCGCGCCAGCTGGACGGCCGGGTCGAGCGCTGCCACCCTCGCGGTCACCACATCGAGACGACTCTCGGCGCGTCCGATGACCGTGTCGGCGCTCCCCACGAGTCGCCGCCGCGCCTCGGTGAGGCGTTCGTCGGCACGGGCGAGGCATGCCGGAGCGGTACGGGCCAGCGTGTCGACGCGCATGCCGAGGCGTTCGTCGCCACGTTCGACGGCAGCATGCGTGCGGCGGGCGATGCGGTGGGCCGTCTCGGACAGCCCGGTGGTGGCGGCCGCGAGCACATGGCGACTCTCCCGAACGATCGAGGCGAAGGTCGCTTCGCTGTCGGCGCTGTAGCGCGCTGTCCGGGCGATCAGTTCACCAGCGCACGCGGTCGGGGTCTTGAGCATCGTGTGTGCCACTTCGTCGGCGACGCTGCGATCGACTTCGTGGCCGAGCCCCGTGAGCACGGGTACGGGTGACGCAGCGATGGCTCGAGCGATCCGCTCGGCGTCGAACACCGCCAACTCGTTCCGGGCGCCGCCACCCCGGATGACCACGAGTGCATCGAGCTCGCTCCGGCGCGACAGCGTGACGATCGCCGACGCCACCGACCGTTCGGCGATGTCGCCCTGCACCCTGGTGTCGATCACGGTGAGCGAGAACCCGAATGCGCTTCGTTGCAGCTCGTCGTGGAAGTCGTGCCACGCTGCGGTGCCGACGCTGGCGACGACCCCGATGCGCAGCGGTATCGGCGACAGGACCCGAGCCTTGTTGGCGTCGAAGAGTCCTTCGGCGACCAACCGACGGATCACCTCGTCACGGGACTGCGCGATCTCGCCGAGGGTGTACTTGGGATCGATGCCGGTCATCTTCAAGCCGATCCGACCGTTCGGGGCGTAGTAGTCGAGGTGGCCGAAGACCCGCACCTTCATGCCGTCGGCAAGTCGCAGCTGGTGCTTCTGCAGCATCGGACGCAGACGCATGCGGGCATTGGCGAAGAACTGGACGTTGACGATCGCCTTGCCGCGACCGTTGGGGCGGCGTTGCCGGCTGTCGGCATCGGAGCTCTCGGCGTCGTCGACGAGTGTGAAGTATGCGTGCTGGCCCCGGTCGCTCCAGCCGGTGATCTCGCCACGAACCCACACACCGTCGGAGAAGCCGCGCCGAAGGGTGTCGTTGATGGCGTCGGCCAACTCGCCGACCGAGTAGGTCGGGTTCGCGACGTCGTCGAGCTCGTCGTCGCCGAAATCGAATGCGGGCTGGCTCACGGGCCCGATTCAATCAGTCGGTGACGCCTCGGCACGCAACGCCGCGGATGCCAGCGATCACGCCTGGGGTCTGACCCCTGGCGTGATTCATGCGCCCAGTATCCGGATCGTGCCGCCGGGCGGCGTGTCGGTGTCGTCATCGGCGGCCTCATCGGAGGTGATGGGTGTCGCGAAGAGTTCCCCGTCGACGGGGAGATTGCGTTGCAGACGCAGCTCGTCGAGTTGGCGCAGCGGCTTCTCGAGTTGACGACGACGTGTGCCGGTGAGCTGATCGAATGCCTTGTCGACCTGGTCGAACTTCTTCTTGACCGAATCGACCTGGTCGTTGTACTTGCGCCACTGCGCACTGAAGGTGCCGAGCAGCTTCAGGATCTCGTCACTGGTCTGCTCGATCATGAAGTTGTCGAACGCCTGGCGGATGACGCCGAGGAACGCGAACAACGTGAGCGGCGAGCACAGCACGACCTTCTGTCCCATCGCCTCGTCGATCAGACCGGCGTCGTGCTCGTGGATGAACCCGGTGAGCTGTTCGTTCGGGATGAACAGGAGTACGTAATCGACCGAGGGGGTGTCGCTCTCGCCGGAATAGTCGCGCTTGGCGAGTTCCTTCACCCGCAGGCGCACGTCGGCGAGGAACCGCTTGAGGTGGACGTCGCGCTCGGCGTTGGTGCCCACTTCGAGGTAACGCAGGTACGACGCCATCGGGAACTTGACGTCCATGTAGAGCGCGTGGCCCTTGGGCATCGGGAACGTGTAGTCGGGGCGGCCTGAACCGCCTTCGATCTGGGTCTGTTTGACGTAGTTGACGTTCTCGACGAATCCGGCGAGGCGCAGCACGTCCTCGGCCATCCGCTCGCCCCACTGTCCGCGGGCCTGCGGGTTCGCGAGGGCTTCGCGCAGTGCTCGGGTGGAGTCGGCGAGCGTGTTGGCGATCTCGGCGTGGGCTTGCAGCGACGTGGTGACCTGGCCGAAGTTCTCGGCACTGGAACGACCGAGGGTGGACACCATCTCACTGAGCTTGGTGAGCTCGGAGCGCATCTCGGCGTGGACCTGATCCAGGCGGGCATCGATGACGTCCTTCTTGGCGCCCAATTCGGTGGTGGTCTGGTCGCGGGCCGACTGTGCGAGCGCGCCGAACTGTTCGCGCTGCAGCACGGCGGTCTGCTCGAGGGCGGCAGCCACTGCTGCATCGCGTTCGGCGGTGGCCTGGTCGCGTACCTGGGCAACGGCGTGATGAACGGCGCTGTCGATGGCGAGCTGCAGGGACTCGTTGGCAGCCGCTTGTTCGCCGAGTCGTCCTGCGCTGTCGGCCTGGGTGCGCCGAACGGCGAAGAGGTAGCCGCCGAGGGCGGCCCCGACGGCCAACACGACGGCGATGACGAGGACGGCGATCTCCATACGCCCCATGATGACGTAGGGGTGTCACAGAGTTCGCGGATGCATCCCCGACGGGCTCCTGCGCACCGGTTCAGCGCAGCGCGATGGTGAAGCAGCGCTCGGCGAGGGTGCCCAGCGCATAGGTCTCGTAGTCGACGCCGAAATCGGAGTACAGACCGCGGCACGACTCGCTCCAGGCAAGCGCCTCGGGCGTCGACATGCGGTGCACCACCTGCATGACGCCGCCCTCGTAGACGCGGTACTCGGCCCACGTGCCGGGAAAGTCCTTGGTGCAGCCGACCTCGATCGAGGGCACCCCTGAGCGCGCCATCGGGCGCACCCGGTGGCGGTGCGTGTGCCCGGCTGCATAACCGATGACGCCGGTCCGGCGTTCGGCGACCTCATCGAGCCCATCGCTCGCGTCGGGGTGCAGCCCGAAGTAGTCGTCGCTGCGTTTCGCGCCCGGGCCGTCACCGATCCACTGCTGGTGATGCCCCATCACGAACACGGGTCGATCGGCGCTGAGGCAGAGGTCGTCGAGCCAGTCGAGTTGCTCGGTGGTGAGCGTGCCGGTCGTGGCGCCCGGAATGGCGGTGTCGAGCAGCGCAACGATCACACCGGGCAGCTCGATGCGCTGGTCGCCTGCGTATTCGGCCTGGTGGCGGTACGCGTCGTGGTTGCCGCGCACCACGTGCAGTCGGTCGCCGAACGGAGCCCGATAGCACGCCTCGAACGCGTCCCACTCGGCTGGTTCGCCGTCGACCGACAGGTCGCCCTTGACGATCACCGCCACCGGATCGACGGTGCCCATCTCCTGAGCGGCAGCACGGTTCATCACCTCCGGATACGGGGGTGCGCCCGGTGCTGCACGTCGGATGGGCCCCTCGGTGTGGTCATCGACCCGACCGGCTTCGGTTTCGCCGAAGTGGACGTCGTTGACGGTGGCGAAACGGCACAGGAGCTCACCGTCGGGTCGAGCAAGTGTGCGCACGACGACACCGTCGAGATGGTGCTCGGTGTCTGCGTCGAGCCCGTCGTAGCGGTGCACGCCGAGCCCGTCGTGGAGCACGACGAGGTCGTCGGCGATGGTGGTGATGTCCATGGATGCAGGCGCCGGATCGAGCGGTGTGGAGCCGCGATCAGACCTCGACGACGATCGAGCCCACGACCTTGTCGTGCCAGGTCTGCTTCTTGTCGTCCCACAGCATCCAGAGATAGCCGAGGTACAGGATCTGCCCGGAGATGAAGCTGGCGAACAACTGGCGTCCGAGTGCCCGACCGAAGCCGATCGGCTCGCCCGTCGTCTCGCCGATCACCTTGATGCCGACGATCCTGCGCCCCCAGGTCTGGCCGGTCTTGCCCAGGGCCCGCAGGTAGATGAACGCCACGAACAGCCAGCCGAGGACGGCGATGGCGATGCCGGCGGCGATCAGCGCTCCGTCGGGTGCGCCGGCCGGGCAGAGGATCTCCTCGGTGTTCTCGTTCCACGTGCACCCGTCGAATGCGGCAAATCCCACGATGATGCCCGGGACGACGAAGACCGCGATCAAGAGCCCGTACAGCAGCCCGTCGAGCAGGTAGCCGCCCAAGCGGATGCCGAATCCGGCGCGTTCAGCGCCGACGGGCGGAGCTGCGTATCCGTACGACGGATGTCCCGGCGCAGTGGCGGCGGCGGCGCCGGGCGGCGGAGGAGGCGGCGGGGTCGAACCCTGTCCGGGCGGTGGAGGCGGCGGTGGCATTGCCATGCACAGAGTGTTGCACGAACCATGCGCACGCGAGCGCGAACCTGGAACCTCGGAGCCGATTGCACCGGCCGGCTCGGCCCTCCGGGTCAGCGGAACGGACGGTCGCGGCGGGCCGCGATCGGGCGCGACCACCAGCGGCCGCTGAACCGCCACGCGGTGCTGCGCACGGGTTCGGTGTCGGTGATCGCCACCGGCTTCGGCCAGAGGGCTTCGACGCCCGCCATGATCGCGACGACCTCGTCGTCGGTGGGCGTCGGTGACGTGCTGCTGATCGAGACCTGGCCCGAGTTCTCGTTGACGGCGGCCGAATCGGACATGGGCGCCACGATAGGCGCCTCAGCCACGTGTGGCCTCGTCGTCGATCGACCAGCTGGCCCGTGGCGGACGGGTCACCACGGTGCCGGCGACGTTGTCGTGGAACGTTCGCCGCTGCGAATTGCCGAGCGCCGTGAGAAATCCGATGAAGAAGATCGAAGACACCAGGTACCGCAGCGCGAAGCGCAGCCCGGCCTCGCCGGCGGTGACCGTGCGGCCGTTGCGGGCGTCCACGACCTTCGTCGTCATGACGCGGTTGCCGACCCACTGGCCTGTCGACGACACCGAACGGGCGTACAGCGCCGTCGCCGCGCCGAATCCGGCGAGCATCACCACGAGCCCGAGCAGGATCACCGGTGTCGAGCCGACGAGCACCAGCGCAGCCCCTGGCAGGACGCAGAGCAACACGATGACGCTGTCGATCAGCAGTCCTCCGAAGCGGGCGCCGTACGAGGCGAGTTCGGGATCGAAGCCGATGCCCCCGTCCGATTCGATCGTGGCGACCTCGGCGGGCTCGGGACGCTCGACCTCGGTGGGCTTGGTGAGGGCCGCGCCGACCGTGGGCGCAGCAGGCACGTCGTCGTCGGTGATCCGCGACAGCAGCGCCGCGAGGTCGTCGTCGGTGTCGGGCGACGACGGGCCCCCGGACGATGCCACCGAGCTGGTTCTCGCAGGCGGCGGTGGCGGCGACCCGGCCGACGGCGGTGGTGGTGATGGTGGTGGCGGCGACCCGGCCGGCGGTGGTGGAGGTGGCGGCGACCCGGCCGGCGGCGGTGGAGGCGGTGGCGACCCGCCCGGTGGCGGTGGCGGTACGGGCGCGGACGTGGGCGATGGGGTCGCAGGAGGCGATGGGGACAGCGGCCCGGACGGTGGCGGTGGTGGTGATGATGATGGTGAGGGTGATCCGGACGGCGGAGGCGCCAACGGGGAGGGTCGGGCGCCGGGCAACGGAGGTTGGCCGGGGACGGGCAGGCCGTCGGTCATTGCCGGGTCGGTCCGGTCACAGTGGAACGTTGCCGTGCTTGCGCCGCGGCAGTTCCTCGCGTTTGGTGGCCAACATCCGCAGGCCGGCGACCAGCTTCTGGCGGGTCTCGGCCGGGTCGATCACGTCATCGATGTAGCCACGTTCGGCTGCGGCATACGGAGACGCGTACTTGTCGGTGTACTCCTGCACCAGTTCGGCGCGGCGGGCGACCGGGTCGGCGGCCTGCTGCAGCTCGCGGCGGTACACGATCTCGACCGCACCCTGGGGACCCATCACGGCGAGCTCGGCGGTCGGCCAGGCGAAGGCCAGGTCGGCGCCGATCGACTTCGAGTTCATGACGACGTATGCCCCGCCGTAGGCCTTGCGGGTGATCACCTGGATGCGCGGCACGGTCGACTCGCAGTAGGCATAGAGCAGCTTGGCGCCGTGGCGGATGATGCCGCCGTACTCCTGGTCGACGCCGGGCAGGAAGCCGGGCACGTCGACGAACGTGATCAGCGGGATGTTGAACGAGTCGCAGGTGCGCACGAACCGGGCGGCCTTCTCGGACGACTCGATGTCGAGCACCCCGGCGAGGATCTTGGGCTGGTTGCCGACGATGCCGACGGGTTGGCCGTCGATGCGCGAGAACCCGCACACGATCGACTTCGCCCAATGCGGGAAGTACTCGAAGAACTCGCCGTCGTCGACGACGTGGCGGATCACCTCGATCATGTCGTACGGCAGGTTGGGGCTGCCGGGCAGGATGTCGCGCAGCTCCGGACACAGACGGTCGGGGTCGTCGCCGAGGTCTTCGACCGGCGGCTCCTCGAGGTTGTTCGACGGCAGGAATCCCAGCAGGAACCGGACGTCGTCGAGGCAGGCCTTCTCGTCGCTCGACACGAACGTGGCCACCCCCGATTTGGTGGCGTGGCTCATCGCGCCGCCGAGTTCTTCGAGGGTGACGTCCTCGCCGGTGACGGTCTTCACCACGTCGGGGCCGGTGATGAACATGTGGCTCGATTCGCGCACCATGAAGATGAAGTCGGTCATCGCCGGTGAGTACACGGCGCCGCCCGCGCAGGGGCCGAGGATCACCGAGATCTGCGGTACGACCCCCGACGACAGCACGTTGCGGTGGAAGATGCCGCCGTAACTCGCGAGACTGACGACACCCTCCTGGATGCGGGCGCCGGCACCGTCGTTGAGCCCGATCACGGGCGCACCGACCTTGAGGGCGAGGTCCATCAGCTTGTGGATCTTCTCGGCGAACACCTCGCCGAGAGCACCACCGAACACGGTGAAGTCCTGGGAGAACACGAACACCTTGCGTCCGTCGACGGTGCCCCACCCGGTGATGACGCCGTCGGTGTAGGGCCGGTCTTCCAGGCCCGACGCACGGTGGCGGGCGAGCATGTCGAGTTCGTGGAACGAGTCGTCGTCGAGGAAGTACTCGAGCCGCTCGCGGGCGAGCATCTTGCCCTTCTCGTGCTGCCGCTCGACCGATCGCTGCGAACCGGCGTGAATGGCCTGCTCGCGCCGTTCTGCGAGGTCGGCGAGCTTGTCCTGCATCGGGTTCGTCACGCCCCGCAAGTTACTGGCTCTCGGGCGCTGTCGGAAGATCGACCAGAATGCGCAGATGGCCGATTCGTCGTCGCACACGCCCGAGACGCCGATGCGTCTGGCGTTCCAACCGCCGATCGAGCCGATGCTCGCCAAGCTCGCCCGGTCGATTCCGGAGGGTGACGGCTGGCTGTTCGAGCCGAAGTGGGACGGGTTCCGCTGCATCGTGTTCCGCGACGGCGACCACGTGGAGCTGATCTCGCGCAAGTTGCGTCCGCTCGGCCGCTACTTCCCGGAACTGCTGGAACCGCTCCGGCTCGCGTTGCCGGACCGGTGTGTGATCGACGGTGAGATCGTCGTGGCACGAGCCGACGGCAACGGGCTCGACTTCGACGCGCTCCTGCAGCGCATTCACCCGGCCGAGTCGCGCATCAACCGGTTGGCACTCGAGACGCCGGCGGCGTTCGTCGCGTTCGACCTGCTCGCCCTCGACGACCGTTCGTTGCTCGGCGCGCCGATGGCCGAGCGTCGCGACGGTCTGGTGGCAGTGCTCGGCGAGAACGACGCGGTGTACCTGACGCCGGCGACGACCGATCGAGCCGTGGCGGACGACTGGTTCCACCGTTTCGAGGGGGCTGGCCTCGACGGCATCGTCGCGAAGCCGCTCGACGGCACGTATCAGGCGGGCAAGCGTGCGTTGATCAAGGTGAAGCACCAGCGCACCGCCGACTGTGCCGTCGCCGGCTACCGGATGCACAAGGACGGTCAGGGTGTCGGTTCGCTGCTACTCGGGTTGTTCGACTCCGAGGGCGAAATGCACTCCGTCGGTGTGGCGTCGTCGTTCTCGGTGAAGCGGCGCAGCGAACTCCTGGCCGACCTCGAGCCGCGCACCCACGACGCGCTCGAGGGGCACCCGTGGCGTCAGTGGGCCGAAGGGGACGGTGACGCCTCGGGTGCGGCGACGGGCGGTAGCAGCCGGTGGAATGCCGGCAAGGATCTGTCGTTCACGCCGCTCAGGATGGGTCTCGTCGCCGAGGTGTCGTTCGGGCAGCTCGAAGGGCGGCGGTTCCGTCACGGGGTCAGTTTCCTGCGGTGGCGTCCCGACCGGACCCCCGAATCGTGTACCTACGACCAGCTCGACGTCGCCGATCCGGTGTCGTTCCACGACTTCGTCGCCACGCCGGGCGCGACCGGCGAGTGAAACCGACGGCCGGATCGATGGCGGCTACGGCTGGGTGATCGGCGGGATCGTCACGGTGATCGCCGGTGGCACCGTCAACTCGGCAACGGCCTCGGTGCCGTCGGCGTTGAGGATCGTGAAGCCCTGCGGTTCGCTCGCGAACACGCCGGTCGGTGTGACCGCGCTGACCACCATGGTCCAGTCCCCGGCCACGGTGAGGGGCAGGCCCTGATCGCCCTCGAGCAGCACGGCCACCCCTTCACCCTCCAGCGGCACCGGTTGCGTGATGGTGCCGATCGTGTCGTTCGGCGGGGCGGTGAGCACGACTTCGAGGCCCGACAGGTTCTCTTCGGGGGCGTCGACCTCGACCGACAGCCCCGAGAGCCCGACCGTGTCGCGGGTGAGCCGCACGGTGACGTCGAGGTCGGCCTCGGGCGCCTCGACCGACAACGTGATCGCGTAGTCGATCTGCGGGCCCGACACGTTCGCCGGTGTCAGCGACAGCAGCCAGGCGCTCATCGCCAACACGATCAGACCCACCGCCGCTTCGACCCCGAACGCACGGCGCAGTCGGTCGGCCATCGGCACGGTCATCTCGCTGGCCCGCGCGAGACGCTGGTTGACGAACTGTCGCGCCGAAACGGCGACGAAGATCATCGCGGCCACTGCAACCGTTTTCAACAGGATCAGGCGACCGTGCGACGTGCCGAACAGATTGCCGCCGTCGAGCAGGATCATCTGGATGATGCCGGTGCCGATGGTGGTGCCGATCGCGAGGTTCGACAAGCGTCCGAACCCGCGCACCGCGTGAACGAGGTCTTCCTCGCCCGGCCCGGCGAGCACGACACGCGCCAGCAACACCACGCCGCCGAGCCAGATCGACATGGCGAGCGCGTGGAGGATCGAGAGCGGCACGCCGACGAACGCCAGATCCATGTTGGTCCGGCTGAATCCAATGGTGGCGACGGCCAGCGCCGGGATGCCGAGGCCGGCCATCTGCGTGACCGGGTCGATCACGCGGTCGGGTCGGAATGCGACCCACGCGCAGGCGACCACCAGCACCATCCGTGCGACCGCAGCGATGCCCGGGATGCCGGCATCGAACAGATCGATCCAGTTGGCCGGACTGAATCCGCTGCCCAGTCCCGAGTCGGTGACCGCGGCCGTGGCTGCCGCCACGTACAGCAGGGTTCCGATGAACGTCACGATCCAGATCGCGCGGATGAACCGGATCGTCACCAGGTACTCGACGCCCTCCGGCCAGGCTGCTGCGATGAGCACGAGTGAGCCGAGCAGCACCGCCAGCCCGAACACCGAGATCAGTCGGCCCAGCCAGAGCGGGCCCTGGCCGGCGTCGACGTCGGACAGGTTCGCCACCTCGGCCGTTGCCGCGCCAGGGGTGGTCGACGCGCCGTCGGGGACCGTGCCGCCGATGGTGGCTTCGGAGGTGGGGGTGACCGTGGTGTCGACCGTGGCCGGATCGTTCTCGACCGTGAACGTGATGTTGCCCTGCCCGTTCGGTGAACCCTCCGAGTCGCTGACCACGTAAGCCGCCACGCAGGCACCCCGCGGCAACGGATCGATGACCTCGGCGGTCATCGTGAGCCGGTCGTCGGAGACGTCGCGTGGGCCGACGGTGAACAGATCGGTGCACGTGAGGGTGATCGTGTTGACGTCACCGAGCGGCTCGCTGAAGGTGAACGAGATCGCCTCGGGTGACTGCGCGAGCGTGGCGCCGTCGGCGGGGTCGGACGACACGAGGGTGTTGTCGGCGAGGGACGTGCCCGGCGGCAGCAGTCCGATCATGCCGACGATGGCGATCAGCGTCCCGACGACGATGCGACGCAACCGTACGGCGGTGCGAAGTGGTGTGCGTTCGTTCACGATCGCCCGAGGCTACTTGGCGTTCGACCCGCGAGCCGGGCCACCCGTGACGTGAGGCATACGGTTGGGCCCCCGGCCGGTGCGCTCACACGTCACCGCGGCGGCATGCGGACGCACCCATCGCGTCGACGAGGTCGTTGCGACCGCGAACCAACTCGCCGACACGAACGGTCAGCGCGCCGAGGTCGTCGTCGCTCGCGGTGGCGATGGTCCGCCACGCCGCCGACTGCTCGTCGGTGTTGCGGATGAACGCTCGATGGTCGTCGTCCAGGTCGTCGGGCACGTCGAGGGCCCGCGCTCGTTCTGCCTCGTTGCCGAGTGCGGCGGCAGCGCTGGTGGCGAAGTCGGCGACGGCGATCTGTCCGGGTGGCGTCGGCAGCGCATCGATGACCGCCGTGGTGTCCGCACAGATGGCCTCCAGGTCGGCCAGGTAGTCGGCGTCGGTCAACGGCGCGGGTTCGCTGGCGCATGACGCGACCGCCATGGCGACGCAGATCGCGATCGCTCGGATCGTCATCTCGTCGATGCTACGTGTCGTGCCCGCTGTGCGGCTGGCCGACGCCGTCCTCGCCGTGACGAGAACGCGGCGCGACACGGCCGGATCGAGGTCTGACCCCGAAGCAGCCCTCGTCGCTATCGTGGCCGCGATGGCCACTCAGTCGCTCTACCGCCGCTACCGGCCCCGCCGCTTCGGCGAGTTGAAGGGCCAGGATCATGTCGTGCGGGCGTTGCGCACGTCGGTGGCCGAGGGCCGCGAGGGTCAGGCCTACCTCTTCTCCGGCCCGCGGGGCACCGGCAAGACCACTTCGGCGCGGATCCTCGCGAAGGTGCTCAACTGCGAGAACCCGATCGACGGCGAGCCGTGCTGCGAGTGCGAGTCGTGCCTCGCCGTCGAGCGAGGCGTCAGTTACGACGTCCACGAACTCGATGCAGCCAGCAACAACGGTGTGGAAGCGATGCGCGACCTGATCGAGAAGGCGTCGCTCGGCACGCCCGGGCGCCACAAGGTGTACATCCTCGACGAGGTCCACATGCTCTCGAAGGCGGCCGAGGCAGCGCTGCTCAAGACGCTCGAAGAGCCACCGCCGCACGTCGTGTTCGTCCTGGCGACGACCGACCCCCAGAAGATGTCCGACACGATCCGCAGTCGCACGCAGCATCTCCAGTTCCACCTCCTGCCCGCCGACACCCTCGCCGAGCACGTTCGCTGGGTCGCCGCCGATGCGGGCCTCGATGTCAGCGAGGCGGCATTCGAGCAAGCGCTGAATCGCGGTGGTGGCTCGGCTCGCGACACCTTG
Organism: uncultured Ilumatobacteraceae bacterium; assembly: GCA_964549065.1. GTDB lineage: Bacteria > Actinomycetota > Acidimicrobiia > Acidimicrobiales > Ilumatobacteraceae > Sva-07. The sequence goes on from CAZJUC010000056.1 coordinate 14,156, forward strand.
TCGGCGCTCGAGCTGGCCGCGAACACCGGCGACGAAGGGATGGAGATCGTTCCGCTCGACGAGTTCGTCGAGGCGATGATCGATCGCGACTCCGGTCGGGCGCTCACCGTCGTCGCTCACGCAGTGGCCGGCGGCCTCGACGCCCGCACGTTCACCGAGGAGCTGATCGCCTTCCTGCGCAACGGCTTCCTCGCGCTGATGGCGCCCGAGCTGGTGCAGGTGCCGTCGAACCGCCTCGACTCCCTCGCCGCACAGGCCCAACGCCTCGGCGCACCGGGGTTGGTTCGTGGCATCGAGGTGCTCGGCGCCGGTCTCACCGAGATGCGCCACGCCCCCGACCCGCGGGTGTTGCTCGATGTCGCCACCGTGCAACTCACCGTCGACAGCGTCGGTGACGACACGGCCGCACTGGTGCAACGCGTCGAACGACTCGAACGCCAGATCGCCGCTGGCGTGGCCGCTCCCGTCGAGACCAAGCCGGCCGCTCCCGTCGACCCGTCCACCGGGCGCGCCGCCCTCGGTGGCCGAGCGCGGCCGACCACCGCACCGGTTGCAGCGGCTCCAGCCGAAGCTGCACCGTCGACACCGGCCGAGGCTCCCGGCGAACCTGCTGCTTCCAGGGTGGCGGCAGCTCCGCCGTCGACGACGTCGCCCGAGGTCGAATCGTCGCAGGAGGTCGAGTCGCCGGCCTTCGACGTCGGCGCCGTCTCGGAGAGCGCGACGGCCGCCATCACGGCCGAGGTGTGGGAGAACACGATCCGCCCCGGACTTCGAGGCATGGCGCGGGCGGTGTATGCACCGGCGACGTTCGTGCGCGGCACCGACTCGACGCTCACCTTGTCGGTTCCGAATGCCGTGCATCGTTCGAAGTGCGATGAGCAACGCGCCGCCGTCGAGGCGGCACTCGCCGGCTTCGTCGGGGGCCCCGTGACGATCGAACTCATCGACGGCGACGGCGGGGGTGACGACGGCGGTGGGGGTGGCGGCACGAGCGGCGATGGTCGTCGTGGCGGGGGCACCGACGCACAGGGGGCGGGCACGGGCCAGTCAGCCGCGGCAGCACCGGCCGATCGCGGCGATGCCGATCCCGACGGCGTCGCAGACGCGAACGCGGCGGACCCGTCCGCCACGCCGAGACAACGAGGTCTCGCGGCAGCAGCGGCCCTCGCCGACAACCCCGTCGTCGAGGACGAGCCGACAACCGCGCGAGCCGAGTGGCCCGATGACGACGATGTCGATCTCGAGGACCTCGTCGATGCGCCGCCCGAGACGGTCAAGTCGCCGATCGACCGCCTGGCCGAGGCCTTCCCCGGATCCGAACTGATCGAAGAAGCGGGCTGACGCCGCACCCATGGCCGGCAACTACACCCCTCCCGTCCAGTCGCTGATCGACGAACTCGGCCGGCTGCCGGGGATCGGCCCGAAGTCGGCGCAGCGCATCGCGTTCCACCTGTTGAAGGTGCCGGCCGAGGACGCCGCCCGTCTGGCCGCGGCGATCACCGAGGCAAAGGCTCGGGTCAAGTTCTGCGAGCGCTGTTTCAACATCGCCGACGGGGTGCTGTGCCCGATCTGCAACGACGACACACGCGACTCGTCGGTGCTCTGCGTCGTCGAGGAGTCGCGCGACATCGTCGCGATCGAACGTACCGGCGAGTTCAGGGGGCGCTACCACGTGCTGCTCGGAGCGATGAGCCCGCTCGAAGGCATCGGACCAGAGCAGTTGAAGATCCGCGAACTTGTGACCCGGATCGATCCCGAGGGGGTGCAGGAGATCATCTTGTGCACGAACCCCAACACCGAGGGAGAGGTCACGGCGATGTACCTGGCTCGGTTGCTGAAGCCGATCGGACTCACGGTCAGCCGCATCGCGAGCGGGCTGCCCGTCGGCGGCGATCTCGAGTATGCCGACGAACTCACGCTCGGTCGGGCGCTCGAAGGTCGCCGAGCCGTCGACTGAGCTGTCCGGACGGCGCAGTGACGCTCTCGATCGGTGCGATCGGCGGCGCGAGGTGGCCACAACTGAACTGGGGCATCACCTCCACGAACCGGTAGCGGGCGGACGGGCCGGTTCGTGTCGATGATGCCCCAGAGGGTGGCGAATCAGGCTCGACTCGCTCGATCAGTTGTTACGAATAGATTACGGAAACGAGCCGATCCCGTCAAGTGTTCGTAACACAAGTCGCAACAACTGCCAGTATATCCACTTGCAGTGACGTGTCAATCACTCATTGTGGTGAGCGAGGGCGGGGCGCGCCGCGCCGCGCTGCACGGTGGACGTTCGAACGGTGGGGATCAGACGGTGCGCAAGATCGCGGCGTCGCCTTGGCCGCCACCGCCGCAGAGGGCGGCAGCGCCGACGCCGCCGCCACGACGCTTGAGTTCGTGCAGCAGTGTGAGCGCCAGACGGTTACCGCTCATGCCGATGGGGTGTCCGAGTGCAATGGCACCACCGTTGACGTTGACCTTGGCGGGGTCGACCCCCAGTTCGGCGGTCGAGGCGATGCCGACCGCGGCGAAGGCCTCGTTGAGCTCGAACAGGTCGAGATCGCCAACGGCGATGCCGGCGCGCTCGGCGGCTTTCATCACGGCGCGGCTCGGCTGGTGCAGCAGCGAGGCGTTGTCCGGGCCGGCGACCATGCCGTACGACACGAACTCGCCGAGCGGCTCGACACCGCGGCGCTCGGCTTCGGCCCTGCTCATCAACACGATCGCGCTCCCGCCGTCGGAGAGCTGTGAGGCGTTGGCGGCGGTGATCGTGCCGTCCTTGTCGAA
>CAZJUC010000057.1:0-16721 GCA_964549065.1 uncultured Ilumatobacteraceae bacterium
GGTACTTCTACTGGGTCGACATCCGTGAAGAGGGCGACCCGATCACCGACTGGGCGTTGGAACGCCAGGTGCAGGCCACGGTGTTCCTCTCCGACCACTGGCAGGTCGTCGGCCTCGCGATGGCCGCGATCGTCGGCGCAGCGATGCTCTACGCGTGGTCACGGCCGAACGCCGCCGTCGACGCCTCGACGTCACCCGTCGACGAGCCGTCGTCGTCGGGCTCGTCCTGAACCTCGCGCAGAGGATCAGAGGTAGCTGAGAGCCCGGGCCTGCCTACTGAGTTCGTCGCGATGGTCCGGATGCGCCACGGCGATCAAGGCCCTCGTGCGCTCGCGGATCGAGCGCCCGCGCAGCTCGGCGACGCCGTACTCGGTGACGATCTTGTCGACGGTGTTCTTCGGGGTGGTGACCACGTCGCCGGCGGCGAGCTGCGGGACGATCCGCGACGCACCCCGTGAGGTGGTGGAGTGCAACACCACGAAGCCCTGTCCACCATCGGAGTAGGCCGCGCCGCGGGCGAAGTCGTTCTGGCCGCCCGACGACGAGTAGTACTGCCCGCCGATCGTCTCCGAGGCGCACTGGCCGAGGAAGTCGACGGTGAGCGTGGCGTTGATCGACGCGAAGTTGCGTTCGTTGGCGATGATGCGGGGGTCGTTCACGTAGCGCACGGCGTGGAGTTCGATGGCTGTGTTCTCGTGGAGGAACTCGTGCAGTCGGCGGGTGCCGAGCGCGAACGTCCCGACCACCTTGGTGCGGTTGAGGCGTTTGCGGACGCCGTTGACCACGCCCGACTCCATCAGGTCGACCACGCCGTCCGACACGAGTTCGGTGTGCACGCCGAGGTCCTTGTGGCCCTGGAGCGATGCCATGATGGCGTTGGGGATGGCGCCGATCCCGGTCTGGATGGTGGCGCCGTTCGGGATCCGTTCGGCGACGAACTCGGCGATGCGCTGGTCGGTGTCGCCGGGGGTGGCGGGAGCGACCTCGACGAGGGGCCGGTCGGTCTGGCACCAGCCGACGACCTGCGACACGTGGATCTGGTTGCGGCCGAAGGTGCGTGGCATGTCGTCGGTGACCTCGAGGAAGAATCGGCCGCGACCGATGAAGCTCGACGTGTAGTCGGCTGACACACCGAGCGAGAAGTAGCCGTGGCGGTCCGGCGGTGACGCGGCGGCGATCACCAACGGGTCCTCGGTGCGCATTCGCATCAGGGCGTAGACCTCGGAGAAGTGTGCCGGGACCAGACCGATCGCGCCGCTCGCGAAGTGCGGGCGGGTCACGTGCGACAGGAAGTACGAGATGTGCTTGAGCCTCGTGCCGTAGGCGCCGTGGAGGTACGGACGGTCGTGCAGGGCGTGCATCTGGTGCACGCGCACCTCGTCGATGCGGGGATCGTCGGCTGCCGCTGCAGCGTCGAGCGCCTCCATCACGGCGGTCGCCTCACCGTTGCCGAGTGGCACGATGATCTGGGTGCCGGGCGCGACGTGCCGGAGTACGTCGCCAGGTTGGTTCGGCGCGGTCAGTGGGGCCCTGTTCATGGTGTCTACGGTAGGACCCCGCGGCCGGATCGAAACCCTCGGTGGCGGTTCGCTACCGTCGACCGGACATGACCGGCTCAGCTTCCAACGACCCGCCCGCCGCCGCACCCGCCGCGGTGCCCACCGATCCTGCACTCGTCCCGGTGAAGCCGGCCGCCACCGTGATGCTCGTCCGAGACGCCGGCGACGGCGGGACGGGGGTCGAGGTGTTCATGCTGCGTCGCACCGCCAGTGCGGTGTTCGGTGCCGGGATGTTCGTCTTTCCCGGCGGGCGCGTCGACGGTGTCGACGGCGCCGACGAGATCGCACCGTTCTGCCACGGCTTGGACGACGCCGCTGCCAGCAGGCAGCTCGGCGTCGATCACGGCGGCCTGGCCTACTGGGTGGCGGCGGTGCGTGAGTGTTTCGAGGAGGCCGGTGTGCTCCTCGCCGAGCGTCGCGACGGCGGCCCGCTGCAGTTGCGCAACGAGGACCGGTACGAGGTCCACGATCGTGACAGCTCGTTGTCCCTGGTCGAGCTGTGCCGTCGTGACGATCTGGTGCTCGACCTGTCGACCACGTACTACGTCGATCATTGGATCACGCCGATCGGCGAGCAGCGCCGCTTCGACACCCGGTTCTTCGTGACTCGGTGGCCGGCCGACCAGGAGCCGTTGCACGACGACAACGAGACCGTCGAGAGCCTCTGGGTGCGCCCGGCCGAGGCGCTGCGGATGCAGGCTGCGGGCGAGCTGATGATGATGCCGCCCACGATGGTCAACCTGCGGTTCCTCGAACCGCACGCCGACGCCGACGCAGCGTTGGCCGCGGCGGCGGCGGTCGAGGATCCGCCGTGCGTGCTGCCCAAGATCCGCCGGGACACCGACGGCCGGATCGTGGGCGTCGCCATGCCCGGGGACCCCGATTACGACGCCCTGTAACGTTTGGTGTCTGACACCAAACGTTACGTCGAGCGGGTGACGCTGACGGCGGTGACGGCTTCGAACTCGCGGGCGGTGCAGCCGGCCATGTCGAGATCGGTTGGTGGCGCAGGCGGCGCGATGTCCGTGAGGAGCTGTTCGGCGATCGAGCGGAACTCGGCGGCGGCGGCACCGGTGCCGTCGAGCGACACCGGGTCGCCGGCGTCGCCTCCGGCCGCCACCGCAGCTTCGAGCGGCACCTTGCCGAGCAGGGGCGCATCGATCGCGTCGGCGAGGGCCTGACCGCCACCCTCGCCGAACAGTGCGTACGACTCGCCGTGATCGCAGATGAATGCGCTCATGTTCTCGATGACACCCACGACTTCGAGGAAGCTGCGCCGCGCCATGTCGGCAGCGCGCTGTGCGACCTTCTGAGCAGCGAGGGCGGGTGTGGTGACCACGATGAGCGAGGTGCTGGGCAGCATCCGGGCGAGGCCCATCTGGACGTCGCCGGTGCCGGGTGGCATGTCGATCAGCAGGTAGTCGAGGTGGCCCCACTGGACGTCACGCAGGAACTGCTCGACGGCTTTGGTGAGCATCAGGCCGCGCCACATCAAGGCGGTGTCCTCGTCGACGAGGAAACCTGTCGAGACCACCTTGAGCAGTCCGTCGCCGACCGGTCGTTCGTTCGGCACGATCTTCGGCTTGTCGGACCCCTCGACAGGATGCGCCTCCATCCGATCGGAGATGCCGAGCAGGCGCGGCACCGAGAATCCCCAGATGTCGGCGTCGAGCACACCCACGGTGTGGCCGGCGCGGGCGAGCGCAGCGGCCAGGTTGACGGTGACCGAACTCTTGCCGACACCGCCCTTGCCGCTGGCGATCGCGAGCACGTTGCAGCTCAGCGGGATCTCGGTGTCGGGGGCGTTCTCGCGGGCGTTCCAGCGCGCCTTGGTCATCACCTCGGTGCGCTCGTCGGCGTTCATCTCGCCCCACGAGATCTTCACGTCGGTGACGCCGGGGTGCACGGCCACCTTGCTCTCGACCTCCTTCTTGATCTCCGCTCGCAGGGGGCAGCCCCGGATGGTCAGCTTGACGCCGACCGTGATCACGCCGTCGGGGGCGATGTCGACCGAGGGCACCATGCCGAGCGACACGATGTCGGCACCGAGTTCGGGGTCGATCACCGTGGCCAGCGCCGCCATCACCTCGTCGTACGTCGGCGGAGCGACCGTGCCGGACGCGCCGCCAGGGGCGGGGGTGGACGACTGGAGGTCGGTCGCGGCGGAGGCGGTGTCGGCGGCCATGACTCGCATTTTACCGGCGCAACCCGTGTAATCTCGTGGTGTGGTCGAGGAGTCGAAGAACATCATGCCGGGACCCCCGCAGCTCGACCTGCTCAAGGCGTTGGGCGACAACACCCGCTACGCGATCTACCTCGAACTCGCCCGCTCGGCGCGCCCGCTGGCCACCGCCGACATCTCCGAGTCGCTCGACCTGCACCCCAACACCGTGCGTCCGCACCTCGAACGGATGCGTGAAGCCGGCCTGCTCGAGGTCGAGGTGGGAGGCCGCGGCGACGTCGGACGGCCGCAGCACCGCTACTCGATCGCGCCGAACGCACCGTCGCTGGGGTTCGAACCGCCGACGATGCCGGTGCTGGCCCGCATGGTGCTGTCGATGGCCGCCCGACTGCAGGCAAGCGGTGACGATGCCGAAGCGGTCGGGCGAACCGAAGGTGCCGGCCGCGCCCGGCCGTACCAGCAGGCACCGTCCACGCTCGAAGCCCTCGTGTCCGATCTCGACCGACTGGGCTTCGACCCGGTGGTCTCCGAGACCGCGGACGACCCCGACGCCGCCATCGTGGGCTTCAGCCACTGTCCCTTCGCCGAACTCGCCGAGGCCCATCCCGAACTCGTCTGTGGACTCCATCGGGGGCTGGTCGCGGGCTTCGTCGCCGAGATGGGCGACGCCGAGGTCGACGAATTCTGCACACTCACCAGTCGCACGCCGTGTCGTGTGACCGTTGCTTCCCGCTAAATTGAGACACCTGCAACCAGGAGGTACCCGAATGATCACGCTCACCGATTCCGCCGCCGTCAAGGTCCGTCAGCTACTCGCCGACGAAGGTGCCGAAGAGCTGGCGCTGCGCGTCGCCGTTCGTCCCGGCGGCTGCAGCGGGTTCTCGTACGAGATGTTCTTCGACGGCGACATCGCCGCCGACGACAATCAGGCCAGTTATGGAGACGACGGCACCGTGAAGGTCGTCGTCGACCCGGCCTCGGCCCAGCTCCTCGAAGGCGCCACGCTCGACTACAAGGACGGCCTCGACCAGTCCGGTTTCGCGATCACCAATCCGAACGCGTCGCGCACCTGCGGCTGCGGCTCCAGCTTCTCCTGAACCGTTCGGCACACGCTCGCCCCGCCGCGGGCGTGTGTCGCGATCACGCCGACGAGCGCTCGAGCACCTCGACGAGCTCGGTGTCGTCCCACACGGCATCGATGCGTTCGATCACGGTGCCGTCGGCGGCGATCACGAACAGCGCCGGCTCGAAGGTGAGATTCGCTGCGCCGACGGCGTCGGCCGGTGTGGTGGCGGTGTTGTCGGTGTACACCTCGGCGTGCACCCAGGTGAACGTGTCGCCGAATCGGTCCTGCACGGAGATCATCGACTCGAGCGCCGGAGCGCACGTGCCGGTCTGGCAGAACGCCGGTGTCCCGACGAGGTAGGCGACGGGCTTGCCGGCGAGCAACGCATCGGTGAGTGTGACCTCGTGGAACGGACACGGTTCGGGCTGGCGGGTGCAGACCGGATCGACGCCGCGGCTGTCGTCGGTCGTGGGCGTCTCGAACGGTGGCATCGCATCGCCCGGGCCGGGCACGGCCACTGCGCCGGGCTCCATCACCTGGAACGCCGCCCCGCCCTCGGGCCCGCCTTCGACGACGAGGTAGTAGACGCCGGCGGTCTCGATCGGGACCCGGAAGCTGTAGTACGGGCCGGACTCGAGGTCGCGGCGAACCGCCGAGATGCTGATGCCGAGCGGATTGCCGTCGACGTCGGTGATCTCGGCGTTCAAGCTGTCGGGGCCATCGGGGAGGAGTCGTCCGTCAGCGGTGGCGAGGCTGATCGGGAGGCGCTGCAGGCCGGGTCCCTGCACGTCCTGCGGGAACCGTTGCGCCAGGACGTAGGTGCCGAAGGCGACACCGTCGGGCGTGCCGTCCGACCCGGCAGTCGACCCGGCAGTCGACCCGGACCCGTCGGCAGAGTTCGACGAGCTGTCGGAGCCGCACGCGGCGAGGACAGCCGTGGCGGCCGCCCCCACCAGCAGCACACGGCGCGACACGAGCGGCCCGCCGGTGCCGGCGGTGGTCGCGGACGTGCGGTGAAAGACGGAGTCGAGGGGACGATGCATGCGACGTCGACGATATCGCTGTGGACGTGGCAGTTCCCGGCGCCCTGGCACCGGTGACCCGGCCCGCAGTAGGTTGCGACGTCATGAGCAAACCGCTGGGTCCCTACACACCGGTCGTGCGCGCTGGTGACTTCGTCATCGTGTCCGGACAGGGAGGCATGCGAGACGGCGCCAAGGTCGCCGGCGGTGTACGCGCCGAGACGACCCAGACGATGGCCAACGTGGCTGCGCAGCTCGCGACGGTGGGCGCCACCCTGGCCGATGTCGTCAAGACGACGTGTTTCCTCACCGACATGGAGAACTTCGCCGAGTTCAACGACGCCTACGCCGAGGCGCTCGGCGATCATCGGCCGGCGCGCTCGACGGTGGGCGTGGCGGCGCTGCCCGCCGGCTTCCTGGTCGAGGTCGAGGCCTGGGCCCACGTGCCCCGGGGGTGACGCTCGCACGCTGCGACTGGGCGCTGACGGGTGGCCCGCAGATCGGTGACGCCTACGTCCGGTACCACGACGAGGTGTGGGGGGTGCCCGAACGCGAGCCGCAAGCGCTGTTCGAGTTCCTGATCCTCGAGGGAGCCCAAGCGGGGCTGTCGTGGTCGACGATCCTGCGAAAGCTCGACACCTACCGCCGGGCCTATGCCGGCTTCGACCCCGAGGTGATCGCCCGGTACGGCGACCGCGATGTCGCCCGGCTGCTCGCCGATCCGGGCATCGTGCGCAACCGGGCGAAGGTCGCTGCGTCGGTCCGCAACGCGCAGGCCTGGCTCGCTCTCGAGGATCCGGCCGGCTACCTGTGGAGCTTCACCGACGGTGAGGTGATCCAGAACGCCTGGCCCGACATGTCGGCAGTGCCGGCCGCCACGGATCGGTCGACGCGGATGAGTCGCGAGCTGAAGCAGCGCGGGTTCGCATTCGTCGGCCCCACGATCTGCTACGCGTTCATGCAGGCGACCGGGATGGTCAACGACCATGTCACGAGCTGTTTTCGCCACCCCCAGCTGAGCGCGGTAACCTGACCACATGCCCGGAGCCATCGCCATCGTGATCGTCCTGTTCGCGATTCCCGTCGTGGTGATCATGAGCGGCGCCGTGGGTTCTGCGATCCTCGGCGAACTCTTCTACCGCGACGGTCGCCGACGCTTCGAGGACAACGAACTGCTCGACCTCCCCGACTGATCACGCCAGGGGTCAGACCCCAGGCGTGATCCTGGCACACTGACGCCATGCATTCTCACGATCGGGCCATCGAGGAGCTGACCGCCGCCGTCGGTCGGTACTCGGTCGATCGGATGCGCCTCGACCCGCCACCGCTCGATCATCCCCGTACCCCCGAGGCGCTGCGCGCCGCGTGCGGAGTGACGGTCACCTCCGACGGCCTCGGCGGGCTCGAGGCGTTGCGCATCTTCGAAGAGGTGCTGGCACCTGCGTGCATCTCGGTCGACCACCCCCGCTTCTTGTCGTTCGTGCCCGCCGCGCCGACCGAGGCGTCGATGCTGTTCGACCTCGTCGTCGGTGCATCGAGCGTGTACGCGGGTTCGTGGCTCGAGGGGGCCGGAGCGATCCACGCCGAGAACGAGGCCCTGCGCTGGATCGCCGATCTCGCCGGAATGCCTGCCTCCGCCGGCGGTGTCTTCGTCAGCGGCGGAACGGCCGGCAACCTGAGCGCGCTGATCGCAGCGCGCTGGCGCTGGCGATCTCGCACGGAGGGACGAGACGACCGGACCCGCGGGTTGATGATGGCGTCGGCGGGCGCGCACTCGTCGGTCGTGCAGGCGGCACGGGCGATGGACGCCGACGTCGCCGTGGTGACCGCCGACGAGCGCGGCGCCATGAGTGGACGCCAGCTGCGCGTCACCGTCGACGCGCTCGACGCCACCGATCGCGACCGGCTGTTCGCGATCGTCGCCACGTCGGGAACCACGAACGCCGGCGTGATCGACGACCTGTCCGGTGCCGCCGACGTCGCCGAGGCGGTCGACACGTGGTTCCACGTCGACGGGGCCTACGGCGGCGCTGCGCTCGCTGCGCCGAGCGTGCGCGCGCGATTCGACGGCATCGAGCGGTGCGACAGCTTCATCGTCGACCCGCACAAGTGGCTGTTCGCCCCGTTCGACTCGTGTGCGCTGCTGTACCGGGACCCGGTCGTCGCCCGCGCCGCCCACACACAGCACGCCGAGTACCTCGACGTGCTGCACGATGCGGGTGACGAGCCGTGGAATGCGAGCGACTTCGCGCACCATCTGTCGCGGCGCGCCCGAGGTCTTCCACTCTGGTTCAGCCTGGCCACCTACGGTACCGATGCCTATACGACGGCGGTCGAGACCACGCTGGAGACCACCCGGATCGCGGCGCGGCTCGTCGAGGAGTGTCCGGTGACCGAGCTGATGATGGAGCCCGAACTGTCGGTGGTCGTGTTCCGCCGAACCGGGTGGACGCCGGCGCAGTACCAGGCGTGGAGCGATGCCGAACTCGCGGCAGGCCGGTCGTTCGTGGTGCCGACCCGCTGGCAGGGAGAAACGGTACTGCGGTTCTGCATCGTCAACCCGCGCACGACCGCCGACGACATCGCCGGCATCCTCGACACGCTCAGCACGGATCCGTCATGACTCCGTCCGAGACGCGATCGACGACGTCCTCTGAGACATCGACCGCCACGACATCCGGGCGGACGGGTTCCGAGCCCATCGCCGACCTCGTGGTCGCCGGTGCCCGCTGTGTGGCCACCGTCGACGCCGAGCGCCGCGAACTCGCGGACGGCTGGGTGGCGATCACCGACGGTTTGGTCAGCGGTGTCGGCACCGGACCACCGCCGGCGGCCACCACCGTGCTCGACGCCACCGACTGCCTGGTCACGCCCGGCCTCGTCAACGCCCACCACCACCTGTACCAGAACCTCACCCGGGCCAACCCGGCGATGACCGATCAGGCGCTGTTCGGCTGGCTCCAGACGCTGTATCCGCTGTGGCGCGGTCTCGACACCGAGTCGGTCCACGTGTCGGCGTGGGTGGGGCTGGCCGAGTTGGCGCTGGCAGGCTGTACGACGTCGAGCGACCATCTCTACCTGCATCCGAAGGGCGCCGGCGACCTGCTCACCGCCGAGATCGAGGCGGCGCAGGATCTCGGTGTCCGGTTCCATCCGACGCGCGGCTCGATGTCGCTCTCCGAGAAGGACGGCGGCCTGCCACCCGACGACGTGGTCGCCGCCGACGACGACATCCTCGCTGCCTGCGAGGAGGCGGTGACCCGTCACCACGACCGGTCGTTCGGTGCGATGACGCGGGTGGCGCTCGCGCCGTGCTCGCCGTTCAGCGTCACCGAAGACCTGATGGTGCGCACCGCGGAGTTGGCCGATCGTCTCGACGTGCGCCTGCACACCCACTTCGCCGAGAACGCCGAGGACGACGAGTTCAGCCTGGCGACGTTCGGCTGCCGACCGATGGAGTACCTCGAACGGACCGGGTGGTGTACCGAGCGCACCTGGGTGGCGCACTGTGTGATGCCCGACGACGGCGAGATCGCGCGGCTCGGCGCGGCGGGCGTCGGGGTGGCCCACTGCCCGTCGAGCAACATGATCCTGTCGTCCGGCATCGCCCCGGTGGTCGAGTTGCGTGCCGCCGGCGTGCACGTCGGCCTCGGCGTCGACGGTTCGTCGTCGGCCGACGCCGCGTCGCTGTGGCTCGAAGCGCGCCAGGCGATGCTGTTGGCGAAGCTCCGCAACGGGGCTGCAGCGGGCACGGCCCGAATGGCGCTCGAGATGGCCACGATCGGTGGTGCCGGTTGTCTGGGGCGCGCCGGGGAGATCGGCGCCCTCACCGTCGGTGCGGTCGGCGATGTCGCCGTGTGGCCCCTGACCGGGCCGTCGTTCGCCGGGGCGGTGGCCGATCCGATCGAGGCCTGGCTGCGATGCGGCCCCGTCGCCGCCCGCCATACGGTCGTCCACGGGCGCCCGGTGGTGCGTGACGGTCGCATGGTGTCGAGCCGGGTCGACGAGATGCTGGTGGCCCACGACCGTCTTGCTCGCCGACTCCAGGCCGGGTGACGCTCCTGGCGCCTGTTCTCTCGCGGGACGGTTTTCTTGCCGGGTGACGCTGCGTCGCAGCCCGGGTTGAGCACACTGTCTCTCGTGGCCTCCCCCCGATCACGTACGCCGTCGTCGACGGCTGCGACCCCCGTCGTGGCTCTCGTGGCTCTCGTGGTTCTCGTGGCCCTCGTCGGCCTCGCGCTCACCGGGTGTTCCACCGACCAGGCCGGTGAGGGCACCGCCGGCGCGCAGGTGCCGCCGCCGGCGATCGAGGTGTCGGGCGATCCGGCCGCGCTCAGCGGCGCCGCCGACGGCAGCGCCAACAGTTCGAGCGACATCGACAGCGTGGTGATGATCGGCGATTCGATCACCAAGGGGGCTGCGGCGGACCTCGACGAACGTTATGCACTCCTCGGCCTCGACCACCTGATCGAAGCCGAGAACGGCAAGCGGATGGCGGTGTCGTCGAACGGCAATCCGAGCGGGTCGGCCATCGCGGAGTTCGTCGCGGCGAACGGCGACGGCGATCACAGCGACGAGGTCTGGGTGATCGCCCTCGGGACGAACGACGTCGGGCAGTACGAGGGGCCCGACGACATCGCAGCCGCGGTGAACGAGATCCTGGTTGCGGTGCCCGACGAAGCGGCGCTGGTGTGGGTCGACACCTACTTCCGAGACCGGGCGGCCGACGCCGAGCAGGTGAATACGATCATCCGCGAGCGCGTCGAGCGTCGAGGCGACAGCGTGGTGGCACCCTGGACGGCGTTCGCCGCCGACGAGGGCGTGTTGACCGGCGACGGGGTGCACCCGACCGCTGCCGGCGCCGACGTGTTCGCGTTCGTGGTGACCGACACCGTGCGGGCGTTTCTCGACCGCTAGCAATCCCCACGTTCGGGGTGCACCTCCGGTGCCCTACCCCACCCGTACTGCAACACGAACGTGGGTTTCAGCTGTCCCAGCGGGACTGGCCGAAGCGGTAGCCGACCGAACGCACGGTCTGGATCAGACTGGCGTGTTCCTCGCCGAGCTTGGCGCGGAGCCGCCGCACGTGCACGTCGACCGTGCGGGCGCCGCCGTAGTACTCGTAGCCCCACACCCGACTGAGCAGCATCTCGCGGGTGAACACCTTGCCCGGATTCTGGGCGAGGAACTTCAATAACTCGTATTCCATGTAGGTCATGTCGAGGGGCCGACCGGAGATCGCGGCCTGGTAGGTCTCGAGGTTGAGGGTGAGTTCGCCGTACTCGACCAGGTCGGCGCGGTGCAGATCGATGTCCGACACCAGCAGGTGGCGCAGGCGGGCTTCGAGTTCGGCAGGGTGGAAGGGCGTCAGACAGAAGTCGTCGAAGAGTTCGTCGCGGTGTTCGAGATCGCCGAGTTGGGCGCCGCCGACCAGCAGGAGCACGGGAAAGCCGCGGTCGCCGCTCTTGCGGATCATGCGCAGGAACGCCCACGCCTGCTCGGAGTCGGCGGTGATGTCGACGATCGCTCCGGCCCAACCCCCCGCGGGCTCGCTGCCGGGTCCGTCGGCGCCGGCCACCGCCTTCCACGTGTAGCCGGCGAGGTCGAGGGTGCGCGCCAGTTCCGGCGAGGCCGGGTCGGGCACGACCGCCAACATCGACGTCTGGACCGGCATCGTCACAGCGTTCCGAGGTAGCGGTCTCGTTCGAACGGCGTCACCTGGGTCTTGTAGCCGCGCCACTCGCTGCGTTTGTTGCGCAGGAACCACTCGAAGATGTGCTCGCCGAGCGCTTCTTGCACCAACGTCGAGCTCTCCATCACGGCCAGTGCGTCGTTGAGCGACTGTGGGAGCTGGCGGACGCCGAGCTTCGCGAGCACGTCGTCGCCGATCTCGAACAGGTTCGCGTCCGCCTCGTCGGGCAGTTCGTAACCCTCACGTACCCCACGCATTCCGGCGGCGAGCATCAAGCTGAACGCCAAGTACGGGTTGCACGCCGGATCGGGCGAGCGGTACTCGATACGCGTCGCCATCGGGTTGTCGCGTTTCGGGATCGGGACGCGGATCAGGCCGCTGCGGTTGTTGCGCGCCCAGCTGATGTGCACCGGCGCCTCGAAGCCGGGCACGAGCCGCTTGTAGCTGTTGACCGTCTGGTTGGTGACCGCGGTGATCTCGGCAGCGTGGTGCAGCATGCCGGCCATGAACGCCTTCGCCGTCGACGACAGGTGGTAGGCGTCGTGGTCGTCGTAGAAGGCGTTGTCGTCACCGCGGAACAACGAGAGGTGTACGTGCATCCCCGAACCCTGCACCCCTTCGAGCGGCTTCGGCATGAACGTGGCGTGCACGTCGTGGTGCGAGGCCACTTCGCGCACGGCGAGACGGAATGTCATCATGCTGTCGGCCATCGTGAGCGCGTCGGTGTGGCGCAGGTCGATCTCCTGCTGGCCGGGCGCGTCCTCGTGGAAGCTGTACTCGACGGGGATGCCGAGCACTTCGAGGGTGCGGATCGTCTTCTTGCGCAGTTCGCCGGTGACGTCGCTGGTGGTCAGGTCGAAGTAGCCGCCCTGGTCGATCGGCACCGGAGGACGGCCCGGCACGAGCGGCTCGAAGTAGAAGAACTCGACGTCGGGTGCGACGTAGAAGGTGAGGCCGTCGTCGTGGGCTGCTTGCACGTGACGCCGCAGCACCTGGCGGGGATCGCCCTCGAACGGGGTGCCGTCGAGGTGGTGGATGTCGCAGAAGATCCGCGCTTCGGGCACCTTCGGGTCGCCCCACGGCAGCAGCTCGAAGGTGTCCGGGTCGGGCATCGCGAGCACGTCGGCTTCCTGCACGCGCGAGAACCCGTCGATCGACGATCCGTCGAAGGTCATGCCGTCGTCGAGAGCGTTCTCCAGCTCTGCGGGCGAGATGGCCAGGCTCTTGAGGGTGCCCAGCACATCGGTGAACCAGAGCCGCACGAGGCGGACCCCGCGCTCTTCGACGCTGCGCAGGACGTAGTCGCGCTGTTCATCGCGCATGTCGGTCATCTCCTGATTCTCTCGCGGTCGGCCGGGAAATGCGACAGGACGGGAGCCGCAGCCCCCGTCCCGTCGTCTCGGTGTCCTCGTGCAGCTCGGTGGGGCCAGGCCCCGAAGCGTCACTTCATCGCGCCGCAGACGGTGTCGGTCATGAGGCGGGCGACGACGTACGGGTCGATGTTGGCGTTGGGGCGACGATCTTCGAGGTAGCCCTTCTTGTCGACAGCGACCTGCCAGGGGATGCGGATCGAGGCGCCACGGTCGGACACGCCGTAGCTGAACTGGTCGTGGCGTTGGGTCTCGTGCGCTCCGGTCAGACGGTCCTCGATGCCGGTGCCGTAGTTGGCGATGTGCAGGGCAGCCTTCTCGCCGAGCGCCTTGCAGCCGGCTTCGATGTACTTGTAGCCGCCGTCCTCGCGCATCTCCTTGGTGGAGAAGTTGGTGTGGGCGCCGGCGCCGTTCCAGTCGCCCTTGGCGGGCTTGGCATCGAGTGTCGCCGCGACGCCGTAGTCCTCGCCGATCCGGTAGAGGAGCCAGCGAGCGACCCAGAGCTGGTCGGCGACTTCGAGCAGCCCGAGCGGGCCGACCTGGAACTCCCATTGTCCTGGCATCACTTCGGCATTGATGCCGGAGATCGAGAGTCCAGCTGCGAGGCAGGCCTCGAGATGATCCTCGACGAGGGGGCGTCCGTGGATCTCGTCCTCGCCGACGCCGCAGTAGTAGCCGCCCTGTGGCTCCGGGTACCCGGCGGGAGGGAAGCCGTAGGGCCGCCCGTTCTTCATCAGGGTGAATTCCTGCTCGATACCGAACATCGGCTCGTGCTTCTTGTACTTCCGGGCGGTCTTGACCGCGGCGGCCCGTGTGTTGGTCGGATGCGGCTTGCCGTCGACGAGCATGACCTCGCACATGACGAGCACGTCGTCGCCACCGCGGATGGGGTCGGGGTAGGTGGCGACGGGCTTGAGCACGCAGTCACTCTTGTCGCCGGTGGCCTGGTTGGTGCTGGAGCCGTCGAAGCCCCAGATCGGCAGCTCGGCGCCGTCCTCCACGATCTTGGTCTTCGAGCGGAGATGGTTCGTCGGCTCTTGTCCGTCGATCCAGATGTATTCAGCCTTGTACGCCACAGTTGTCCTCAGTTTCGTCCGTTGTCGTTGGGGGCGGGTGACGCGATGGGGATCGGGTCGCCCGTTGGCAGGCGGAATCGTCGCAGCGTCGGGTTGCGGAGTCGTTGCCCGATTGTGAACGGCGTGTGAACTGGCCGTCGTCGGCGTGGCTGGTCGAGCTGTGTCACACTGATCGCGCACAGACCGTGCACGGACCGTGCGGCAGAAATGAGGGGGACGACGATGACGATGAGCACACTGGTGGACGGCCGGTACTTCTGTGAGGGACCCCGATGGCACGGCGACCGTTTCTGGTTCAGCGACTTCTACGCGCACGAGATCTGCAGCGTCGGCCTCGACGGTGACGTGCGCGTCGAGGTGAGCGTCGACGGCGGCGAACGGCCGTCGGGCCTCGGGTGGCTCCCCGACGGCCGGCTGCTGTTCGTGGCGATGCTCGCCCGCAAGGTGATGCGACGCGAGCACGACGGCTCGATCGTCGAACACGCGGATCTCGGCGGCGTCGCCACGTTCCACTGCAACGACATGCTCGTCGACGATGTCGGACGGGCCTACGTCGGCAACTTCGGCTTCGACCTCGACGAAACGCTCGCGGCGATGGGCCCCGAGGGCCTGCTCGGCGCGCTGGCCACGGATCGCACGCCCTACACGACGGTGCTCGCGCTGGTCGAGCCCGACGGGTCGGTGAGCGTCCAGGCCGACGACCTCGCCTTTCCGAACGGCATCGTGCTGCTCGACGGCGGCTCGACGTTGGTCGTTGCGCAGACGCTCGGCTTGGAGTTGACGGCGTTCGACCGGGCGGGCGACGGCACGTTGTCGAACCGCCGGACCTGGGCGTCCCTCGTCGGCGACGACGGCTGGTTCGCGGCGCCCGACGGCATCGCGGCGGATGCCGCCGACGGCATCTGGGTCGCGAACGCGCTCGGTGCCGAGGTGGTGCGCGTCGAAGAGGGTGGAGCGATCACCGATCGGCTCGCCACGTCGGCGACGGCGTTCGCCTGCGCCGTGGGCGGGCCGGACGGCCGACACCTCCTCGCCTGCACCGCCGCCGCCTCCGATGCTCCGACCGCCTCGGCGGCGCCGTCGGGCAAGCTCGAGATCACGCAACTGTGAACGCGATCACGCCTGGGGTCTGACCCCAGGCATCAGACCCCAGGCATCAGACCCCAGGCATCAGCGGCCGGCGACCGTGTAGGTGTCGAGTTCGGGGTCCGCGGCGATCTGGTCGTCGGTGAATGCCACCTGACGCCACCGCTTCTCGCTGAACGCCACGGTCGGCGACTCGAACAGCGGCGAGGTGCGGTCACCGGTCTGGCCGTAGACCAGCAGCGACCAGGCCTGCACACTCTCGCCGGTGTAGTCGACCGTCATCACGAAGCTCGTCCCGTAGTTGATCCGGTAGCCCTCGCCCCGTATGGAACTCCCGACCGCGACGGGCTCACCGCGCACCGGGGCAGGCTCGCTCGACGACGACCGTCCGCTCCAGGTGACGACGTTGGTGACCCCGTCGATGCCGGTGCCGCCGTGGATCGGGATGCGGGTCTCGGATCGTTCGGTGAACTGCGACGCGCCGAGTGTGGTGTCGAGTGCGAAGCCGGCGGCCGTGACGGTCTGCACGGCGCGCGCCATCGCCTCGAGCAGCGGCGCAGTGTCGGCCGCCGGAACCGACGGGGTGATCGTGGGGCGGGCCGGGTCGAACGCATCGTCGAAGAGCGCGCCGGCGCTGCGGAATGCAGCGGTGTCGAAGCGGCTCATCGTCTCGCGCCAGACCATCGGGCCCGATCGGTCGAGGTCGTAGACGCCGTCCCAGGCTGCCAGCACATTGCACGCCGCGGTGAGGTCGACCGACGCCGCCGGAAGGCTCACCGTGCCGTCGGGGCCGAGCAGCTCGCCGACGTCGACCACCGGCGTCGCCCGGCAGGCGTTCACGGCGGCCGCCCGCAGGAGTACGGCGGTGCGACCGGTGTTGTCGAAGGCGGCGGTGCGGACCTCCTCGGCGTCGAAGAGTCCGTCGTCGCCGGCCAGCCCGGTGCTGTTGGCCGAACCCAGCACAGCGGTGTTCTGGCGGGTGCGCATCGTGAGCGGCGTGTTCTGTTCGCCGTGGAGGAGCGAGAACGGGCCGGTCAAGGTGAACTCGTCGTTCGGCACCCAGAAGCTGTCGTTGGCGTTGAAGACGTAGTCGGTGCGTTGCACCTTCGGCATCTCGGCGAACGGCACCAGCCCGGGATCGCGGGCGCCCGGTACGACCTCCCAGCGGAACCGACTGTCGGACCCGTCGAGCAGGACGAATCCCTGCTCGTAGGCGAGCTCCGTCAGCGGGTCGGTGAACAGCGCGTTCACGTAGGCCGCTTCGGCCTCTGCGCTCAGATTCGGCGTGGCAGACGTGTCGGCGTACCAGGTGACGCCGTCGTCGCCGACGGCGACCGTGTTGAACAGTGGAACGCCCTGGTGCTCGGCGGTGAGCGCCTGGAGATCGGCGACGCTCTGGACCTCGAGCATCCCGGCGTACTGCTCGATGAACTCGTCGTTGTCGAGGTTCGCGTCGCGATACGACAGCACGGTCGTGTCGGTCCAACCGATGCCGGGGAAGTCGATGATCGGGCCGTACTCGCTGCTCCACTGCGTGCGGGTCTCGGTGTCGACGGTGCCGTCCGGTCGCAGGATGTCGATCGCCGTCTCGGTGGAGGTCATCGGCACCGACTGGCCGTCGACGAGATATGCCGTCGGCGACGCCGGGTCGAGCGTGAGGTTGTAGCC
>CAZJUC010000058.1:0-16472 GCA_964549065.1 uncultured Ilumatobacteraceae bacterium
TCGTGTTATTCCGTAAGCGCAACGCCGCATCCGCCGGCTGACGTCGATCACCACCGACCAACCCCCTTCGATCCCGAGGAAGTCACATGTCTGATGTTCGCGACGTCATCATCATCGGTTCCGGCCCCGCTGGACTCACTGCCGCGGTCTACACCGCACGAGCGAACCTGTCACCGCTGTTGATCGAGGGCGAGCCGTCGAGCACGAGCGACCAACCCGGCGGCCAGTTGATGCTCACGACCGAGGTCGAGAACTTCCCCGGGTTCCCCGACGGCATCATGGGTCCTGAATTGATGGCCAACATGCGCAGCCAGGCGCAACGCTTCGGCACCGAGGTCCTCACGGAGAAGGTCACCGCCGTCGACTTCTCTGAGCGCCCGTTCAAGGTGTGGGTGCGCGACACCGAGTACCGCGCCCATTCCGTGATCGTCAGCACCGGCGCCCAATCGCTGATGCTCGGTCTCGAACCCGAGCAACGACTCATCGGGCACGGGTTGTCCACGTGCGCCACGTGCGACGGCTTCTTCTTCCGCGGTCACGAGATCGCCGTCGTCGGCGGCGGCGATTCGGCAATCGAGGAAGCGACGTTCCTCACCAAGTTCGCCGAGAAGGTCACCATCGTGCACCGTCGTGACGAACTACGCGCCTCGAAGATCATGCAGGACCGCGCCTTTGCCAACCCGAAGATCGAGTTCCATTGGAACGCCCAGGTCACCGACATCTTCGGCGAGACCTCGGTCAGCGGGATCGAGCTGACCGACACCGTCGACGGGTCGGTGTCGACACTCGACGTGACCGGTCTGTTCATCGCCATCGGTCATCGCCCCAACACCGACCTGTTCCGGGGCAAGCTCGACATGCATCCCGACACCGGCTATCTGATCACCCGACCCGACTCGTCGTACACCGACGTCGAGGGTGTCTTCGCGTGCGGCGACGTACAGGACGACGTGTACCGCCAGGCGGTCACCGCGGCCGGCTCGGGCTGTATGGCTGCCATCGACGCCGAACGATGGCTCGAGGCCAACGTCGATCATTGAACTCCTGCGTGAGCACGTGTCGGCGTGGGAATGATCCGACGACCGACCCGGTTGACCCGAACCCGTCACGAGCGACCTACGCTGCTCGTGAACCTCGAAAGGAACACGCCCATGACAAACGGCATCGTCAACTTGTCCACCAACACCTTCGACGAAACCGTGATCGGCTCGGACAAGCCCGTGATCGTCGACTTCTGGGCCGAATGGTGCGGCCCGTGCAAGCAGATCGCACCCATTCTCGCCGAGATCGCCCAGGAGCACCCCGACGACATCACGGTCACCAAGCTGAACGTCGACGACAACCCTGATCTGGCGATGCGCTTCAACGTCATGAGCATTCCCACGCTGCTGGTGTTCTCGGGCGGCGAAGTGTCCAAGCGGCTCGTCGGCGCCAAGAGCAAGGGCGCCCTGCTCCAGGAGCTCGACGAATTCCTGGCCACGACGCACTGACCGACCGCTTCCCGCTGACACACGGTCAGCGCGGCGAAGCGATCCGAGACCTGCAGCGCCGCCTCGGTGCTGCAGGCTTCACCCCGACGACCGATCCGCCGGGCGAGTTCGGCGACGCGACCTGCAAGGCGGTGACGGCCTTCCAGAACGCTCGGGGGTTGCACGCCAGCGGCGCCTGCGACGAACTCACCTGGAAAGCCGTCGTCGAGGCGGGCTGGCGCCTGGGAGACCGGCTGTTGCTGCTGGCCGCGCCGCAACTGCGTGGCGACGACATCTCCGAGCTCCAAGACGGCCTCAACCAGCTGGGCTTCGACTGCGGTCGTCCAGATGGGATCTGCGGGCCGGCGACGGTGCGAGCGCTGGAGGACTTCCAGCGCAACGGAGGCCTCACCGTGGACGGGATCTGCGGGCCGCTCACCATCCGCATGCTCGAACTCCTGCGCCGACAGACCGGTTCGGGCCCCGGAGTGGCCTCGGTCCGAGAGGCACTCACCACCCAGGCCACGCTGCGGACGCTGCGGATCGTGGTCGGCCAGTTCGGCGGGCTGAGTGCGATCACCCGCTCGCTCACGCGCACCCTGCGCACCGCTGGAGCAACGGTGATGTCCACCGACGAATACGAGGCCGCCGCCCAAGCCTCCGCCGCCAACCGTTTCGGAGCCCACGTGTACGTCGGATTCGAGGCACGATCGGACGGACGTTCGCTCGTCTCGTACTTTGCCGTACCGACGTTCGAATCGATCGGCGGGCGAGCGCTCGCGACCGGCGTCGCTGCTGCGTGGTCGACGCCCCTGCTCCCTGCCCCCGAGGTCCGGGGCATGCGCCTGCCGGTGCTGCGTGAGACACGGATGCCCGCAGTGCTGTGTTCGCTGGGGCCGGTGCGTGCCGCCGTGGACGCGACCGACGCCGTCACCGACGCGGTCGCATCGGCCGTGATGGGTTGGACGACCGATGCAGGCCACCACTGAACGACGTTGTCCACAGGCTTGCTCACAGCCTGTGGGTTCCTCTCGACGTGACCTTGAGAGGATCACCACGCTCTGTGGGTGACCCGCCGGTGAACAGCGGGTATGCGTGACCGAACGTGGCCATCGTCCCGTCGCTGCCACGCGCCCTCGACCTCACGCGTCCGACCTCACGCGCCCTCGACCTCACGCGCGAGGTGAGGGTCGCAGGGGGACCGTTGCGGATGACGTGACGTGAGCCGACGACGAACGAGCGGCTATCCGCCGGTCATCACCCGATAGATGCGTTCGAGATCTTCGAGGTCGGCGAACTCGATGGTGACACGACCCTTCTTGGCGGTCATCTGCACACTGACGCGCGTTTCGAGGTGATCGGCCAACAGGTGCTCGAGTTCGAGCAAGCCCGGCGGTCGCAGTCTCGTCGAGGGGGTGAGGCCGGCGCCGTCGACCGGGTCGGTCCGATCATCCGGGGCCTCGGGGGCTGTGCCGGTCGGAGGATGTGCCGATCCCCGTACCGCCTCCTCGACCATCCGCACCGACCATCCGCCGGCTGCCGCCTCACGAGCCAGTTGTTCTTGACGAAGCCGGTCCGGCGTACCCAACAACGCCCTGGCGTGCCCGGCCGAGAGCTGTCCATCGGCGAGCAGGTGTTGCACCGCCGGCGGGAGGCCCAAGAGCCGCAAGCTGTTGGTGATGGCTGATCGGCTCTTGCCGACCCTCGTGGCGATCTGATCGTGAGTGAGCGCAAAGTCGTCGAGCAGTTGTTGGTAGGCCGCTGCTTCCTCGAGCGCCGTCAGATCCTGGCGGTGCAGGTTCTCCACGAGCGCCTGCTCGACCGACGTCACGTCGTCGGTCATCCGGATCACTCCGGGAATGGTGGTGAGCCCGGCTCGCTGCGCGGCGCGCCACCGGCGCTCACCAGCGATCAACTCGAATGCGCCGTCCTCGAGTGGACGAACCAGGATGGGCTGCAACACCCCCAGTTCGGCGATCGAGGCGGCCAACTCGGACAAGGTCTCTTCGTCGAAGTGCACGCGCGGTTGATGAGGGTTCGGAGACACCGAAGCGACGGGGATGTCCGCGAACACCGCTCCCTGAGAGGTGTCGGTGTCACCGAGTTCGGCACCGGGAATGATCGAGCTCAACCCCTTCCCGAGACCACTAGATCGCGCCATGATGCACCTCCCGTGCGGCGTCTCGGTACGCAATGGCGCCCCGAGACGTGGGATCGAACGTGGTGATCGGCTGCCCGAACGAGGGAGCCTCGGAGAGACGGACCGAGCGGGGGATCACCGATTTCAGGACCTTGTCGCCGAAATGATCGCGAACCTCGTTCACGACCTGTCCGGACAGCTTCGTGCGAGCGTCGTACATGACGCACAGGATCGTGCTCATGTCGAGCGTGGGATTGAGGTTGCGCTTGACCAGGTCGACGTTGCGCAACAGCTGACCAAGCCCCTCGAGGGCGTAGTACTCGCACTGGATGGGCACCATGACTTCACTCGCTGCGGCGAGCCCATTGACCGTGAGGAGGCCCAATGACGGAGGGCAGTCGATCAGGACGTAGTCGTAGTCATCTCGGACCGCTTCGATCGCCCGCTTGAGTCGCTGTTCACGACTGAACGCGGGGACCAACTCGATCTCGGCGCCGGCCAGGTCGAGGGATGCCGGCGCCACGAAGAGATTTCGCACATCGGTGGGCTCCACGACGTTCTCGAGTGGTTCCTCGTGCATCAGCACGTGATACATCGAGAGTTCCAGCCCCCGGTTCTCGATCCCGAGCCCGGTGGACGCGTTTCCCTGCGGATCGAGATCGATGATCAAGGTACGCAGGTCCATCTCCGCCAACGCTGCACCGATGTTGACCGTCGTGGTCGTCTTGCCCACGCCGCCCTTCTGGTTGGCGAGAGCGATGACCCGAGGGAGCGGGTGCGTGAGCTTGGGTTCCGGCGCCTCGCCGGCCTTGAAGGACGTGGGCGGGTCGGGTTGATCCAGCGTGACAGCTGGGATGTCGGACTCTGGGATGTCGGACTCCGACAACGGGTTCTCCGTTCTCCCGGGCAGGGAAGGGCGGTACTCGCGTACTGCACTGATGGGGGACCTGCACACTCTGCCGGATCCCGTCACGCGAGACAAGCATTTCGCCATGTTTCACGTGAAACTCCCACACACACCACACACACACACCACACCATCCATCCCGGCGAAGACGCCGAGTTCGATCACGACATCGACCGGGCCTTCGAGCTGATCGCCAAGGAGGTCTCAACCTCCCCACGCCCTCGCCACACCACACCACACCCCGACCAGATCGATCTGCGCATGAACGACAAGGTTCGCATGTCATCGCTCATGTTGGTTTCACGTGAAACAGCGGCTTGGTCGACGTCGCGTGTCCGTCGCCGTGCGTTTCACGTGAAACCGCGACCCGGTCGACGTCGCGTGCTCGTCGACGTGTGTTTCACGTGAAACAGCGGCTTGGTCGACGTCGTGCTCGTCGTCGTGTGTTTCACGTGAAACTCCGACCTTGCTCGTCGTCAGGTGGTGACGAACACCGCGACCAGGCCGTCGGGCACCGACGACGGCCCGTGATCCGAGCGGGCTTGCTCGAGTGAGGGTGGGACGCGACGCAGCGCCAACCGGTCGAGGAGAGCGGTGTCCCACCGGTCACCACCCGGTGGTTCGCTGATCACGATCGGCTGACCGGGGCGGACCAACCTTGCCGCCGCACCCAGCGTGAACTCGGGCGGACCGAATCCCCGAGCGACGACGGCATCGAAGCCGAACCCGGGATCGAAGTCATCGACGTCCCGACACACCACCGAGACACGATCGTCCCATCCGAGACGGCGCACCACGCGCTCGAGCACGTCGGTCCGCTTCGACCGGCGGTCGAGCAGGGTGAGTGTCCACTCCGGACGGTCGTGCGCGATGACCAGCCCGGGCACGCCACCGCCAGCGCCGAGGTCGAGAACCGACGAAATGGAATTCCACTGATCCAGCGCACGCACGAACCCACGAGCGTGTGCGATCACCTCGGGCACCGGACGCGCACCGAGCATCCCGAGTCGTTGGGCGTCCTCGAGCGCGCCGACCAATGCCGGGTCGGTGACGCCGTTCATGGCGTGGGGTCAGGCGGGATCGACGATGATCCGACGGTCGGGGTCCTCACCGACCGAACGACTCGAGACACCGGCTTCGTCGTTGAGCACGTCGTGGACCACTTTGCGATCCGACGAACTCATCGCCTCGAGACTGCGCGGCGATCCGCTGGTGCGGACCTGTTCGGCGACGTCGCGAGCGAACGACGCAAGCGCCGCCTCGCGGCGTTCACGATAGCCGGCGACATCGATGCGCAGGCGCGTCTCGTGGTCACCCAATCGACGTTGCGCCGACACCCGTGCGAGATCCTGCACGGCGTTCAGGGTCCGGCCGCCCGGGCCGACGAGCAGGCCCAATTCCGAGCCGGTGACGTTGACGTCGAGCTCGAGCCCGTCGACGCGCAACGTCGAGGACCCATCGAGACCGAACGCTGCGGTCAGCCCATCCATGAACCTCACGGCGGCAGCACCGACCTCGTCAGGGGTCACGGTCGACTCGGGGCGGTCATCGGAGCTCATGGATCGTTCCTCGTTCTGCTGGGGCTTGCTGTTGCTGGTTCGGGTCGTGCTCTTGCGGCTCGTCGTGTCGGAGCCACTGCGAGCCGCCGGCGCCGTCTGCTCGACGGGGGCATCCGGTGCCGCTGTCGAGTCCGACGCCGTCGAGTCCGACGCTTTCGAGGGCTTCGACGCCTTCGACTTCTCGGAGCGACCGCCCTTGCGGCGACGCTCCTGCTTGGGACGCGCCTGGGTCGGGCGGACTCGAGCCCGCAAACGGGCCTCACCACGCATCCGCCCGAAGAGACCGGGGCGTGGTTCCTCGATCACGTCGAACTCGGCCTCGTCGGCGCCGACGCCGAGCTGGTCGAGTGCAGCCTCTCGGGCTGCATCGATGGTCTTTGCGGTGGTTTCGACCCACTCCATGTGCTCTGTCGCTTTCTGCTGCTGAGTGACCGGCGCGGGTGCGCGCAGGGTCACGAGGATTTCTTGGACGGTCGCGACGACTTCGACGACTTCGACGACTTCGCGGCCTTGGCCTTGTTTGCTTGCGCCTGTTGGCGCGTCGGGGTCGGTCGACCCTTGGCCCCCGATGACGGTGTCGGACGGTTCTTCGGCGGTGTCACTCGCTTGCTGGTCGGTGCGGCCTTGCCGGACGGGGCCGACTTGCCGGACTTGCCCGATCCACCGGACTTGCCCGATCCA
Source organism: uncultured Ilumatobacteraceae bacterium (assembly GCA_964549065.1). Classification (GTDB taxonomy): domain Bacteria; phylum Actinomycetota; class Acidimicrobiia; order Acidimicrobiales; family Ilumatobacteraceae; genus Sva-07. Next base: position 6,757 of record CAZJUC010000058.1, read on the forward strand.
CCGGGCTTGGGAGACGGGCCCGGCTTCTTCGGCGAGGCGCCCCCGTTGCCATCGGACTTCGGTCCCGCGAGATCACGTTTGGCCTGGGCGAAGAATCCGCCGCCGCCGCCGTCGGGATCTTTCTTCGCCTCCTCACGCGCTGCCTCGCCGGCTCGCTGCGCCTGGCGCCCCAACGACTCGTCATGGCCGTAGAAGGTGCGGGTGATGTACGCCTGCTGTGCGATGCGGAACACGGTCTGGAACAGGTAGTAGACGACGAGGGCCGCCAGGAAGAAGATCTGGAAGATCGCGAAGAACACCGGCAGGTACTGCATCAACTTGGCCTGACCTGCCGACATGGTCGGGCTGATGGCCGCTCGAGCCGCCACCATGCGCTGCTGCACGAAATAGAGCACCGCGAGCAGCATCACCAGCAAGACGTACCAGATGCCGGTTCCGAAGCCGTCCGCGACCGCCTCGGCCGCCGACAGCGACAGGTCGAGACCGAGCGACGCAATCGACTGTTCACCGAACAGGGATTGGTACAGCGCGGAGTCGATCGAGAGGTAGCGAGGGATGAACCCGGGATCCGCCACCTCGTCAGGACGGGCGAACGCCCCCCAGACCGCGTCGGAAATCGGTCGCGCTGCGCCGGTCGATGGCGCGTACTCCAGCCCGCGAAGGATCCGGAACATGATGTAGAACACCGGCGCCTGCGCGAGCAACGGCAGACACGAGGCCATGGGATTGACCTTGTGCTCCTGGTAGAGCTTCATCATCTCTTCGTTGAGCGTCTGACGGTCGTTGCGGTACTCGTTCTGCAGCTTGCGCATCTCCGGCGCGAGCTTCTGCATCTCGAGCATGCCCTTGGTGCTCTTGAGCGTCAGCGGAGTCGTGATCGCCATCACGACCGCAGCGATCATCGCGATGGCGATGGTGTAACTGCTGGTCAGGCCGTAGAACCACGACAACAGGGCGGCAGGGATCTCGAACATCGACTCAGTCGACCTCTCGGATGTCGGGGGACGACGCAGCCTGGGGGACAGCGCCGGTGGTGTCGGCCGATGCGCTCGGCCCGACGTCGGGAACAGGATCGAAGCCGCTGGGGCCGAACGGGCGGCAACGCAACAGTCGCCTGAGCGTCAGCCACCCACCCCGCACGGTCCCGTGGTGTTCGAATGCGTCGTGGGAGTAGTTCGAACAGGTGGGGTAGAAGCGACAGGGTGACGGGCGCCCGGCGAAGGCCCGCTGATACGCCTCGATCCAGGAGAGGGCCCGGCGTTGACTCCAGGTCATGGCGTCGCCGGTCATGACGTCGTCACGTGTCGCTGGATCTTGCCGAGCAGTGAGTGCACCGTGCGCTCCAGGTCGTCGAATGTTTGTTCGCATGCGGGAACTCGTGCGCCGATGAGGTACAGCCCCGGCGGGACGTCGCAGTTGGTCAGCACGGCACGAAGGCGCCGACGCAGCCGATTTCGGCGGACGGCGGAACCGACGGCGCGACCGATGGCGAATGCCACCTGCGGGGGCACCAGGTCGGGATCGGGGACGAACGAACACCACAGCGGATCGGTCCGGACCCGGACCCCATCGCGCCGGAGGCGGACGAAGGCGTCGCGTTCGCGGACCCGGTCGATCAAGCCGAGAGACGGGCGCGACCCTTGGACCGGCGGGACTTCAGCACCGCTCGACCAGCGCGAGTGCTCATCCGCGCACGGAAGCCGTGCTTGCGGGCTCGGCGACGATTGTTGGGCTGATAGGTACGCTTCACGGCTACTCCGGACGGTTCGAGGCAAATCATGCTCCGTCGGCGCACACGCGAGCGCGCGCCACACGGACTGACCTGGCAAGGCTAGAGGCACCGGTACACCTGCGCCAACCGCAGGCACCAAACCACATCCCTGTAAGTTGTCCACAGCGACACACTACCGGCATCACCCCAGCGTGGCAGCAGTATGTTCATTCTCGATGACTGATTTTCGGCCAGGTTTTCCACCTGCTGCCGACGTGCTAGGTTCGCCCTCCCGCAGACGGTCACCGACATGTCCACATCATGTGGACAACGGTGTGGACCGCTGTCGACGATGATCGGGAGACCTCAGGTGACAGACAGCGCAGACGTGTGGACGCAGGTGACGCTGTCGCTTCGATCCCAGCTCGCTGAGTCGGTGTGGTTCTCGACCTTCCAGGACGTCGCCCCCCTTCCCTCCGACGGCGACACCCTCCGGCTGCTCGCCCCCAGCGCCTACGTACGCGACCGCATCATGAGCCGCTACATGCAGCTCGTGACCGAGGCGCTGCAGGACGTCAACGAAGGCCATCGCGCCGTCGAGATCGACGTCGAAGCGGCCCCACACGACCGTGCGCACGACACCGACCACCACGACACCGACCATCAGGACGCCCGGAACGCCGACGACGTGCCGAGCGGCACCGTCGGTTCGGAATCGACGACCGACGCTCACGACCAGTCCGAGCACGCTCGCACCGGCGTGCCGACAGCCCGATCGCTGCTGCTCGACGAAGCCGGCCTCAACCCCCGGTACACGTTCGAGACCTTCGTGAAGGGGGCATCGAACCAGTTCGCGCTCGCCGCCGCCCTGCGTGTCGCCGAGACACCGGCACGCAGCTACAACCCGTTGTTCATCTACGGATCGGCCGGCCTCGGCAAGACACATCTCCTGCACGCCATCGGCCACTACGTCCACTCCAACTACCAGCATCACGAGGTCAGGTACGTCTCGACCGAGACCTTCATGAACGAGTACGTCGACGCGATCCGACAGAACACGACCAACTCGCTGCGACGCCGGTACCGCGACATCGACGTGCTGCTGATCGACGACATCCAGTTCATCGCCGGCAAGGAGGGCCTCCAGGAAGAGTTCTTCCACACGTTCAACTCACTCCACGGCGCCAACAAGCAGGTCGTGATCTCCTCCGACCGAATGCCCGATGCCATCCCCACCCTCGAAGAACGTCTCCGTGGGCGATTCAAGTGGGGTCTGATCACCGACATCCAGCCGCCGGACCTCGAGACCCGCCTCGCGATCCTGCGCAACAAATCCGAGCGTGACCGGGTGCTCGTTCCGGACGAGACCCTCGAGTTCATCGCCACCAACATCGCCACCAACATCCGCGAACTCGAGGGCGCGCTGATCCGCGTCACCGCGTTCGCCAGTCTGAACCAGGTGCCGATCACCACCGATCTGGCCGAGACCCAGCTCGCGGACCTGCTCAACGACAACAAGCCCAAGGCGCGCACCGACGAAGAACTGCTCGCCGACATCGCTGCGATCCTCAAGTTCCCGGTCGAGGACCTCAAGGGTCGCAGTCGCCAGCGCCCGCTCGTCACGGCCCGCCAGATCGCGATGTACGTGTTCCGTGAGCTCACCGACCTGAGCTACCCAGCCATCGCACGCCTCTTCGGCGGGCGCGATCACACCACCGTGATCCACGCGAACGAGAAGATCCAACGGCTGATGAGCGAACGCAAACAGATCTACGACCAGGTCACCGACCTGCTCCAGCAGCTCAAGGCATGATCCTCGATCCCGCCTCCTCGTGCACGTGGCACAACACTGGGGACGCGCCAGGGACAACGCGGTTCGAACGGTGGACAGCGCCGAGTTGTCCACCGCGCGACACGCGTGGAATTCGCGAGCTGGGGATCGGGCACCCATCCCATGTGGACGCCGGCGACGGCCCTACGCTGCAACGACGCGTGGATGTCCCCAATCCACAGCACCTACTACTGACATTGAACATTGAGACATCCCTGCATGAGGAGAAGTGCCCACTGTGAAGTTTCGTTGCGAACGTGATGTGCTCGCCGATGCCGTCGGCTCCGCCGGACGCGCGGCGACGAACCGCACGGGCACCCTGCCCGTCCTGGCCGGTGTCCGGATGGAGGTGGCCGGCGACACCCTCACCGTCACCGGTACCGACCTCGAGCTGACCATTCGCCTCACCGTCGACGTCGGCGGTGAACGAGACGGCGCAGCTGTCGTGCCGGCACGCCTCGTCGGCGACATCGTCAAGGCTCTCCCCGCCGGCGCCGTGCAGATCGAACTCGACGAGGAGGAGATGTCGATCAGCGCCGGGCGCTCTCAGTTCTCGGTCCGCCCGTTGTCACTCGACGACTATCCGAGCCAGGTCGAGCCGGCTGCCGACGCCGTCACACTCCCCGCCGATGCGATGGCCGATGCGCTCCGTCAGGTCGTTCGTGCCGCGTCCACCGACGATGCCCGAGCGGTGCTCACCGGCGTCCTGCTCGCCTCCGACGACGACGGGCTGCGCATGGTGGCCACCGACTCGTACCGGCTCGCTGTCCGCGATCTTCCCGACAGCGGGGTACTCGCCTCCGGCCAGAAGGTGCTCATTCCCGGCCGTGCTCTCAGCGAACTGCAACGACTCCTCGGCGACGTCGAACAACTCCACGTCCGTCTGGGGGATCGCGAGGCGACCTTCGAAGCGGGCGGCACTCGACTGAGCACCCGACTCATCGAAGGCGAGTTCCCGAACTACCGCAACCTCCTTCCTTCGAGCTATCCCAACCTGCTCACCGTGGGCAAGGCCGCGATGATCGAGGCGATCCGTCGCGTCAAGATCCTCGCCCAGGACTCGACACCGGTGCGGCTCGCGCTCGGTGGCGACACCGTGCGACTCACTGCGATCACCCAGGACGTCGGCAATGCCGAGGAGGAGATCGACGCGAGTTACGACGGCGCCGAGATGACCGTGGCGTTCAACCCCGACTATCTGGCCGCCGGCATCGAGGCCGTCGACTCGGACGATGTCACCCTGGCGACCATGGACCCGATGAAGCCTGCCGTGCTGCGAGGCGTCGGACGCGACGACTACCTGTACCTCCTGATGCCCGTGCGGGTGCCGTAACCCTTTTCGAGGGCTCACCACCACCTCGTGTGAAACGATCCTGGACGTCCTCGACCCGGCTCGTCGCCGGCGCTTGCCCCGCCGGCTGCGCTCGTCGCCGGCGTCTGCCCCGCACGGCGTGCTCGGCTTCGCGTGATCTCGTCCCCGGTTCGTCGTGATCATCTCGCACCTCGAACTCGTCGACTTCCGGAACTACACGGCCGGGACCTTCGAGCTGACGTCGGGGACGACGGCGATCATCGGTGACAACGGCCAGGGCAAGACCAACCTCGCCGAAGCATTGGCGTTCCTCGGCACGCTCAGCAGCTTCCGATCCGTGCCCGGCGATGCCCTCGTCCGCGTCGGTGCCGACACGGCGATCATCCGGGCCACCGTCGTCGACGACGACGGGCGCGAGAGCCTGATCGAGATCGAACTCGTCGCGTCCGGTCGGAACCGGGTCCAGGTCAATCGCCAACGACTGCAGCGAGTCCGGGACCTGCTCGGCACCGTGCGCGTCACGGTCTTCTCGCCCGACGATCTGATCCTGGTCAAGGGCAGCCCAGGCGACCGTCGACGGTTCCTCGACGACACACTCGTGGCCCTCGCGGTCAAGTACGACACGGTTCGCCTCGAGATCGACCGCATCGTCCGTCAACGCAACACCCTGCTCAAACAGGCCGGGGGCCGTCTGTCCGACGAGGTCGAGATCACCCTCGACGTGTGGGACGCGAAGTTCGCCGACATCGCCGACCAGTTCGGCTACGCCCGAGCGACGCTGGTGGCGCGGCTCGCCCCGATGGTCCGCGAGGCCTACGAACAGTTGGCGGGCACGCCGACAGCGATCGACCTGCACTACGAACCCGCTTGGCGCACGACCGGCCTGGCCGCTGCGCTCCGTGCCGCCCGAGCCACCGACCTCCGCCGCGGTGTCAGCACCGTCGGGCCCCACCGCGACGAACTCGTGCTGTCGATCGCAGGGCTCCCGAGCCGGACCCATGCGTCCCAGGGCGAACAACGCACGCTGGCCCTCGCGCTGCGTCTCGCCGGACACCGGTTGGTGACCGAGCGCACCGGGTCGGCCCCGGTGCTGGTCCTCGACGACGTGCTCTCCGAACTCGACGATCGTCGAGCCACTGCGCTGCTCGGCCATCTTCCGCCCGGTCAGGTGATCATCACCACGGCAAGTGAACTCCCGCCCACCGCCCGTGCCGACCGTCTCCTGCGGATCGAGGCCGGACGGGTCCTCGACCCCTGAGCGATGAGCCGAATCCCGCCATCTGGGGGTGTGGCTCATCACTCGGCGAGGTTCGGGCCCAGACGGTACGTTGGCAACATGTCCGACCCGGTACCGATCTCACGATCGCTCGACTCGATCATGAGGTCGCTGCGCGGTACCGACCGGATCCAGATCGGTGGCGTGTTCGGCCGGTGGGACGACGCCGTCGGACCCACCGTTGCGGCCCATGTCCGGCCCGTTCGGCTCGATCAGGGGGTGCTCACCGTCGAGGCCGACGAAGCCGCGTGGGCCACCCAGGTCAAGTTCCTGTCGGGCACGATCACCTCTCGGCTGGCCGAGGTGGCAGGCGTCCACGTCGACCGGATCGACGTCCGTGTCGCACGGCAGTGAGCAGCACGCCCTCCCCATCTCCGTGACACCCCGCTGGTAAGCTGTTCGTCACTCGCGAAGTCGGCGTGGGCGCCGGTCGAACCCCCTGGTTCACCATCGGCCGACCTCGGCGACCGCCAAGAACAACATGCCATGTCGGCATGTCCGCCAGACAGCCAGAAGTATCGAGGTACGAGTGTCCAGCGACACCGAAGCAGCATCGACCGACCTTCCCGAGACCACACCGGCCCGGGCGAGGAAGACGTCGGGATCCACCAACTCAGCCGCCACCACGGCGTCCTACGACGCGAAGGCGATCCAGGTCCTCGAGGGCCTCGATCCGGTACGCAAACGACCGGGCATGTACATCGGGTCCACGGGCCTGCAGGGTCTGCACCACTTGATCTGGGAGGTCGTCGACAACTCCGTCGACGAAGCAATGGCCGGTCACTGCACCCGCATCGGTGTCACCCTGCTCGCCGACGGCGGCTGCCAGGTCGACGACAACGGGCGCGGCATCCCTGTCGATCCGTTCACCTCGGGCGAACACAAGGGCAAGAGCGCCGCCGAGGTCGTCCTCACCGTGCTCCACGCCGGCGGCAAGTTCGGCGGCGACGGCTACAAGGTGTCCGGTGGTCTCCACGGTGTCGGCGTCTCGGTCGTCAACGCCCTGTCGGAACGCCTGCTCATCGAAGTCGACCGTGAGGGCAAACACCATCGCCAGGAATACGCCAAGGGTGGCAAACCCCAGGGCAAGATGGCCGTGGTCGGCGACACGCCCAAGCGAGGTCGCACCACTGGCACCACCATCACGTTCTGGCCCGACCCCACGGTATTCGCGGCCGAGGGTGTCGAGTTCGTCGCGCGCACCGTGCTCGAACGTCTGCAGACCATGGCGTTCCTCAACAAGGGTCTGACCATCGCCTTCGAAGATCGGCGCGAGGGCCGCGAACAACAGGTCGAGTACCAGTACAAGGGCGGCATCGTCGACTTCGTCAAGCATCTCAACGCCACCAAGGAACCGCTGTTCTCGAAGGTCTGCGAATTCGAGGACGAGGACGAGGCCGACGGCCAGATGCTCGACATCGCCATGCAGTGGAACACCGGCTACTACGAGGGGATCCACGGCTACGCGAACGGCATCTCCACCATCGAAGGTGGCATGCACGTCGAGGGCTTCAAGACCGCACTCACGTCGGTGATCAACAAGTACGCGCGCTCGAAGAACCTGCTCAAGGAGAAAGACCCGAATCTCACCGGTGAGGACATCCGCGAGGGCATCACCGCCATCGTGTCCGTGAAGCTGCGCGAGCCCCAGTTCGAAGGTCAGACCAAAGCGAAGCTCGGCAACGTGCCGATGCGATCGTTCGTGCAGAAGGCCACCAACGAGCGCATGGCCGAGTGGCTCGAGGAGAACCCGACCGAAGCCAACAAGGTGGTCAAGAAGGGCCTGGCCGCCGCGCAGGCGCGTGTCGCTGCCAAGAACGCCCGCAACGCCATCCGCCGCAAGACCGCGCTGTCCGGCGCCGGGATGCCCGACAAGCTCAAGGACTGCTCGTCGAAGAACGCCGACGAGTCCGAGATCTTCATCGTCGAGGGTGACTCCGCCGGCGGCACCGCCGTCGACGCTCGCGACCCGCGCACGCAGGCGATCCTGCCGATCCGCGGCAAGATCCTCAACGTCGAACGCGCCCGCATCGACAAGATGCTGAAGAACAACGAGATCCAGGCGCTGATCACCGCCATCGGTGCCGGCGTCGGGGACGAGTTCGAGGTCGACAAAGCCCGCTACCACAAGGTGATCTGCCTGGCCGATGCCGATGTCGACGGCAGCCACATCCGCACCTTGCTGCTCACCTTCTTCTTCCGCCAGATGCGTGAGATGGTCGAAGCCGGCTACGTGTACATCGCCCAGCCGCCGCTGTACTCCACCGAGATCGGCAAGGAGAAGATCTATCTCAAGGACGACCTCGCGAAGGATGCGTTCCTGCAGGAGCGACCGAACCACAAGAAGCCGTTCCAACGGTTGAAGGGCCTCGGTGAAATGGACTGGGAGGAGCTGCGCACCACCACGATGCTCGACGGCACCCGCACCCTGCTGCAGGTCACGGTCGAAGAAGCAGCGCTGGCCGACGAGATCACCTCGATCCTGATGGGCGACGACGTGCCGGCACGCCGCGAGTTCATCACCACCAACGCACGCGACGTCCGCAACCTCGACTTCTGAGAACTGAGTAGCGCCTCATGACCGATACCAACGACACTCCTCCCGTCGATCCCATCCAGCCCATCTCGTTGAGCGACGAGATGGAGAACTCGTTCCTCGAGTACGCGATGTCGGTGATCATGTCGCGGGCGCTGCCCGACGTGCGCGACGGCCTGAAGCCGGTGCACCGGCGGATCATCTGGGACATGGAGGACCAGGGCTTTCGCCCGGACCGACCCCACGTGAAGTGTGCCCGCGTCACCGGCGACACCATGGCGCGGTTCCACCCCCACGGCGACAGCGCCATCTACGACGCGTTGGTCCGGATGGCCCAGCCGTTCTCGCTGCGCCATCCGCTGATCGACTTCCACGGGAACTACGGCAGCCCCGACTTCGGGCCGGCCGCCGCGCGCTACACCGAGTGCCGGCTCAACCCGTTGGCGATGCAGTTGCTGGCCGACATCGACGAAGACACCGTCGACATGATCCCGAACTACGACGGCAACTTCGATCAGCCGCTCGTGCTGCCGGCACGTTTCCCGAACCTGCTGGTCAACGGCAGCCAGGGGATCGCGGTCGGCATGGCCACCAACATCCCGCCGCACAACCTGGGTGAGGTCGTCGACGCTGTCGTGCACCTGCTGGACAACCCCGATGCGACCCCCGACGATCTGATGGAGTTCGTGAAGGGTCCCGACTTCCCGACCGGGGCGAGCATTCTCGGCAAGGCCGGAATCATCGACGCCTACCGCACCGGTCGCGGCTCGGTGAAGATGCGCGCCACGTTGGAGATCGAGGAGTCCAAGTCGGGACGCATGGAGATCGTGGTCAGCCAGCTGCCCTACCAGACCAGCTGTTCGGCCATCGCGTCGCGGATCCAGGACCTCGTCGACGGTGGCGACCTCGACGGCATCGCCGACGTCAACGACGCCTCTTCGGGCGGCAAGACCAACCTGATCATCACGCTCAAGCGTGACGCCAACGCGAACGTGGTCAAGAACAACCTGTTCAAGCTCACCCAGTTGCAGTCGACGTTCTCGATCAACA
>CAZJUC010000059.1:0-16432 GCA_964549065.1 uncultured Ilumatobacteraceae bacterium
TGTCGTGGCCGGCACGACGGGCCGCTCTCCAGAGCTTGTGCGCGCCGTAGACCTTGCGGTTCGCGACCCACAACACCATCAACACCTGCATCATCGCCACGTCGCGACGCGCCCGTGCCGGCGGCTCGGACTCTCGGCGTTTGGCCGCGTAGTAGGTGGTCGGAGCGATCTGCAGCGCAGTGCAGATCGACTCGACTCCGAGTTCACCCCGGTGCTCGTCAATGAAACCGACGATCACTTCGATGGGCGGTCGAGTTCCGCCTGGGCGAAATACGCCGACGCCTTGCGCAAGATCTCATTCGTGCGCTTCAGCTCACGGTTCTCCTGTGGCTGACCGACATCAGCGAGCACCCGACGAGGGAGGGCGAGGTGTAATGAGCGGTGTGGGCGATTCATCCGCAGGAACCTGACGAACCTCACACTTCACACACCCAGAATCACTGACCCGACGGTCGAGCCCGCGCCGCATCACGATGCCCCACACGGGCTGCTCATCACCTCGATCGCTGCGTCAGCTCAGGCGGGCGCCGATCACCTCGACGGCATCGACGAACGTCGACGCCTGCTGCTCGCCGAGTACGGCGACGGAGGGCACCATCAAGCGGTCGGTCAGTTCGTCGGCCGCATCGAGGCGCGTGCGGTCGTCGTCGGAGATCTCCGGTGCCGGTTCCCAGCCGAACGCCGCGACGTCGTCGGGCCGGCGGATCGTGTGCGCCTTGGACGGGGAGAGCCCTGCGGCCACGACGGCGAGGAGGTGGGTGCTGCCGCGCAGCTCACGAAGGTTGCACACGTTGCGATAGGCGCGGGCGGCGGGATCGTCGGGCAGCGGTTCGGCGGCGATGCCGGCGAACAGTGGCAGCGCCGATCGATCGACGCTCGCCACGATCTTCTCTGCGGCGTCGTTGAACGCGTCGAGCCCGTCGACGCCGGTCAGCTTGGAGCGGCCGACGTGTTCTGCGCATCCGAGGTAGGCGCGCGCGGCGTCGCGCGGCGGCACGATCTGCTTGGCCGAGCCCCACATCGCCTCGACGACCGCCGGAGCGAAGTAGCCGAACGCCGACACGATGACGGCGGGCTCGACGTCGCCGAGCACACCGCCGCGCCCGAGGAAGTAGAAGCGGAACCCGTCGAGACCGAGTTCCTTGCCGCTCGCCAAGGTGTCGGGGTGGAAGTAGAAGACGCTGCCGGCGCTGTTCAGGACGGGAGAGGTCTGCTGCACGATGTCGAGTGGTGTCATCTCCCCGTTCTAGTCCGAACTCTCTGCGCCGTTACCTTCGGCGGAGTCCATACTGGAGCCGTCATGGCTGCTCCCGAACGTCCTCCCGCTGCGTCCAACTTCGTGCGCGACCTCGTCGCGGCCGACAACGAGCAGGGCACCTTCGGCGGACGGGTGCAGACCCGATTTCCTCCCGAGCCGAACGGCTACCTGCACATCGGCCACGCCAAGGCGATCACCGTCGATTTCGGCATCGCCGCCGAGTTCGACGGCATCTGCAATCTGCGCTTCGACGACACCAACCCCGACACCGAGGACACGAGCTACGTCGACGGCATCATCGCCGACCTCGCCTGGCTCGGCTATCCGATCGAGGGCGAGCCGCTGTATGCCAGCGACTATTTCGAACAGCTCTACGACTGGGCCGAACTGCTGATCAGCAGGGGCCTCGCCTACGTCGACGACCAGGACGGCGAAACCATCTCCGCTCAGCGAGGCGGGTACGGCAGACCCGGCATCGAGAGCCCATGTCGTGATCGGCCCGTCGACGAGAATCTCCAACTGTTCCGGGGGATGCGCGCCGGTGAGTTCGCCGACGGATCACGCGTCTTGCGGGCCAAGATCGACATGCAGCACGAGAACATGCAGCTGCGCGACCCCGTGATGTATCGGATCCGAGGTGTGCACCACCACCGCACGGGTGCGCTGTGGAGCATCTATCCCACGTACGACTGGGCGCACGGCCAGAGCGATGCGATCGAGGGGGTGACCCATTCGCTGTGCACCCTCGAGTTCGACAGCCACCGGGCGCTCTACGACTGGTACCTCGAACAGCTGCCCTTGCCGTTCGAGCAGCCCCGCCAGACCGAGTTCGCTCGGCTCGAACTCACCCACACGGTCACTTCGAAGCGCAAGCTCGCAAAGCTCGTCGACGACGGCACCGTCGACGGCTGGGACGATCCGCGGATGCCGACACTGCGCGGCTTGCGCCGACGGGGCTACCCGGCGTCTTCGATCCGCGAGTTCTGTGACTTCATCGGCGTGTCGCGCACCAACAGCCGCCACCAGGTGGAGCTGCTCGAGTCGTTCGTCCGCACCGAGCTCAACCGGGTGGCGCTGCGACGGATGGCGGTGCTGCGGCCACTGCGTGTCGTGATCACCAACTGGCCGCTCGACGACGCCGGCGCGCCGGAGGTCGAGTTCGTCGAGCTGAACAACAACCCCGAGAACGCCGACGACGGCACGCGCATGGTGCCGTTCAGCGGCGTGTTGTACATCGAACACGACGACTTCAAGGCCGAGCCCCCACCGAAGTACTTCCGCCTCTCGCCGGGCAAGGAGGTCCGCCTGCGCGGCGCGTACTTCGTGACCGCCACCGGGTTCGACACCGACGACGACGGCAACATCGTCGAAGTGCAGGTCACCTACGACCCCGAGACCAAGGGCGGAAGCGCACCCGATGGCCGCAAGGTGAAGTCGACCATGCACTGGGTGTCGGCTGACCACGCCGTCGACGCCACCGTGGCGCTGTACGACCGCCTGTTCGGCTCGGAGGTGCCCGGCGAGTCCACCGGCGATCCACTCGACGACGTGAACCCCGACTCTCGTGAGCTGCTCGACGGCGCCAAGGTCGAGCCGGTGCTCGCCGAGGTCGACCCAGGTGAGGTCGTGCAGTTCGAACGGCTCGGCTACTTCGCCGCCGACCCCGAGCAGCCGATGCTGTTCCACCGCACGGTCGGCCTCCGCGACGAGTGGGCCAACATCCAGAAACGCACCTGAAAAGTAACGTTTGGTGTCAGACACCAAACGTTACAGGTGACGTTCTCGGCAGCGCCTGGGGACACACCCTCCTTGGTGTGAAGCTGACCATCGCGCTGCTGCGCGTCGATGTACGTTTCCTCCGTGCTGTCTCGCATGTCGTTGCTGTTCGGCGTGCTCGCTGTGCTCGGGTGCGGCCTCGCGGTCGTTGCTGCTCCCGAACCGGTCGTAGCCGCCCCGCTCGCCACTTCGTCGTGCGTCGCGCCTCCTGGCGCGACCTCGCCGCCTGATGTCGAACTCGAGAGCTACCGGGCGATCACCCCCCGACGGCTGGTGGACACCCGCGACGGCACGGGCGGTGTCGGCGCCTCCCTGGGTCCGGGTTGCACACTCGAACTCTCGATCCCGTCCGATCTGGTTCCGGCGGATGCGCAGGCCGTTGCGCTGTCGACGACGGCGGTGACGGAACGGAAGGGGTTCTTCACCGTCTTCCCGTGTGCAACCGGGCTTCCGGGGACCTCGAATGTGAACGCCCGTGCCGGCATCTCGACGCCGAATCTCGTCGTGGCGCGACTCGACGCCGACCGGCGGGTGTGCGTCTACAGCCAAGCCGGCGGTGACCTCGTGATCGACCTCGCCGGCTGGTGGAGCTCCGGCCCCGATCGCTACAACTCCATCGAGCCGGTTCGCGCCTGGGACTCCCGAGTCGACGGTTCCGGGAACCGGCTGCCCGGGGGAGCGGTCCAGAACGTTCGCATCGGTGGCACGTCGGTGCCGGAGAACGCGACAGCTGCACTCGTCAACTTCACCGCGACGGATGCGGTCTCGAACGGCTGGCTGGTGGTCTATCCGTGCGGCAACGAACCGCCGCTCGCGTCGAATCTGAACCTCGTCGCCGGTGAGAGCCGTGCGGTGACCGCAATCGTCGGTCTCGGCAGGGCGGGCGCAGCCGAGGGACAGGTCTGCGTGACATCTCTGATGGACACCCACTTCGTGATCGATGTCACCGGGTACTACGCACCGGCGCCGACGTTCGGCCCCGCAGCCACGTTCGGCCCGCTCGACGGTGACCGCCTGATCGACACCCGTACCGGGGAAGGCGACTGGACCACGCCGTTGGCGCCAGGTGAGCTTCGGGCGTTCACACCGGTCGCTGGTCGCCCTGATGCCGCCGAGGCGACTGCGGTGATCCTGAACGTGGTGGCCACGAACGGTGCCGGACGCGGCAACGTCCGGATCTTCCCGTGCTCGGGAACGTCGGTCTCGCCCACGTCGTCGTTGAACTTCTCGTCAGCGTCGGATGCGACGAACCTGGTCAATGTCGAACTGGGTGGCGACGGGCGAGTGTGTGTGTACGCATCGGCACAGACCGATGTGGTCATCGATCTGTTCGGTGTGTTGGCGGCGCCACCCGGCTCGCTCGTCGAACAGCTGCGCTGGGACGGTTCGGTCGTGTACCCCGAGTTCGGTGTCGACGATGTCGACTACGCCGTCGAATGTCCGGCGGAGGGCGACAACCTGCTGTCGCTGCACCTCGATCTCCTCCCAGGGGTGACCGCCCGGGTGCGTGGTGTGCCGGTCACTGCCCGAGACCTCCTCCTCGCCGTTCCCGGCGACTCGGCCATCGAGGTCGAACTGCGCCGGGGTTCGACCGTGAAACGTCACCTCTTCCGGTGTCTGCCGTCCGATTTCCCGACGCTGACCGTCGCCAATCCCGGCACCCCGCGACCTGGTTGGATCCTGGCGACCTTGGCCGTCGCCGGCACGCCGGCATCGTATGTCGTGATCCTCGACGAGCGTGGTGCGCCGGTGTGGTACAAGCGCTCGACCGAAGCGTTGATCAACCTGCAGCAGTTCCGCAGCGGCCAGTTCGTGGCCTCCACCCAGCCGCGTCCTCCGGCACAGTTCTTCGGGATCCCGAGCGACGACCTCGTGCACTGGGCGTTCGGCTTGGACGGCATCGTGACCCGCTCGCTGGGAAGCGACGACCGAGCGTCGTTCCCGGTCGACCACCACGAGTTCATCGACGGCCCCGACGACGGTTGGACGATCATCTCGTATCCCTTGCGTGAGGGCGTCGACACCACGGGGATGACATCGGTCCCCGGCCCCTTCGGCTCGCCTGGCGGCCAGGTCGATGACAACGTGGTCGACAGCGACATTCGCGAACTCGATGCCGACGGGACGAAGGTCTGGGACTGGACGAGCGTCGACCACTTCACACCGGCCGAGACGACGTACCCCCAGCGGTTCGATCGCTACGGGCTCACGCCGAAGGAGGTCGACCTGATCCACGTCAACTCGATGCAGCGGCTCGATGACGGCACTGGCGACTACGTGGTCTCGGCTCGCCATCTCGACGCCGTGTTCCGGGTCGATCGTCAGTCGCCGACGGGCGAAATCAAGTGGATCCTCGGCAGCCTGCAGACCGATCCGACGGATCCCGACGATGTCGCGAACCTCAACGCCGACAAGCGGTTGCAAATCATTGGCGACCCGTTCGGTGGACCGCGGCGTCAGCACGACGCCCGGCTCGAAGGAGACATGCTCACGATGTACGACAACCGAACCGGTACCGGTCAACCCGCCCGGGTAGTGCGATACCGCATCGACGATCGGCCGGGCGTGATGACTGCGACCTTGGTGGAGGAGATCCGGCATCCGACTGGCCTCACCAGTGGTGCGCTCGGCAGCGCCCGGTTCGCCGCTGACGGCTCGGTGTTCGTCAACTGGGGTCAGCTCCAGCCAATGTTCACCGAGCTCGACGTCGACCGGGAGACGGTGCTGTCGATCACCTCTCGCCAAGGCATCGGCACCTTTCGGGCGATCAAGATCGACACGTCGGAGCTCCCGTTCACCGTCGAACAACTCCGAGGGGCCACCGGCGGCAGCCTCGTCGAACCCTGAGATGTAACGATTGGTGTCTGACACCAATCGTTACATCTCAGTCGTAGTACCAGTGGCAGCCGTACTGCTCGGGGTCGCCCCAGGTCACCGAGTCGCGGGGCTCCAGGGTCTGACGGTCGGAGAACTTCAGCTGATCGAGACCGACGGTGACCAACTCGTCACCGATCACGATCGAGCGCTGCAGCGGATTCCAGCAGCCCGAGCGGTTGGCACGGGTGTGGCTGATCACGCCGCGGGCGGCCAATTCTCGGCCGTCCAGTTCGGCGACCACGGCGCCACCACTCGCTCCGACGATGTCCTTGGACAGGCAGTCGCCGGTCGGGCCGCAGTCGCTCCACCCCGGTGACACGGGCAGCACGATCGTGCCGTCGGCAGGCCAGAACAGGAACGCCCGGTGGTCCCATTCGACCTCGCTGGTGCCGCCGATCGCCAGCGTGCTGATCCGCTGCGGCGCGGCCGGGTCGCTCACGTCGAACAGGCTCAGCTGGGTTCCGGTGGTACGACCGGTGTCGGTGGCGTCCTGGCCCACGCCGAGCAACAGGCCGTCGCCGACCGGGTGGAGATAGGCGGAATAGCCGGGAATCTTCAACTCGCCGCGCTCCACCGGGTTCGTCGGATCGCTGAGGTCGATCACGTACAGCGGGTCGATCTGCCGGAACGTCACGACGTACGCGAGGTCGCCGATGAAGCGGACCGCATAGATCTGCTCGTCCTGACCGAGGCCGCCCACCGACGAGATCTGCCGCAGCTCGTCACCGTCCGGACGCAACACGAACACGGTCGACTCGCTCTGGTCGCCGAAGCCGCCCCAGTCGTCGGTGGTCGTCGCAACCCGCAGATCGCCGTTGTGTTCGCTCATCGCGAACTGGTTGAGCAAGCGACCCTCGACCTGGCCGGATGCGACATAGGTGGCGGCGGTGCCCTCCTCGAGCCGGAACTGATGGATCAACGTCGGCGGTGGGCCAGGGTCGACGTCGGGTGCGGTGTCGCTCGTCGTGGGGCCGTCGTCGAGCGGCACCGGTCCGCCCCATCGCCAGTCCCAGTTCTGGGTGGTGACGTAAAGGTTGTCGGCCGACGCGTAGACGGTGTCGCCCGTCGACACGATGCCGGCAGATCCGACCGGAGCGGCGTCACCGTCACCGTCGACATCGATCGAGGCGATCCATGTGAGGCCGAGCCCCGCGAAGTCGGGTGGCGCAGCGACGGTCTCGCACGGCAGCACCTGTGACATCGGACCGAAGTTGCCGTCGGTGTCCTCGTCGAACTGCCGCGGCAACCAGTCCTCGACGGTCGAGGAGTCGATGATCTCCTTGTTGCGCGCCAGTGCGGACTCCTCGTCGAAGCCGAACCGGTCGGGTTGGACGAACTCCAGGCGCTGATCGAACGTGGTCGTGATCACCAGACGGGCGACACCGTCGACCGATCGCGTCGCCACGACACCGCCCTCCAGGTGCGAGCGACGCAGGAGCGCCGGACTCGTCGGGTCGCCGACGTCGAACTGCGTCACGATCGTGTCGGGAGCGCCACCCCAGCTCGACGTCACCACGACCAGACGGTCGTCGTCGAGCAGCATCTGGTGTGAGCCCTGCGGGAGTTCCGGTTCTGCGACGACGTCGGCGCCGGCGACCGACACCACCCGCACACCGTCGCTGTTCGCCACGTACACGTACTCGCCGTCGGTCTCGACGATGTCGCCCTCGTCGACGCCCAACTCCTGGACATTGGTGCCCGAGAAGTCCCGGCCCTCCACGCCGGCGGTCGGTGCCGTCATCTCGCCACGGTCGCCACCGGCGTCATCGGTCGCGGCCACGTCGCCTTCCATCATCGGGCGGTCGTAGTAGAAGCCGCCGCCGCCCAGCCCCCACGCCGTCACGCGCTTGCTGGCCTCGGTTTGCATGTAGTCCAGCAACGCGTCGCAGTCACCGAAGAACTCGAGCCGGGCCGACGCGAACCCCTGCGGTCCGGATCCGACCGGTTGCGTGGTGCCAGGTGAGCCGACCGGAGCATCGGCCTCGGTCGTCGTCGGCGCCGGGGTGGCCGGCACGGTCGGCGACGGTGATCGATCGGTGGGTGAGGCCGACCCCGAGCTGCACGAGGCAAACACCAGCAGCGAGGCGGTGGCGAGAGTCAGAGGGACGAGCCGTTCACGCATCATGTGTGTTGGACGTCACAACGAGGCGTTCGGTTCCCGGACGATCGTCAACGACTCGTCAACGTCGACGTCGACGCGAGTACCGAGACCGTCAACGTTCGTCGAGGAGCAGGCTCTGCACGCTGCGCCCGACACGACCGTCGGCGTCGTAGAGCGCCGACTCGGCGAACCCGACACCGGATGACTCCGTGGCGGTGCCGTAGTGCGAAGCCGAGCGCATACCGATCCAATCACCGACCGGTGGACGCAGCAGGTGAACGGTCAGGTCGGGGTTGATGAAGGTGAAGCGCTCGAACGGCAGCCCTCCGCTGACGCCGTTGCCGAAGTCGGCAGCGGCGGCTGCTCGCTGCGTGCCGGAGGGCGCCTCGCCGGGGACGACCCGAACGCCCAGCCGGATCCACACCCCGACCGGGCCGGGTGTGTCCCACGAGCCCTCGGTGAAGCGATGTTCGCAGGCGTCCTTGTGGAACGCGACCTGGTCATCGACGGCCCAGGTCACCCGCTGGGCGACTGCGTCGTCGGGACTGCCGGGTGGGTCGGACGACGGCTGGGCGACGTCGTCGGGCAGAGCGAGATGCTTCGCCCGGATCCGCAGACAGCGCGCCCGTGCCACCTCGGTGTCGTCGACGACGAGGCGGGCAGCGACGAGTGACACCTTGCGTCCATCGCGTTCGATCTCGGTCGACAGGGTCAGGGGTGTTCCGACCGGCACGGGCCGGGTCAGCTCGATCGACAAGCGGGCGACCTGCCAGTCGACGGGCGACTCGGGGTCGACAGCTTCCACCGCCCTCGCGAGCAACGCGCCCACCGGTCCGCCATGGCACGCCCGGGCGTCCCAGGGCCCACGGGCCAGCGAAGTCGGCGTCCACCGGCCGGGACCCGCAGGTTCGAACAGGGCGATGTCGGCGTCGGTCGGCGTCATCGTGTCTCGAGCGGGAGCAGCACCTCGGCGGCTTCGGTGAGGTGCTCCACCCAGGCGTCGGCGTCGGCGGGCTCGGCCAGCGGGAGCACGACGAACTTCGAGGTGCCGACATCGATGAACCGCCGGATCAGGTCGGTGAGGCCGTCCCACGACGTCGGCACCAGCTCGCTCGGGTCGGTCAGGTCAGGCCGTCGCCTGGCCAGCAGATCGCGCAACCGGTCGGGAATCGGCCCGAACGAGTACGGCACGAGCACGCCGTAGTGGTCATCGTCGATCGAACGGTCGTGCTCGGCGCACACCGCCTCGATGGTGGCACGTCCGTGCGCTGCGTCCGCCGGTGTGACGAACGACGGCAGCCACCCATCGGCCATCCGACCGACCCGACGAAGCTCCGACGGGGCGATGCCGCCCAGCCACACCTCCATCTTCGAGGCCCCCGGCTGTACCTGGATGCCGTCGTAGTCGTAACGATCGCCGTGATGTGAGAAGCGTTCCCCGGTCCAGCAGTGCCGCATCACGGTCAGCATCTCGTCGAACATCTTGGCCCGCTCGCCGCGCTGCACGCCGAACGCCTGCTGTTCCACCGGGTCGACGGCACCCAAGCCGAACGCCGGGAGCAGCCGACCTCCCGACATGTTCGCCAGGGTGGCGAGTTCCTTGGCGAGCACCACCGGATTGCGACCGGGGAGCACCATCACCGACATCCCGAACTTGAGATTGCGCGTACGTCCCGCTCCGTACGCCATCGCCACCAGTGGGTCCGGTGCCGGACCGCTGATGCGCTCGGACAACCACAGCGAGTCGAACCCGAGCGACTCGAGCGCATCGACCACTGCACCGTACGACGGGCCGTGGAGGTCGGTGGACGTGCCGAGTCCGTACCCGATTCGGATCTTGTGTGCCGCGGGGTGATCACTCATCGAGCGATCGTGCCACAGGCGCCGGCCGCGGTGGCAGCCGTGAGGTCAGCTGGAAGGTCAGCCGTGAGGTCAGCTGGAAGGTCAGCTGTGGCGAACCGAAACGTGCTCTCGGCGGACCCGATTGGTCTGGATCCAACTGGCACTGAACGCCACCACGATCACCGGGAGCACGATCGCAACTTGCGGGATGTCGCCGGCAGCCGAGGCCGCCACTGCAGCGAGCGCAGCGATGACCGAGACGACGGCGGCGAGCTTGATGACGGCATTCCAGGTGCTGAGTTCCACGTCTCTCTTCATACATCCATCGATTTCCCGTGTCTCGTGTGTCCACACCCTCGATGCGGACTTGTCACGCGACTGACGCCTTCGACATCGAATCGCGCGCTCGGAGATGACGGGTAGATGACGGGTCGATGACAGGTCGGTGTTCAACCGGGAACGGCCCGTCGCGTGAGGGCCGGTATGGTCCCCGGCCATGTCGACCAGCGCCGCATCCGCATCCGCATCTCCATCGCCGTCGTCGCCGCTCGACCGGTTCCGGCTCGACGGCCAGGTCGTGCTCGTCACCGGCGCGTCGTCGGGTCTCGGAGCGCACTTCGCCAGCGTGCTCCACGGAGTCGGAGCGCAGGTGGTGCTCACCGCCCGGCGCGCCGAGCGCCTCGAATCACTCGCAGCGCAGTTGCCGGGCGCCGAGGTCATCGTGGCCGACATGGCGGACGAGAGCGCTCGCGAACGGCTGGTGGCGGAGGTGGTCGACCGACACGGACGGGTCGACGTGCTCGTCAACAACGCCGGCGTCGGTGGGTCCGTCGCCGTCGAGGACGAGACCATCGACCGCTTCCGTTCGTCGATGGAGATCAACGTCACCGCGCTGTGGCACCTGTCGAAGCTCTCCGCCCCCTCGATGATCGCGAGCGGGTCGGGATCGATCATCAACGTTGCGTCGATGCTCGGCCATGTCGGCTCCACCCCGGTCAAACAGGCGCACTACTGCGCCAGCAAGGGAGCGGTCGTCAACCTCACGCGAGAGTTGGCGCTGCAGTGGGCGCGTAAGGGCATCCGGGTGAACGCGCTGTGCCCTGGCTGGTTCCCGTCGGAGATGACCGACGGCATGGAGAGCGACGAGGGCAGTCAGCGGTTCATCGCCACCAACTCTCCGATCCCTCGTATGGGTGAGCTGCACGAACTCGATGGTGCACTGCTCCTGCTCGCTTCGCCGGCCGGCACGTTCCTCACCGGGCAGAGCCTCGTCGTCGACGGGGGGTGGACGGCTCGATGAGGAGCGCCGCTGCATGCCTGGATCAACTGGTGCGACGCCACCACCCGAGCGGTCCCCGTCGATGGTTGTCTCAGCTCGCCGGGGAGCCGCGTCCGGAGGCCGAGCGCGGTGGATCCGCGAGCCGGGCGACGTGTTCCATCCACGTCTCGTCGGCGAGTCGGCCCATGTCACTGCCCGTGTCTGTAGGCCCCGTTGCGCTCGCCGCGTCGGCCCACAGCACCCGATCACCTGCGGTGAGGCGATCGAGTCGACGACTCGTGACCGGATCCTTCGGATGAAGCTCGATGTCGGAGTGCTCTGACCGTGACGTTTCGTTGTCCCTGGCGACGATGAGCGGACGCCCCAGCCACTGCCCGAGATTCGCCCAGCATCGATCGCCTCGCTCGATGACGTCGACGACACCGAGCGAACGTTGCAGCACCAGGGCTCGAGCCACCAGCTCATCGAGATCCGCGGGCTCGATGAAGCCTTCCGACGGGATACGTGGATCCGGCCCGACCAGCAGGCGAACCGCGACGTTGTCGATCTGCGCGGCGATCGACTCCTCGTCGAGGAACTCGGACCAACCGAGCTCGCGAGCGCGCAAGCTGGCGTCATACGGTGACCAGCTCTGGTGCTCGGGATCGGTCCAGCTCCGCCAGTACGAGTAGTGCGACAGGAGCCGCGATCGGGGTTCGCGCAGATTCATCGCGATCTCGTCCGGCTCGAAGGCCGTGAGCAGCGACGACAGAGAGAAGTGTCCGATCACCACGTCGTAGGCGGTGAGTGGGATCTCGTCGGGGGTCCAGATCATCGGTGCCAGTGTCGATCGGACCTCGGCGAAGCGATCGAAGGAACCGAACAGGCTGCGGTCGAGTACGAACGGTGCTCGTGTTGCGTCGTGCGTGAGCATCTCGAGTGCTCGACTCACGGACGTGCCGGCGGCTTTCGGGATGTGCAGGTACGCGAACCGCCTTCTCATCAGCGGCCCGATCGTAGCCGCCGCTGGCCGGCGGGAAGTGATAAGACTGTTGCGCGGAGCTGCCACTCGATGTGACAGCCGACGAGGAGAACGGGACGATGAGCAACATGTTCAAGGAGTTCAAGGAGTTCGTGAGCCGGGGCAACCTGGTGGAACTGGCGATCGCACTCGTGCTCGCCACTGCGTTCGCTCCGGTGGTGCTCAGCATCGTCGACAACATCTTCATGCCGATCATCGCCGCGATCATCGGGCAGCCCGACTTCAACACGCTGAGCATCGACATCGGCGAGGCCAAGATCACCTACGGCGCACCGCTCACCCTGATCGTGAACTTCCTGATCATCGCGTACGTCTGCTTCCTGGTCCTCAAGGCCTACAACAGGACGAAGCAGCCGGTGGTCGAGACCCAGACCGGGGCGACCCAGGTCGAGCTGCTCACCGAGATCCGCGACGCACTGCGGTCTCGCTGACACACCGAATCGGTCGCGACGCCACACCGGGGCGTGAACCCGCTTCAATGGGGTCGGTGTCCGCCCGGTCGTCCCTTCTCGCGCTCGTGCTCGGAGTGGGTGCGATCACGGGATGCGGGACCGGTGACGGGGGCGCCGACGACACCATCGCTCCGGTCACACCGCTACCCACGATCGCCGGAGTCGGCGCAGTGCCCGCCGTCCCGTCGGCGGTTCGCGATCCGATCGTGGCCGTGCGTCCTCCGGTCAACGACGACGGCACCGAGGCGGCGTTGATCGCAGACGTCGCCGACGGCAACCGGGTGCTGATGATCGGCGACTCGATCCTCGCGTCGACGTCGTCCCGGTACGGCGACCACATGTGCAACGCCGTGGTGCCGCTCGGCTGGGAGGTGGCGATCGAGGCCGAACCGAGCCGGTTCGTCGACTTCGGCAACAGGGTCCTGCGCCGCCTGCTCCCCGACGACGTGACACCAGGCAACGACTGGGACGCGGTCGTCGTCTTCCTCGGCAGCAACTACCGGGGTGACCAGCTCACGTTCGCCATCGAACTCGAGGCGATGCTCGATCGGTTGGCGCCCCGTCCCGTGTTGCTGTTCACCGTCACCGAGTACCGGCCGAACTACGTCGAGGTCAACGAGGTCGTCAACCGCCTCGGAGCCGAACGCGAGAACGTGACCGTGCTGGATTGGGGATCGATCACGGAGTCGCCGGGGATCTTGAGCAGTGATCGACTGCATCCCACCGACACGGGGCGCCAGGTGCTCGCCGAGTCGGTCGCCGCCGCTCTCGGCCCGGCCGACGGCGACGGCGAGTGCCTTCGCCCGACGTTCCGTGACGACTCCGCCGTCGACGGCGACTCGTCCACGGTGCTCGGTCGTTCGTCGTCAGGCTCGAGTTCGTCGTCAGGTTCGGGTTCGGGTTCCAGCAGCTCGGGATCGAGCGGGTCCGGGTCGAGTGGGTCCGGGTCGAGCGGTGCCACACCCAGCACGGTGTCCCCGACCACCCCGGCCACCACCACCCCGACCACCGCGACGACGGCGCCGTCCGGGGGCGACGGCGACAGCGACAGCGACTCGACGGTTCCTGCCCCCGACGGCGAAGGTGTGACGCCGCCGGACCCGGTCCCGCCGCCAGAGGACCCGTCGCCAGAGGATCCGCCGCCAGAGGATCCGCCGCCCTCGGACTCGCCGCCCTCGGACTCGGCGCCCGCAGACCCGGCGCTCGCCACGGATCCGTGATCCGGTGAGGCTCCCGTAGCCTGGACGGATGCTCCAGGCCCAGGCGATCTCGGTGGAAGTCGGTGGTCGGCTCCTCGTCGACTCCGCCAGCTTCACCGTGATGCCCCGCGACAAGGTGGGCATCGTCGGGCGCAACGGCGCCGGCAAGACCAGTTTGTTCAAGGTGCTCGGTGGCGCCAACGAACCCAAGGCCGGCAACGTCCTGCGCAAGGGCGGCTTCGGCTACCTCCCCCAGGATCCGAAGATCGACTCGGCGCTCGACGGTCGCACCTGTGTCACCCACGTCCTGTCCGGCCGTGGGATCGACGACGAGATCACCCGCATCGAGAAGTTGCGCATCGCCATGGAGGAGAACCCCGACGAACGCAATGTCGGGCGCTACACCGCTGCCGAAGAGGCATTCCGCACGACCGGCGGCTATGCCTCCGAGAGCGAGGCCCGGGCGATGGCCGCCGGCCTCGGGATCCCCGACGCTCGCCTCGATCAGCCGATCAGCACGCTCTCCGGTGGCGAACGCCGACGCGTCGAGTTGGCGCGCATTCTCTTCGCCGGTTCCGACGTGCTCTGCCTCGACGAGCCGACCAACCACCTCGACGTCGACGCCAAAGCCTGGCTGCTCGGTTTCCTGCGTCAGTACAAGGGCGCCCTGTTGGTGATCAGCCACGACCTCGAGCTGCTCGACGAGTCGATCACCCGCGTCTTGCATCTCGACCGTGCGACCGAGCACGACGTCGGCGAGATCGTCGAATACCGCGGCACCTACAGCCAGTACCAACGCGCTCGTGCCGAGGACGAGGCCCGGCTCGCCAAGAAGGCGGTGCTGCAGGCCAAGGAGATCGACCGCCTGCAGACCGTCGTCGACCGCTTCGGGGCCAAGGCGACCAAAGCGGCGATGGCCCACAGCGTCGAGAAGCGGATCGCCCGCCTCGAGACCCAGCGGGTGCGCGGCCCGCAGTCGTCCAAGTCGATCAACGTGCGGTTCCCCGACCCACCGAAGTGCGGCGAGACGGTGATCCGTGCGTCGGGCTTGTGCAAGGCGTACGGCGGCCCGACGATCTTCGAGGACATCGACTTCGACCTGGGGCGTGGCGAACGGTTGCTCGTGCTCGGCTTGAACGGCGCCGGCAAGACCAGCTTGCTGCGCATCCTGGCGGGCGAGACCGAGGCCGACCTCGGAAACTTCGAGTTCGGCTACCAGGTGCACGCCGGGTACTACGCGCAGGAGCACGACAACCTGCGCATCGACCAGACCCTGCTCACCAACATCCGCGACGCCGTTCCCGAGGGGATCAACCTCACCGAGACCCAGTTGCGCGGGCTGCTCGGCATGTTCGGCCTCTCCGGTGACAAGGTCTTCCAGGAGTCGGGCACCCTGTCGGGGGGCGAGAAGACCAAGCTGGCGCTGGCGATGCTGATGGTCGGCCGGAACAACCTGCTGCTGCTCGACGAGCCGACCAACAACCTCGATCCTCCGTCACGCCAGGCGGTCGCGGACGCCCTCGTCGACTGGCCCGGCGCGATCATCCTGGTGAGCCATGACGAGGACTTCGTGCGTGAACTCGACCCGACGAAGGTGCTGCTGATGCCCGACGGAGACGTCGACTACTTCTCCGACGACTGGCTCGACCTCGTCAGCATGTCCTGATCACGCCAGGGGTCAGACCCCAGGCGTGATCACTCGCCGTAGGGCGTGACGTCGCTCGCGAACTGCTCGCGGAACAACGCCAGCACCTCGCCTGGTTCGGCGTGGCGGCCGGTGGTGTGCTTGGAGTAGAGCATCTCGCCGTCGACCTCGATGTCGAAGATGCCCTTGGCGCCGGTGACCAGCGTCAACGACTCGATCACGTGCTGATAGTTCGACAGCAGATCGTTCGCCGCGCTCACGGCGCGGGCCGAATAGTCTCAAGGAACGCAGTAGCTGATGCGGATCACGTGGTCGCTCATGGGTGCGACCGTACCCCTGATCTCGGACCAGCGAATCCTCGGGCTCGATCAGCTCGTCGTGTCAGTGGGCTCGCCGGGCTCGTCTCCGGTGGCGTCCCCCGCGGCAGCATCGTCGGAGCTCGCGCCGGCGAAGGCGTCGAGGAAGCCGGCCAACGGCGACGACGCCACGCGTGGGTCGTTGCGCAGACGATCGAGTTGCTCACTGCCCTCCCGGAGCCGCTCGCCGAGCGTGACGCCGTCGTCGTCGGTCTGCTCGAGGATCGAGCGACCCTCGTCGTCGGTGATCTCGGCGCCACGGGCCAGGACGTCGTCGAGGCCACTCGCCATCGCGCTCCCCGCCGTGGCCAGCGCGTCGTCGACCAGTGCATGGGGAACTCCCGGCTCGCTGGCCGCCGAGCGCGGGGGCGGTGCCAGCAACTCGACCTTCGACACATAGCCGAGCAACGGGCTCACCCGAAGGCGCACTCGCGATCCCTGGGGTGCCTCGTTCCGGATGGTATGGCGTACCTCGTACGCGAGGATCTGATCGTCGTTGCCGTCGTCGACAGCGAGGTGGTGGCGGACCCGTCGCTGCCGATCGCGATCGAGCCCGTGCTCGTCGCGACCACTCCAGATCGCCCACTGCAGCACCTTCGGCAGGCGGTGACCGCTGCGATAGGTGC
>CAZJUC010000060.1:0-16424 GCA_964549065.1 uncultured Ilumatobacteraceae bacterium
GTGACCGTCAGCGGGAGTCGTGCGTTGTTGCAGACCTGCACGACCCGCACGACGGCGCCCGTCGTGGTGGGCCGCACGACCACCTCGGCGAGTCGTGGTACCTGGCCGGCGAGCGCCCAGTGGAGCGCGAGCGGCCACCAGTCGCGACTGGCCTCGGCGACCGGGTCGCCGACCGTGCCGTCCGGTTCGAGCGTCTCGCAGATCGATTGCAGCGCTCGGACGGCCTCTTCGGGAACCTCGACCACGGGCCCGGCGAGGCGCGACTCGCTCCCGAGCAACTCAATCGGTGGTGTTGGCGACGTGGGCATGCGCAGCTCCTGCGGTCTCTTCGTGCTCGCACAGACGGCGGTACGTCTCGAGCTGGTCGGTCGTCTCGTCGGGCGACCATCGGAGTTCTTCTCCGATGAGCGCGGCGACGTCGGGTGCTGCCGCGAGGCTCGCGGGTCGGTCGAACAGGTGGGCGCGGGTGCGACGCGAGAGGACGTCGTCGAGCGTCGTGGCCATCTCGTGGCGTACGGCGTAGACGGCTTCGGCGCGCAGGTACGGCTGGCCGGGGACCAGCGGCTCTCCGAGGTCGGGCCTGAACGCGATCAGCGCACGGATCTCGTCGGCGAACGTGCCGTAGCGGGTGGCGAGGTGATGCTCGGGCGTGCCGCGTGCGGCCGAGGTGGCGCGGGTGGCGCCCAGCAGCGCCAGGTTGCGGGTTGACGGGCGTCGCGCTCGTCGAGACGCGCCGATCTGCCGTGCCACGATGTCGACGGTGTCCTCGGCCATCTCCCGGTAGGTGGTGAGTTTGCCGCCGTTCACCCGTACGACCCCTGCGTCACTCACGGCGACCTGGTGCCGGCGCGAGAGATCGGCGGTCTTCGCGCTCGCGCCGTCACTGGTCGCGGTCTTCACCAGGGGGCGCAGCCCCGCCCAGACGCCGGTGATGTCGTCGGGAGTGAGCCGTTCGGTGATGTTCGGATCGAGTGCCTGGTTGACGGCGGTCAGGACGTAGTCGATGTCGTCGGCGGTGCACTGAGGTTCGTCGAGCGGGCCGTCGTAGTCGGTGTCGGTGGTGCCGATGTAGACGTGGTCGAAGGTGCCGTCCGGACGTGGACCCCACGGGACGAGGAACAGGCTGCGCTTGTCGGCGCGCACCGGGATGATCACGGCGATGTCGACGCGGATCTTCTCCCACGGCACCGTGACGTGGACGCCCTTGGCGGGGCGGATCGAGTCGGGAGCCTCGGTTTCGTCGAGCGCACGCACCTCGTCGGCCCAGACTCCGGCAGCGTTCACGACGGATCGTGACGCGACGTGGAACGTCTCGCCGTCGGCGTTCACGGTGACTCCGTTCGCCCGGCCGTCGTCGTGATCGACGGTGACGTCGACCACCGCACACCGATTCGCGACGACGGCGCCACGATCGGCGGCGGTGCGTGCGATGGTGAGTGCAAGGCGGGCATCGTCCGCGCCGGCATCGAAGTACAGGTATCCGGCGCTGAGCTTGTCGAGGTGGGTGGTGGGGAAGTGGTCCGCTGCCTGCTCGGCCGAGACCCGCCGGTGGAGTTTGCCGATGCGCCATCCGCCGGTGAGGTCGTACATCCACATCGCCGAGCCGAGCGCCTTCGCCACCTTCTTCGACACCACGCCGTCCTTGGTGAGGATCGGGATCATGAACGGCAGGGTCTCCACCAGGTGCGGGGCGTTCCTCATCAGGCGGCGACGCTCGCGCAGTGCTTCGTAGACGAGCCGGACGTCGCCGTTCTGCAGGTACCGCAGCCCTCCGTGGATCATCTTCGAGCTCTTCGACGAGGTGCCGCTGGCGAAGTCGTCGCGTTCGACCAGCGCGGTCCGCAGACCCCGCGCGGCCGCGTCGAGGGCCACGCCGACGCCCGTGATGCCGCCACCGACCACCAGCACGTCGAACGGGTCGTCGGGCGTGCCGGCACGCAGCGCGTCGAGCATCACGGCGCGTTCGAATGGCCGCTTGGGTCCAGACATCGCCCCGGATAGTAGGTGAACCCCCGTTTGCGTGACACTTCGGGTGGGCCGGGCCACCCGAAATGGAACACAAACGTGGTCGGGGCAGAGGAAAACGTCCCAATCTGCACGAGTTGCAGATCTGCACGTCATGCAGATAGCGTTCTGCAGTGTGAAGTCGCCGAACGAACTCGTCGAGGCCTTTCGGGCCCGAGGGCTCAAGGTCACCCCGCAGCGTCAGTTGCTGTTCACGTTGCTCGAGGACAACACCACTCACCCGACCGCCGACGCTCTCCATGCCCGAGCGAGCGCGCAGATGCCCGGCATCTCGCTGCGAACGGTGTACACCACCCTCACCGATCTCGTGGAGATGGGCGAGTTGCAGGCCGTTGCCCTCGGCTCCGGTGCCACTCGCTTCGATCCCAACGTCGACGACCACCACCACGGCGTGTGCGACACCTGTGGCGCAGTGGTCGACCTGTACGTCGACGGTTCCGACACGCTCGGCATCGACCGCAGCGATCAGTTCACCCCCCGCTCGGCATCGATCGTCTTCCACGGGACATGCGCCACCTGCGCCCGCCCCACCTGAACCCATCCGTTCATCTCTCTCAACCACCAACCCCCAACAAGGAGCACCGAACATGGCTGAACTCAACGGCACCAAGACCCACGAGAACCTGAAGGAGGCGTTCGCCGGCGAGAGCCAGGCCAACCGTCGCTACCTGTGGTTCGCCCAGAAGGCCGACATCGAGGGCTATCCCGACTCGGCTGCGCTGTTCCGTTCGGTCGCCGAAGGCGAGACCGGGCACGCCCACGGCCACCTCGAGTACCTCGCCGAAGTCGGCGACCCCGCTTCCGGCGAGCCGATCGGCGACACCGAGGAGAACTTCAAGGCGTCGATCGCCGGCGAGACCTACGAGTACACCCAGATGTACCCCGGCTTCGCGAAGACCGCACGTGACGAGGGCTTCGACGAGATCGCCGACTGGTTCGAGACCCTCGCCCGCGCCGAGAAGAGCCACGCCGGCCGCTTCACCCAGGGTCTCGACGCGCTGAGCTGAGCGTCTCGATCTCACTCGCTCCGCTCCGGCGATCGAGTGGCCCGACGGCCTGACGGCCGAGCCGACATCTGATCGAACGCCGGCGGAGCCGATCGTTCGATGATGGAGGGGGTCGCGCAGCGGCCCCCTCCACACCACCCCGCCGCACACGTCTCGCGACGTGTTTGGTTCACGCCCGACAATTCGCGGGAGACTTGCTGTATGACGACGACGTATGACCCGAAAGATCCTGTCTATTTCGACGAGGCAGACGTTCGGGAGGAGCTGACACGTGTGTACGACCTGTGCCACGGCTGTCGGCTCTGCTTCAAGTTCTGCACGTCCTTCCCGACGCTGTTCGAGATGGTCGACAAGCACGACGACCAGGACGCCGGACGCCTCACTCCCGCCGAACAGGACCAGGTCGTCGACGAGTGCTTCCAGTGCAAGCTCTGCTACATCAACTGTCCGTACATCCCCGAGCTGCACGAGTGGAACCTCGACTTTCCTCGTCTGATGCTGCGCGCCGACGCCATGCAGCACGCCAATGGCATCAAGTCGGCCCGCGACAAGACGACCACCCAGATGATGGGCCGCACGGATCTGCTCGGCACGCTGGCCACCACCACCGGGCCGGTCGCGAACAAGATCGTCAACGCCGAGCCCGGCTCCGGCATCCGTAAGCTCGTGGCCAAGGCCACCGGCGTGTCGCCGGTTCGGCTCCTGCCGCCCTACGCCAAGCAGCGTTTCTCCACCTGGTTCAAGAAGCGTCCGAAGGTCAGCCTCACCAAACGCCAGGGCAAGGTCACCGTGTTCCCGACGTGCCTCGTCGAGTATCAGGAGACCGACATCGGCAAGGACCTCGTGAAGGTCTACGAGCGCAACGGCATCGAGTGCAACAACACCGACGCCGGCTGCTGCGGCGCCCCGTGGTTGCACTCCGGCAACGTCAAGGAGTTCACCAAGGTCGCGGAGAAGAACATCAAGACCCTCGCCGCCGAGGTGCGCTCGGGTACCGATGTCGTCGTGCCGCAGCCCACGTGCAGTTACATCATCAAGAAGGACTATCTCGATTACGTCGGCGGCCCTGACGCCGAACTGGTCGCCCAGCACACGTACGACGCTGCCGAATACCTGATGCAGGTGCACAAGGGTGACGACACGTCGCTCGACACCGACTTCACCGGAGACACCGTCGAAGCCATCACGTACCACACGCCATGTCATCTGCGAGCCCAGAACATCGGCTTCAAGAGTCGTGACCTGATGAAACTGACCGGCGCCAAGGTCAAACTCGTGCAGCAGTGCTCGGGCATCGACGGCATGTGGGGTTTCCGCGCCGGCAACGAGGACATCTCGGTGCCGATCGCCAAGAAGCTCGGCGACCAGATCAACAAGGCCGGCGGCGACGTGGTCGCCGGCGACTGCCATCTCGCCAACACTGCGATTGTCGAGCAGACCGGCCGCACGCCGCAGCACCCCCTGCAGGTGATGGCCCGCGCCTACGGCATCGCCGAAGAACCCTGACCGGGTGGGCCGCTGCCAGACGCCGGCCCACCCACCCCGACCAGAGGAGTTGTCATGTCCCCCCGGACCACTACCCGCAAGCTCACCCTCGACGACATCGCCGATGTCCGTGCCTACGAGCGCACGCGCGAGGAATTTCGTGCCGAGGTGATGGAGACCAAGCGGAAGCGACGCCTGTCGTTCGGCACGATCGTCACGCTGATGTTCGAGAACCGCGAGACCATGTTGCTGCAGATCCAGGAGATGGCCCGCGTCGAGAAGTTGACGACCGACGAAGAGATCCAGGTCGAGCTCGACACCTACAACCCGATGATCCCCGAGCCGGGCCAACTCACCGCCACGGTGTTCCTCGAACTCACCAGCGACGACCAGATGCGCGAGTGGCTGCCCAAGCTGGTCGGCATCGAGCGCTCGTTCGTGGTCGTGCTCCCGAACGGCGATCGCGTGCCGTCGATCACCGAGGAGGCCCACGCCGGCCAGCTCACCCGTGAGGAGGCCACTGCCGCGGTGCACTACATCCGTTTCGAATTCACGCCCGAGCAGATCGAGTCGTTCGCGTCGGGCGCGGTGCGAGTCGAGATCGAGCATCCCGACTACCTCGAGTCGATCGAACTGTCGGAGCCGACTCGTGCCGAGCTCCTCGGAGATCTGCGCGGCTGACCCGCCATCGCTCACCCGGCACAAATTTTCCCTGGCATTCGAGCGCTGTCGGTTCTAGATTCGGACAGATCGAGGGGCAATCCACGGGGGGTCGGACCGAACGTGTCGGTACAGGAATTGAAATGGTGGGATCTCGGAGCATGCCGGGGGCTCGACGCTTCGGCGTTCTACCCCGATGACGACGAGAGCGCGGAGTACGCGAAGTCGGTGTGCGCTGGTTGCTCGGTGCAGTCGACGTGCCTCGAGTACGCGCTGACGGTGCGCGAGAAGGCCGGAGTGTGGGGAGGCGCGACCGAACGCGACCGTCGCCGCATGATCCGTCACCGGCGTCGCACCGCCTGACGTCACGCTTCGCTCGCATCGGGTCGGCGCCCTACGCTGCGCCCATGTCGAGCCACGAACCGTTCCACGACTGGGCCACCGTCATGGCGACACTGGTCGCCGGCGAGGACCTCGACGCTGCGACCGCCGGGTCGGTGATGACCACGATCCTTCGTGGTGACGCGAGCGCCGCGCAGATCGGCGGCTTCCTGGTGGGCCTGCGAGCCAAGGGCGAGACCGTCGACGAACTCGCAGGGCTGCTCGCAGCAACGCTGCACGAGGCGACCTACGTGTCGCTGTCCGACGACGAACGCTCCCGCTGCGTCGACATCGTCGGAACCGGCGGTGACGGCACGCACTCGATCAACGTGTCGACGATCGCAGCGCTGGTCATGGCCGGAGCCGGTGCCCCGGTCTGCAAACACGGCAATCGTTCGGCGTCGTCGAAGTGCGGTGCCGCCGACGTCCTGGAGTTGCTCGGTGTTGCGATCGAACTCCACGCCGACGGTGTGGCCGAATGCGTGCGCGAGGCGGGGATCGGCTTCTGCTACGCCCCGATCTTCCACCCGGCGTTCCGCTTCACCGGGCCACCACGCCGCGAGCTCGGTGTCCCGACGACGTTCAACCTGCTCGGCCCGATGGCGAACCCGGGACGGGTGAGGCGCCAGTTGATCGGCGTTGCCGACCCTGCGTTCGCCGTTCCGATGATCGAGACACTCCAACGTCAGGGGCTCAGCGACGCCTGGGTCGTTCACGGTGGCGGGATGGACGAACTGACCACGCTCGGTCCGTCGCGCGTGCTGGCACTGCGCGACGGAGCGATCACCGGCTTCACCATCGATGCGAGCGACTACGGGATCGCTCCGGCGACCGCTGACGATCTCCGAGGAGGGGCACCCGAGGAGAACGCGCTGGTCGTACGGCGTGTGCTCGCCGGTGAGTCGGGCGCACACCGCGACATCGTGGTGTTGAACGCAGCCGCCGGTCTGGTCGTCGCGGGAGTGGCAGCCGACCTCGGTGACGGCCTCGAACTGGCCATCGCCGCGATCGACGACGGGCGCGCCCAGGCCCGTCTGGATGCATTGATCAAGGTGTCGCAGGCACGCGCGTCGTGACCGACCCGCTCGTGGTTCGTGTCCCGGCGTCGTCGGCGAACCTCGGTGCCGGGTTCGACGTGCTGGGAATGGCGCTCGAGCTGCACCTCGACGTCGGCCTCGGCGAGACACCGGTTGGTGCGCAGCCCGTCGATGCTCGTCACCCGGCAGCGAAAGCGTTCGTGGCGGCCGGCGGTACCGACGACACGGCGATGTGGATCCGCTCGGCGATTCCGATGGGACGCGGCCTGGGGTTCAGCGGCGCTGCTCGGGTCGGTGGTGCGGCGCTGGGTGTGGCCGTCGGTGCCGGCGACCCCGACGCAGCGCTCGCGTTCAACCTCGACCATCTCCTCGAGATCGCTGCGGGCCTGGAGGGTCACGGCGACAACGTCGCGGCCTCCGCGCTCGGTGGGATCGTGGCCTGGGTCGGCGGCCGGGCGCTCCCGCTGCGGCTCGGGCCGAAACTCGCCGCGGCGTCGGTGGTCACCTGGATTCCCGACGCCACCACCTCGACCAATCGTTCGCGTGGAAGCCTGCCCGACGATGTTGCGCGGATCGATGCCGTCCACAACCTCGGCCGGATCGCGCAGTTCGTGGTGGCCGTGGAGCGCGACGACCCGACGTTGCTCGCCGGGGCCGCGGATGATCGACTCCACCAGCGAGCGCGCCTACCCCTGGTGCCGGGCGCCGCTGAGGTCCTCGACAGGGGTGTGGCCGCGGGCGCGTGGTGCGCCTGGATGTCCGGCAGCGGCCCGACGGTGGCGTTCCTGGCCGACGATGATGCCGTCGACGCGGTGATCGGTGCGCTCGGCGCACCGGGCCAGGTCAAACACCTCCGCGTCGCCCTGCGTGGCGTCCACGTGCCGACCTGAGCGCCGTGACGACCGGCGATGAGCCCCCGCAACGCGGGCGACGCAGAGACTCGACTCGTGGCGCTGTGAGACCCGCGGCAGCTGGTCAGGCGGCGCGGGTTGCGAGGGCGGCGAGGTCGGGGAGGCGGTCGCCGATCGGGAACGTCCAGGTGCCCGAGCAGCGAACGACGAGACGTTCGGCGCGCTGGTCGCAGAACCGGGCGAGGCACAGTGCTTCGTCGATCTGCTCGCGAGCGAGGACGCCGATCGTTGCAGCGGCCGGCGGTGGGATCGGCAACGCGCGGCCGGCGACACCGACACGTGTGGCATCGAGCAGGCGTGCGCGGTCGATGATCCATGTCGAGTCGCCGAGGCTCACCTCGGCGTGCGCAGCTGCTCGAAGGGCATCGACGAGCAGATGGCGCCGAACCGCGCCGAGCAGGGTGCTCAACCGGTCGCGGGTCGCTGCGGCCTCCTCGAACCGCTGCGCTGTCGCCAGGTCGAGCATCCGGTCGCGCAGCCGATCGACGACCACGCGCGGATCGCCCGTCAGCGCACTCGCAGCGGCGTCGACAGCAGCGGCATACCCCGCAGGGTCGGCGGTGCCCGAGCACGGGCACAGGGCCACCCCCAGTTGGGCCGCACTGCAGACCGCTGCATCCTGCGGGGGTGTGTAACCACGACCCATCCGCACCGTGCAGCGGCGCAGCGGCACCGCGGTCTGGATCGCCTCGACCACGATGTTCGCCATGGTGCGCGACGGCAGCGGGCCGAGATGCACACCCTTCGCCGACGGATTCTTCACCACGGACAGGCGGGGCCACGCGCTGTCGACGTCGAGCTTGACGTAGCAGTACTTGTCGGCGCGGGTGCCCGCTCGGTTGTACCGGGGCAGCAGTTGGCCGATGAGGCGGCTCTCGATCACCTCCGCGGTGAGCGCGTCGGGGAGGTCGAGGTGTGTCACCGACTGCGTCTCGCGCAGCATCGGACCGATCTTGCGCCGGTCGTCGTTGCCGAAGTACGACCGCACACGCTGGCGCAGGTTGGTGGCCTTGCCGACGTAGAGGATCTCGTCCCGCCGGCCCCGGAACATGTACACCCCGGGCGAGCGCGGCAGGTCTGCGGTCATCTTCAGCTTCGCGGCCTGTGGGTGGCCGGCGAGCTTCGACAACACCACCAGATCGTCGAGACAGACCACGCCGAGGCCGGCGGCGCGTTCGATCAGGAGATGGAGGAGGTCGGCGGTGGCCAGCGCGTCGTCGAGGGCACGATGGCTGGGGCGGTGGTCGAGGCGGAACCGCGAGGCGAGCGTGCCGAGTTTGCAGTCGGGCACTTCGTCGCGCACCAGACGGCGGGCGAGCGCGACCGTGTCGACGACGGTGCCGGCCAGTGGCGGTCGATCGGCGCGTTCGCAGGCGGCACGGAGGAAGCCGACGTCGAAGCCCACGTTGTGGCCGACGACCACCGAGTCGCCGACGAAGTCGAGCAGCGAGCCGAGTACCGACTCGATGCGCGGAGCACTCGCCACGAGCACATCGGACAGTCCGGTGAGCATCGTGATCTGCGGCGAGATCGCCCGGCCGGGATTCACGAGGGTCTGGAACGTGCCGAGGAACTCTCCGCCTCGCACCTTGACCGCGCCGACCTCGGTGATCATGTCGTCGTTGCGGTTTCCTCCGGTGGTCTCGAGGTCGATGATGCAGAACGTGACGTCGTGGAGCGGTCGACCGAGTTCGTCGAACGATCGTTGATGGGGGAGCTCGGAGATCGAACGTGTTGACATCGCCAGCATGCCATCACGAACACCCGTACGCTGTCAAGAACACCCGTTCTCCCCGGCGGGTCGATCGGGTATCGTGCGCTCATGTCCGATCCGGCCTCGATCGAGCACCGCCACCTGCGCCGTGCCATCGAGTACGCCGTCGTGATGGGCGACGAGATCGCCAAACGCAAGACGTCGATCACCGTGCCACGTGAGGTGCGTGCGGTATCGGGCAAGGCCCGGATCCCGACCGGTTCGCTCGGGCGGTTACGGCGTGCGATCGAAGACGACGATCGTTTCCGGACGGCCATCGCTGCGGGGGCACTTCCCGAGCTGGTCGACCCGATCGGTGTGCTGTGGTTGCAGCGGCCCGACGGTTGGGAGCAGCGCGTCCACTCGCTGGTCGCAGAGCTTGCCGCGAAGGCCGACGATGCCGATCTGCGCACGTCGCTGCGGCGCGAGGAGAAGCGCCGCTACGCCGCCGAACAGGTTGCGGTGCGGTTGCGAGCCGACGTCGCCGACCGCGACGCCACGATCGAGACGATGCGCGCCGACATCGACACCATGCGAGCCGACGTCGTCAAGGCCGACGACGAGGCAGCCACGTTGCGTGCCGAGGTCGTCGACCTGCGCGTCGAGGCACGACACGCCCGTGACCGAGAGGCGGCGGCAAAGGCCAGACTCGACGCGTCGTTGACGACGCCGGCCGACCCAGGAGGCCGACACGACGCTCGGGACGGGACCGGCTCCGGAGAGTTCGGTGACGCCGAGATGGCCGCCGCCCGCCCCGGGATCGATCCGGCCGAGGTGTCAGAGGTGGCCCGAGTCGTTCGTGGGTTGGCCGAGCAGCTCGATGCGTTGCTCGCGGACGACGCTCCGAGCGCTCCGGTACGGCCGGCGGCGCGCTCGCCGCTGCGGCTGCCGGGCGGCGTGATCGGATCATCCGCCGATGCAGCCGAGTTCCTGTTGCGCTCGGACGCGGTCGTGCTGATCGATGGCTACAACGTGGCGAAGCTGGCCTGGCCGAACAGATCGCTCGAGGCACAACGGACGCAGTTGCTCGATGCACTGGAGAACGTCGCCCGCCGATTCGGTTCCGACATCACGGTGGTGTTCGACGGTGCATCGGTGGTGGGAGCGCACGCCGCTCGGCGTCGGCTCATTCGGGTGGCGTACTCGCCCGAAGGGGTGATCGCCGACGACGTGATCCGCGACGAGGTCCGGCGACTGCCTTCGGCCCGGGCGGTCGCCGTCGTCACCAACGACGCCGAGATCGTGGCCGACGTGAGGGCACTCGGTGCCAACGTCGTGCCGAGCAATGCGCTGATCGCCGTCCTCTGACACCCGAGCGATCGAACCCGAGCCGTTACCCGAGCGGTTCGCTCATCGCTTCGAGTCGCGTGCGGTTCGCCTCGATCAGAGGCCGACAGCGGCGGCGAGTACCTCGACCTCGTCGACACACAGGTCGCACAGTGCCCACAGGTCGGGCACCAGTTGCCAGTCCGCGACGAGCCCGAAGTCGAGTGTGTCGCAGTAGCTCTGCACGGTGATGCTCAACCCGACACCATCGGTGATCGTGTTGACCGGGATGTAGTGCGACATCTTCGCGCCGCGCAGGTACAGCGGCTGGCGGGGGCCGGGAACGTTCGAGATCACCAGGTTCATCGGCGGGTTCACGCGATCGGTCACCCTGAGCGCCGCCGACACCCTCGCCGCCCGCTCGGCCAGCGCTGGCGGCGCCATCTCGGCGAGCTCGACCATCGCCTCGGCCGGCAGGAGGTCGAAGTCGCCCTTCGCGTCGGCCATCGCATCGTGGACGAATGCGATCCGCTCGAGTGGATCGGCGAGATGTGTCGGGAGCTGGCAGAACAGCCCCGACACCCGGTTGGTCCACACCTCGTCCTCGTCGCCGTTCCGGATCGACACCGGGACCATGCCGATCAGCGGGTCGTCGGGG
The DNA here is from genome assembly GCA_964549065.1 of uncultured Ilumatobacteraceae bacterium. Classification (GTDB taxonomy): domain Bacteria; phylum Actinomycetota; class Acidimicrobiia; order Acidimicrobiales; family Ilumatobacteraceae; genus Sva-07. Next base: position 11,184 of record CAZJUC010000060.1, read on the forward strand.
AGTTCGTCGCGGTCAGCGAGATAGTTGCGGAGGGCACCGGCGCACGAGGCCATCACGACGTCGTTGACGGTGGCACCGGCGGCGTTCTTGACCTCCTTGATGCGATCCATCGACACCGAACCGAACGCCACGCGGCGGTGGGGTGACAGCATCGCGTTGAACGACGTGCGCGGCGCCGGGCGATCGGGGGCGTCGGGTGCCGAGTCGCGGTCGGTGCGGTGTCGCCGGCGAGCACCGGTGAACACCCGGCGGGTGGCACCGACCAGTTCCTGTGGGCCCTGGAGTCGGGACGCTGCAGCGAACTGCTGGGCCAGGCGCAGCTGCAGCCGGATCGTCCGGTCGGGGCGCCGAGCGAGACTGCTGAGCGAGCGGAGGAACATGTCGCGTTCGCTCGGAACGGGCTCCTTCGGTGGGAGCGGCCCCGGTACGGCGAGCGGCGCATCGGGCTCGGAGTCGAGCATCATCGTGGTGAGGATGGCGCCGGCCGCGCCGTCGACGGTGGCGTGGTGCATCTTGGTCAAAACTGCGAACTCGCCTGACTCGAGCCCCTCGATCACGTAGAGCTCCCACAGCGGACGGCTGCGGTCGCAGTGGCGACTCTGGATGCGGGCGATCTGCTCGGCGAGCTGCTGGTGGGTGCCGGGCTGGGGGAGCGACATGTGTCGGACGTGGTAGTCGAGGTCGAAGTCCGGATCCTCGATCCAGTACGGCCGATCGATCCCGAACGGAGCGCCCACCACGCGGCGCCGGTAGGGCTCGGCGATGTCGAGGTGGCTCTCGACCATCTCGCGAGCGGCCAGGTACGGGTCGTAGTCCGGGTCGTCGGGGCGTTCGTAGACGGCGATCGAGCTGACGTGGCCGTAGGTGGTCGGTGTCTCCATGTAGAGGAACGTTGCGTCGAGCCCGGTCAGTTGTTTCACGCCGGCATCTTCGCGCACGGGGTGGTCCGCCGTGCCCGAATCTCCGGGAGCCACGGTGGTGGCGCGTGCCCAGGTCTCCGCCGAACCACGGAACCCTGATCTGAGCCTCCTCCCAAGTGTGTGAGACCCCCTTGTCATGATCGAGTGCATGGACAATTTCGTTACTTCGATCGAGTGCGGTACCTGTGTCGCCACCGGCACCACGGCCTGCGCCGACTGCATCGTCACCCATCTGCTCGCCAACGACGACGGCCCGATCGATCTCGAGGTCGTGCCCGTGACCCTCCCGCTGTCGGTGACCGCTCGAACGGTCGAGCTGTTCCGACGCGCGGGCCTCGTCGACGATCCGGTCGAGTTCGTGAGCGTCGCGGACTTCGAGCGGGGGGTGGTTGCCCCGGCGACGGCGTGACGCACGACGTACCCTTGCTGTCGTGCGTCGTCCCGATCCGCTGCCGTCGATCGCCGACGTTCGCGCGCAGTTGGCCGACGACGGGATCACCCATGTGGGTGTCACGTCGGCCGATGTGCTGGTCGACACTCGTCTCGAGCTGTTTCGGCGACGCGACGCCGGTCTGCACGGCGACATGGAGTTCACCTACCGGGATCCCGAGCGCTCGACCGATCCGCTTCGTGCCGTTCGGGGGGCTCGCTCGGTCATCGTGGCGGCCAAGCCCTACCTGACCGACGACGATCCGCCCCGGCCAGGTGTGGCGGCTGGACCGCACGCTCGGGTCGGACGGTATGCGTGGGTCGACCACTATGCGCCGCTGCGCGTGGCGCTGAGAGACGTCGCCAAACGCATCCGCCGCGCCGACCATCGAGCCGTTGCGTTTGCCGACGACAACTCGATCGTCGACCGTGCCGTTGCGCACCGGGCAGGGCTCGGCTGGTACGGCAAGAACGCCAACCTGCTGCTTCCTGGCGCGGGCAGCTGGTTCGTGCTCGGCTCGATCGTCACCACCGCCGAGTACGAACCGGCATCAGCGCCGGCGGCCGACGGGTGCGGGAGCTGCGTTCGGTGCGTCGATGCGTGCCCGACCGGTGCGATCGTGGCTCCCGGTGTGATCGACGCGAATCGCTGCATCAGCTGGGTCTTGCAGAAGGCCGGCTCGATTCCGGTCGAGTACCGAACGGCGATCGGTGACCGGATCTACGGCTGCGACGACTGTCAGGATGCCTGCCCGATCTCGGTGCGGCTGGGACGCCGGAACACGGTCGAGCTCGACGAAGCGGCTGACGCCTGGGTCGACGCGATCGAGCTGCTCGACGCCGACGACGAGTGGATCGACGGCCGGTACGGCCACTGGTACGTGTCCGATCGGGATTTCCGCTGGGTTCGGCGAAACGCGCTCGTCGTCATCGGCAACGTCGGCGAGCCCGACGATGCACGTGTCCGTCGGGTCGTCGAGCACTACCGTGCCCACATCGACCCGATCCTCGCCGAACATGCCAGCTGGGCCGCCGACCGTCTGCGCGAACGATCCCAGGCGGCAGCAGCCTCGTGAGGCACCTCCTGGTCACCAACGACTTCCCGCCGAAGATCGGCGGTATCCAATCGCTGTTGTGGGAGTGGTGGCGGCGCCTGCCGCCCGAGTCGTTCGCAGTGCTGACCAGCCCGTACGAGGGCGCCGCCGAGTTCGACGCGGGCGAACCGTATCGAATCGAACGGACCCGCGAGCCGGTGCTCCTGCCGCACCCGTGGATGGTCAAGCAGGTCAACGAACTCGCCGAGGAGTTCGGCGCCGACTTCGTCGTCCTCGACCCGGCGGTGCCCCTCGGTCTGGTGGGCCCGTCGCTCGACCTGCCGTACTGGCTCGTGCTCCACGGGGCCGAGGTCACCGTGCCGGGTCGACTTCCGGGGGCGAAGCAGGCACTGGCGTACACACTGCGCCGGGCGGAGGGGATCATCGCGGCCGGTGGCTACCCCGCGGCCGAGGCCGTCCACGCTGCGGGACGCGACCTGCCGATCACGGTGGTGCCGTGCGGTGTCGACCCCGACAAGTTCCACCCGCTGACCGAGGTCGAGCGCCTCGCAGCCCGAGCGCATTTCGGGTTCGAGGCCGACGCCGAGGTGATCGTGAGCATCTCGCGGCTCGTACCTCGCAAGGGATTCGACACCGCGATCCGAGCAGCCGCCCGTCTGGGCCGGGTCCGCCCGAATCTGCGTCTCGTGATCGCCGGTGGCGGACGTGACGAGGACCGTCTGCGGCGTCTGGCCGACGAACTCGACGCTCCGGTCACGTTCCTCGGGCGCATTGCCAACGCGGATCTGCCACCGCTGTACGGCTGTGCTGACATCTTCGCGATGCTCTGTCGGAACCGGTGGGGTGGGCTCGAGCAGGAGGGCTTCGGCATCGTGTTCGTCGAGGCGGCGTCGTGCGGGGTGCCCCAGGTGGCCGGCGACTCCGGCGGCGCTGCCGAAGCGGTCGCCGACGGCGAGACCGGGTTCGTGATCGACGACCCCGAAGACACCCAGGCGGTCGTCGACGCGTTCGCGCAGCTGCTCGACGACGCCGACCTCCGTCGACGGATGGGTGAGCAGTCGCGCCGGCGTGTCCTCGACGAGTTCGCCTACGACGTCCTGGCCCGCCGCCTCGGAGACACGCTCCAGGTCTCCTGACCCACCGCGCCACTGCCACTGCCACTGCCACTGCCACTGGGCCCCACCCACGTTTGCGTTGCATTCCCGGTGACCCGCCCCGCCGAGAACGCAACGCAAACGTGGTTCGGTCCGGCAGTTCTCGTTCGTGTCGATCTTCCGGTGGACCGGCTCACCCGAACCGTCACGCAAACGTGGGTGGGCGCTGGCAGACTCGGGGCGTGAACAGCGGTGTGGCGAACGGTGCGGCGAACGGTGCGGCGAACGACCGCAGGCGAGCGGGCGACGTGATCGTGCTGGTCGACGTGCTCGGTACGGTGGCCTTCGCCATCACCGCGGTCTACGCCGCAGTGGTCTTCTCCACTGCAGCGCAGTGGGTGGGGGCCGTCACGGCGATGGCGCTGTTCGCCGTCGGCGTGTTCGTGTTCCTCTGGTCGTTCTGGAACGCCGTGCAACGCAGTCGGGTGGAGCAGATCGGCGTGATGCAGATGTATCTGCTGCTCGGCGAGCCCACGCCGGCGCGGGTGCGTCGGATCATGCTGGCCATGCTCGCCACCCAGGTCACCGTGGCGCTGGTCACGGCACTGGCGCGGTCCGAAGCAGAGGACGGCTCGCCGGGCACGTCGCTCGCGGTCGGCATCCTGGTGCCGATGTTCGGTCTCGGGCTGAACGGTCTGTGGTGTGCATTCCACGGTGTGTTCCCGCAGCGCCCGGACGCGGAGGTCGCGGATCAGCGAGCAGATGTCGTCACTTCGGAGTCCACGATCGACCAGAATGATCAGCATGGCTGAGACCGCGACCGAGATCATCACCATCGACGCTCCGCACGAGCGTGTCTGGCAGATCGCGATCGACCTCGAGAGCTATCCGATGTGGGCGCACGACATCAAGGACGTCAACATCCGTGCCACCGATGACGTGGGCCGGCCCCTCGAGGTCGAGTTCCGGGCATCCGCGCTGGGGCGCAGCACGCACTACACGCTGAAGTACGACTATGCCGACGCTCCGAGGGCGATGGGATGGTCGATGCTCAGCGGCGACATCCAGCGATCGATCGACGGTGTCTGGCGCTTCGATCCCGACGGCGAGGGCCGGACCCAGGTGCGCTACGAACTGCAGATCGATCTCGCCATCCCGCTGCCCGGCTTCGTCAAGCGCCGCGCCGAGGTCCGCATCCTCAACACGGTGCGCGAACTCAAGGCCCGCGCCGAGGCGTGAGTCCGGTCGCCGAGAGCGGCCCCACCCTCTCCCGCCGCGTCGGGATCGACGTCGGCGGCACGAAGGCGCAGGCGGTCGTGCTCGACCCGGCGGGGGGCGTGATCCACACCGCGCAGCGTCCGACGCCTCGGGGTGATCACAGCCTCGACGCCCTGATCGACGTGTTGATCGAGCTGGCCGACACCGTCGGTCACGAGGGCAGCATCGGTGTCGGCGTGCCGGGTCTGGTCACCCGAACCGGCGTGCTCCGAGCAGCGCCCAACCTCGATGGCGTCTCGGACTTCGCGATCGCCGAGCTGCTGTCGGCCCGTTTCGGCTCGCGGGTCCACGTCGACAACGACGCCACCTGCGCCACCGTGGCCGAGTGGCTGCTCGGCGCGGGCGTCGGTGCCGCCGACATGGTGCTGATCACACTCGGCACGGGGATCGGTGGCGGTGTCGTGGCGAACGGGGCCCTCCAGCGAGGTGCCAACGGGTTCGCCGGTGAGTTCGGCCACATGGTGA
>CAZJUC010000061.1:0-16157 GCA_964549065.1 uncultured Ilumatobacteraceae bacterium
GCCGACATCCACCTCACCGACTACAAGGTGCGCATCCTCGATGGTGCGAGCGCGACGGGTTCGACCACTCGTGTGCTGCTGTCGGCCACCGACGGCACGCGCGACTGGACCACGATCGGCGTCAGCCCGAACATCATCGAGGCGTCGTGGCGAGCGCTCGAGGACAGCCTCGTCTACGGCTTGCTGCACCGTTCGCTGCGCGCTGGCGCCCAGCCCTCGGGCGGCTGATAGAAAGAGCAGCGATGGCCGCCCCTCGTTTCAGCCCGGTTCCCCCGACCGATCATCCCCGCTACTACGCGTCGCCCGACCACGTGCCGATGGCCTGGATCCCCGACCGCCCCGGCGACATCGTGGGGTTCCAACCCGACGCTCCTCGGCTCGGTGACCCGGGACCTGATCAGGGCTTCGCGCTCCGCATCGCCGCGCAACTCCGACCGAAAGTGCGGTTGCAGTCGGGTGAGCACGTCGACGATGCGATCCGAGGATGTCTTGGCGTGGCGCTGCGCCGCGCGTCGATGTTCTCGCGTGCCCCGGTCGTGCACGACCTGACGATCGCGTTCACCATCTGGGGCTTCTACGATCCGAACCCACCAGTCGAACTGGTGGAGCTGCGCGGGCGGATGTTCGAAGGTCTGCGACATGTCGGCCACCACTACATGGAGGGTCGAGAGGTGGCAGATCTCCCTCCCGACGCCACGCTGCGCATGACACCTGCGCAGGTCGCCGCCGCCTATCCCGCCGACTGGCGAACCCTCGTCGGGGCCTGAACGCCTGCGCGCAGTGAGTGCCCCACGGGTGGCCGCTCGACCGGTGATGCCCGATGGGTGAGCGCACCGTGACGGCGCAGCGTGTCCTCGAGACCGGTGACATCGACCTCCGCGCGACGCTGAAGCCGATCGGGACCTACCCGCGCGACCCCACGACCCGCTGGAGCGCCAACAGCTTCGCCAAGGCGGTGCTCACGCCTGACGGCCCAGGCACGATGCAGCTGAGTTGGGGTCACCGCGACGGCACGACGACCGCGCATGCATGGGGGAGCGGCGCCGACTGGCTCGTCGAACGGGCGCCGCACTGGGTGGGTCTCCACGACGACCTCGACGGCTTCGACCCGTCGTGTCATCGGGTGATCGCCGAGTGGAACCGCAGACATCCGGGTATCCGGCTTCCCGCCGCCGGTGTGATCTGGCAGGAACTGCTCCTGGTGCTGCTCGGCCAGCGGGTGACCACCCAGGAGGCGGTCAAGAGCTGGGCCCGGATGGTGTACGAGTGGGGTGAGCCGGCGCCGGGTCCCTGCGAGCTGCGGCTCCCGCCGATGCCTGACGTCGTGGCGTCGAAGTCGTACGTCGACCTCCATCGCTTCAACGTGGAGCGGCGGCGAGCCGATGCGATCCTGCTCGCCGCCCGCCGTGCCAACCGGCTCGAGGAAGCAGCGACCATGACTCCGGCCGATGCCCGCATCCGCCTGTCGGTGCTGCCGGGGCTCGGCCAGTGGACGGCGACGTCGGTGATCACCGCCACGCACGGCGATCCCGACACGGTCGTGCTGCGCGACTACGGCCTGCCGACGATGGTGAACTACGCGTTCACCGGTGACGCTCGCCGATTGTCGGCGGACGACGGCGGCGACGAGATCATGTGTCGCCACCTCGCACCGTGGGAGGGTCATCGCCAACGGATCGTCCGGCTGCTGTACACCGTCGGCGTCGCCGTGCCGAGGCGCGGGCCGAGAGCCCTGAACCCGGACATCCGCCGCCTCTGACGGCACCTGGAAGCGTCGGTTTTCGGCATCGTCACCGTCGGCGCGGCTGCACGCCTCGAGCGGCGTCCCGCCTCCGACGTCGACGCAACGGTGTTCACTGGGTCGCTGCGGCCGAGGGACCTACGCTGCCGAGGTGTCGTTCGACCCCGCCCGTCACCCGCACCGGCGTCACAACCCACTGACCGGCGAGTGGGTGATCGTCTCACCGCAGCGGACGCAGCGTCCCTGGTCGGGTCAGCGCTCACCGTCGGTGCCGGCGATACCGGCCCACGACCCCGAGTGTCACCTGTGCCCCGGCAACGAGCGCGCCGGTGGAGCGCGCAACCCCCGGTACGACTCGACGTTCGTGTTCCCCAACGACTTCGCAGCGCTGCTGCCCGACGCACCCGGCCCGGGTGGACTGCCCGCCGACGAACTGTTCGCTGCAGCGGAGGCGACGGGGGAGTGTCGGGTGCTCTGCTTCTCGCCACGCCACGACCTCACCCTCGCCGACATGGCGCTCGCCGAAGTGGTCGGCGTGATCGAATCGTGGCAGTCGCAGCTCGTCGAACTGCAGCAGCGATACCGGTGGGTACAGATCTTCGAGACCCGCGGGGCGATCTCGGGCGCGTCGAATCCCCACCCGCACGGTCAGATCTGGGCGTCGACGTTCCTTCCCGACGAGGCGCTGCGGGAGATGGGTCGGCAGCACGCCTACATCGACGGCCACGGCCGGCCACTGTTGCTCGACTACGCCGAGCGTGAACTCGAACTGGGCGAGCGGATCGTGACGCACGACGACGACTGGGTGGTGGTCGTCCCGTACTGGGCCTACTGGCCGTTCGAGACACTGGTGCTGCCGCGACGCCCGCTCGCGCGCCTCGACGAGGTTCGCGCCGACGAACGCGTGTCGCTGGCCGCGACGCTGCAGCGCATGTTGCGCGCCTTCGACGCCCTGTTCGACACCCCGTTTCCGTACTGCTCGGGATGGCACACGGCGCCGGACTCGCCGCACGCCGCCGGATGGCAGCTGCACGCCCATTACTACCCGCCGCTGCTGCGCTCGGCCGACGTGGCGAAGATTCCCGCCAGCTACGAGTTGCTGGCAAATCTGCAGCGTGACCTGACGCCCGAGTCGGCGGCGTCGCGCCTGCGCGACATGCTGTGAGCTCGACGCGTCGAGCAGGTCGGTGTCCATCAACCTTCTAGTGAACTGCAAGGTTGTCCGATAGGCTGCCCGTCATGCGTATCGGTGCACTTGCGGAACGGTCGGGGCTCAGCGCGCAGACCATCCGCTACTACGAGTCGATCGACCTGCTCCCTGATCCGCAGCGCACGCCGTCGGGCTATCGCGACTACGCCATCGATGCCGTTGAGCGCCTCCGTTTCATCCGTGAGGCACAGGCGTCCGGCCTCACGCTCGATGAGGTCCAGACGTTGCTGTCGATGAAGGACGCCGGCGTCGCCACGTGCTCGCACACGATGGCGTTCCTCGATCGCCACCTGGCCGAGATCGACGCACGGATCGAACGACTCCAGACCGCCCGCTCGGAGATGGCCGATCTCGCCCGGCGGGCGCGCGATCGCGATCCGGGCTCCTGTACCGACCCCAACCGCTGCCAGGTGATCGATCCGTCATGACCACACCGAATTCCACACCCCTGAGTTCCACTCCGCTGTCGATGCGTTCCGACATCGCGATCGAGGGAATGACCTGCGCAGCGTGCGCGAATCGGATCCAGCGTGGCATCACCAAGCTCGACGGCGTCGAAGAGGTCCGGGTCAACTTTGCCAACGGTCGCGCCACCGTGGTGCATCGAGGCGCTGCCGAGGCGGACATGCGTGCCGTGGTCGAGCGCCTCGGCTACGAGGCCCCGGTGACCGCCGACCACGACGCCGCCGAACGTCGACGCGAAGCCGAACTCCGTCGACGTTGGATCGTCGCGCTCGTGCTCGGTGTCCCGGTGGTCGCGCTGTCGATGGTGCCCGCGCTGATGTTCGACGGCTGGGAGTGGGTGGTGGCGGTGCTGGCCACGCCGATCGTGTTCTGGAGCGGGTGGGGCTTCCACCGCGCTGCGTGGATGAACCTGCGCCACGGTGCGACCACGATGGACACATTGGTGTCGATGGGGACGCTGTCGGCGTGGACGTGGTCGACCATCGTGCTCGTCAACAGCATCGGCGACGACAGTGCCATGGGTGACATGGGGTCGTTGTCGATGATGGCCAGCAGTGACGGAGCTCACGTGTACTACGAGACCGGCGCCGTCATCGTGGCGCTGATCCTGATCGGCAAGTGGTTGGAGATCAGGGCGAAGCGACGCTCCGGTGACGCGATCCGCGCCCTGGCCGACCTCGGGGTCCGAACCGCTCGACTCGAGGACGGCACCGACGTTCTGGTCGACCAGCTCGCGGTCGGCATGCGGTTCGTCGTGCGGCCGGGAGAGAAGATCGCCACCGACGGCGTCGTGGTCGACGGACGGTCGGCAGTCGACGCATCGATGGTCACCGGCGAGCCGGTGCCGGTCGAGGTCGGTCCTGGTGACGAGGTCATCGGCGCCACGGTCAACGCAAACGGTTCGCTCGTCGTCGAGGCCACACGGGTCGGAAGTGACACTGCACTCGCCCAGATCATCCGTCTCGTCGACGAGGCCCAGGGCAGCCGCGCCGAGGTGCAGCGACTCGCCGATCGCGTGGCGGCGGTCTTCGTGCCGACGGCGATCGTGATCGCGTCGATCACGCTGTTGGCGTGGCTGGCGATCTCCGGTGACGCAAACGATGCGTTCACCGCGTCGGTTGCCGTGCTGATCATCGCCTGTCCGTGCGCGCTCGGCCTGGCGACACCGCTCGGCATCATGGTCGGAACCGGACGCGCCGCCCAGCTCGGTGTGATCATCAAGGGAGGCGAAGTCCTCGAGGACACGCGCCGGATCGACACGATCGTGCTCGACAAGACGGGCACGGTCACCGAAGGCCGCATGGCGCTCGTCGACGTGATCGCTCCCGACGCATCGGCTGATGCCGCCGACGAGCTGCTGCGACTCGCCGGCGCGGTCGAGGCCCGTTCCGAGCATCCGATCGCCCAGTCGATCGCGACCGCGGCGGCAGGTCACGGGTCGTTGCCCGGCCCGGTCGAGGGCTTCACCAACCGTCCGGGCATGGGCGTCCTGGCCGAGGTCGACGGTACCGAGGTCCGCGTCGGTCGCCGGGCGCTCTTCGACACCGTCGGCGCGCCGGTCGAACGAGCGGCATCGTCCGCTGAACGCCAGGGGAACACCGCGGTGTTCGTGGGTCGCCACGGCGTCGCCGAAGGGGTGCTGGTCGTGGCCGACACCATCAAGGCGACGTCTGTCGAGGCGATCGAGGCATTGCACGACCTGGGCCTCACTGTGACGTTGCTGACCGGCGACAACAACCGCACCGCGCGCACGGTGGGCGCTGCCGTCGGCGTCGACACGGTGATCTCCGAGGTGCTGCCCGACGCGAAGGCCGCCGAGATCGTCCGTCTGCAGGCCGAGGGTCGCCGGGTGGCGATGGTCGGCGATGGCATCAACGATGCGCCTGCGCTCGCCCAGGCCGATCTCGGTATCGCCGTGGGCACGGGCACCGACGTCGCAATCGAAGCCTCCGACCTCACGATCGTGTCGGGCGACCTTCGTGCCGCAGCCGATGCCATTGCGCTGTCGAGACGGACGCTCTCGACGATCAAGGGCAACCTCTTCTGGGCGTTCGCCTACAACACGGCAGCCATCCCGCTCGCCGCATTCGGTGTCCTCAACCCGATGATCGCCGCTGCCGCGATGGGAATGTCGTCGTTGTTCGTCGTGTCCAACAGCCTTCGACTGCGCCGATTCGACGGGTACCGCCGATCGACAACGTCCCCCGCCCCATCGGTCACCACCAGAGAACAGGAACTCGTCGCATGAGCACCACACGCACCTACACCGTCCCCGACATCAGCTGCGACCACTGCAAACGAGCGATCGAGAGCGAGGTGACCGGGGTCACCGACGTCACGTCGGTCGTGGTCGATGTCGATGCGAAGCAGGTCACGGTCGTCGGCGGCGATGACGACGCGGTCCGTGCTGCCATCGACGACGCCGGCTACGACATCGCCTGACGTCGCCGGTTCGTGTCAGCGCGGCGACGGGTTCCAGCTCCAGTCGCGCACTTCGGCCATGTCGTCGCCGTACTCGCGTACGTAGCTCCGGTGACGTGCCCGCCGGTCGACCATCCGCTGGCGCAGCATCGCTGCGCGTGGGCCGAGCGACGGCACCCGGTCGATGACGTCCATCACCAGGTGGTAGCGGTCGATGTCGTTGCGCACCACCATGTCGAACGGCGTCGTCGTCGTGCCCTCCTCCTTGTAGCCGCGCACGTGCAGGTTCGGATGGCCGTGGCGGCGATACGCGAGCCGGTGGATCAGCCAGGGGTAGCCGTGGTAGGCGAAGATGATCGGCCGGTCGGTGGTGAACAGCGAGTCGAACTCGGCGTCGGACAGGCCGTGGGGATGTTCGTGTTCACCCTGGAGTCGCATCAGGTCGACGACGTTGACGACTCTCACCCGGAGATCCGGGAGATGCTCGCGCAGCAACGACGTCGCTGCGAGGGTCTCCTGCGTGGGCACGTCGCCGGCACAGGCCAGGATCACGTCGGGATCGCCGTGGTCGTTGCTGGCGAAGTCCCAGATGCCGATGCCGCGGTCGCAGTGCAGGTCGGCCTCCTGGGGGGTCAACCAGTTCATCGTCGGTTGCTTGCCCGACACGATCACGTTGACGAGGTCCCGACTGCCGAGGCACTGCGAAGCGACCGCGAGCAGGCAATTGGTGTCCGGCGGGAAGTAGACGCGCACGACATCGGCCGACTTGTTGACGACGTGGTCGACGAACCCGGGATCCTGGTGTGAGAAGCCGTTGTGGTCCTGGCGCCACACGTGTGAGGTGAGTAGATAGTTGAGCGACGCGATCGGCACGCGCCACTCGATCTCCTTGGTCGACTTCAGCCACTTGGCATGCTGGTTGAACATCGAGTCGACGATGTGGACGAACGCCTCGTAGCACGAGAACAGCCCGTGACGTCCGGTGAGGAGGTAGCCCTCGAGCCAGCCCTCGCAGAGGTGTTCGGACAGCACCTCCATCACCCGGCCGTCGGGCGCGAGCTGGACGTCGCTGTCGAGCGAGTCGAGTTGCCACGCCTTCGACGTGGCCTCGTACACGGCGCCGAGCCGGTTGCTGGCGGTCTCGTCCGGTCCGAACAGCCGGAAGTTGCGGGCGTCGTCGTTGAGCCGGAACACCTCGCGCAGCATCACCCCCAGTGCGGCGGTCGGCTCCGACCGTTCGCGCCCCGGCGATTCGACCTCGACGGTGAAGTCGTGGTGATCGGGGAGTTCGAGATCCACGAGGAGGCGGCCGCCGTTGGCGTGCGGGTTGGCGCCGAGACGGCGTTCGCCCGTCGGCAGCCACGACGTGACGATCTCGGCGGGCGCTCCGTCGTCGCCGAACAGGTCGTCGGGCGAATAGCTGCGCATCCACGATTCGAGCTGTGCCAGATGGTCGGGATCGTCGTGCACGTTTCCGAGCGGTACCTGGTGGGACCGCCAGGTTCCCTCGACCGGCTCGCCGTCGACTTCGTCGGGCCCCGTCCAACCCTTCGGTGTGCGCAGCACGATCATCGGCCAGGCGACGTCGTCGCGGCGGCCTGCCCGCTTGATCTCGCCGATGCGGTCGAGCACCCGGTCGACGGTCGCCATCATCGTGCGGTGGGCGAGTTCGGGATCGTCGTTGTGCTCGTCCGACGCGACGAGGTACGGCTCCCAGCCATTGCCGCGCAGCAGCGCTGCCAGGCGGTGGTCGCCGATGCGGGCAAGCAACGCCGGATTGGCGATCTTGTAGCCGTTGAGGTGCAGGATCGGCAGCACCGCCCCGTCGCGCTCGGGATCGACGAAGGCGCTGCTCGCCCAACTCGCGGCGAGCGGGCCGGTCTCGGCCTCACCGTCGCCGATCACACAGGCGGCGACGAGATCCGGATTGTCGAACACTGCGCCGACGGCGTGCGCCAGCGAGTAGCCGAGCTCGCCACCCTCGTGGATCGAGCCAGGAACATCTGGAGCGACATGGCTGGGGATGCCACCTGGGAACGAGAACTGACGGAACAGGCGCGCCATGCCCTGCTCGTCGCGACCCACACGGGGATAGGTCTCGGTCCACGTGCCCTCGAGCCACGAGTTCGCCACCATCGCCGGGCCGCCGTGGCCGGGACCGGCGAGCATGATGGCATCGAGGTCGTGCTCGACGACCGCCCGGTTGAGGTGCGTCGCGACCAGGTTCAAGCCGGGACACGTTCCCCAGTGCCCCAGCAGGCGTGGTTTGACGTGCTCGGGGCGCAACTCCTCACGCAGCAGCGGGTTGTCGAGGAGGTAGATCTGGCCGACGCTGAGATAGTTGGCAGCACGCCAGTGGGCGTCGAGCCGAGCGAGCTGTTCAGCGCTCGTCACCGCAGGGTCGACGTGCACGAAGGTGGCGTCCATGCCGACGCGCTTCCCTCGGTCGGCCGACCGGAAACCTGTCGGCCGTGAGCCGTTGTGACGGCTGGACCGATGCGGGGGTTGGCCGGGTCGACGGCGGGGTACGACGGCGTCGTGTGGACGATCATCACCATTCTCGGCATCATCGCCGCCGTCGTCATCGCCGTCGTGCTCGCGAAGTCGCGGCCACCCCGGCGGACCGACCCCCACGTGCAGCCCCCGGTCGAGGACGCCACGCACGGCGAACTGCCCGATCCCGGCACCGACGAAGTGCCTCGACGTCCGGACGGCTCCGTCATGCCCGGTTCGGAGCAGCACCGCAACCGTCGCGGACGGCGCTGAGCCTCCGACCATCGTGCGACCAGCGCGACGGCGTTTGCGGGAGCAGTCGGTGCGGTAGCGCTCGTACATGACTTCGAACAGCGATCAGCGCCCACCGAACGATCACGACCAGACGTCGTCGACGGTGCTCGTCGGCGAAGGTGACAGCACCGACCATCCGACCCTCGATGGTGCGCGACGGTTCGCCGACCAGGCATCGGTGACGCTGCCGAGCGGCCTCTCGATGCCGAAGCTCGGTCTCGGCACCTGGCAGCTCCAGGGCGACGAGGCTCGCCGTGTCGTGGCCGCAGCGCTCGACATCGGTTTCCGCCACATCGACACCGCCCAGGGGTACGAGAACGAGACCGAGGTCGGCCGTGCCATCGCCGACAGCCCCGTCGACCGGTCGGAGCTGTTCGTGACGACCAAGGTCGACAACGACCGCCACGAACCGCACGATCTCGTCGCCTCTGTCGAGGAGAGCCTCGCTCGACTCGGCACCGACCACGTCGACCTCCTGTTGCTGCACTGGCCGACCCACTGGGATCGAGTCGCTGCCACGCTGTCGACGATGGCCCAGGTGCAGGCGAGCGGCCTGGCGCATCACCTGGGTGTGTCGAACTTCACCATCGAACAGCTGCGCGAGGTGAGCGACTTCGCACCGATCGAGGTGTTGCAGGTCGAGTGCCACCCGTACCTGCAGCAACGCGAGCTACGGATGTGGTGCACCGATCACGACTGGGCGTTCACGGCCTACTCGCCGATCGCTCGGGGTGACGTCGTCGACGACGATGTCATCGCCTCGATCGCCGCCGACCACGACACCGATCCCGCTGCCATCTCCATTGCCTGGCTGCTGTCGAAGCCACACGTGACGGCCATCCCGAAGACCACCAGCAACGAACACCTCGCGTCGAACTTCGCGGCGCTCGACATCGAACTCACCGACGACGAGATCGCACGCATCGACGGGCTCGACGAGGGACGCCGCTTGGTCGATCCGGACTCGGCGCCCTGGAACGGATGACGTCGTCGCGCCCACCGTCGCCGTCGCCGTCGCCATCGGGGAGAAGTGCGACACGGGCAGGTGCCGAGGGTGCATGATGTGGCCATGAGCGATGTGCAGACGCAGTTGTTGATCGGTGGTGAGTGGAGGGACGGATCGGGCAGCGAGCGTTTCGACGTCGAGAACCCGGCGAACGAAGCGGTGATCGCCTCCGTCGCGGCCGGTACCGCCGAAGACGCGACGTCCGCCTGCGAGGCAGCAGCGGCGGCGCAAGGAGCGTGGGCGGCGACACCGCCGCGAGAGCGCGGCGAGATCCTTCGCCGCACCTGGCAGTTGATGGTCGACCACACCGATGAGCTGGCGCGGTTGATCACGCTCGAGCACGGCAAACCCACGGCCGACGCCAGCGGCGAGGTGGCCTACGCAGCGGAGTTCTTCCGCTGGAACTCCGAGGAGGCCGTGCGTATCCAGGGCTCGCTGGGTGTCGCTCCGGCCGGAGCCAACCGCATCGTCGTGCATCACCCGCCGGTCGGCGTGGTGGCAATCGTGACCCCGTGGAATTTTCCGGCGGCGATGATCACCCGCAAGCTTGCCCCAGCGCTCGCGGCCGGCAACGCCGCAGTGATCAAGCCGCCGCGCGACACGCCGCTGACGGCGCTGCGCATCGGAGAACTCCTCCACGAGGCGGGGCTGCCGGCCGGCGTGGTCAACATCGTGCCCACGTTGTCGTCGAGCGACTGGTTCGATGCCGCCGTCGATCATCCTGCGACTCGCATGGTGTCGTTCACCGGCTCGACCGAGGTCGGGATCACGCTGCTCAAACGAGCCGCCGATCGCGTGCTCAAGACCGTGATGGAACTCGGCGGCAACGCACCGTTCGTCGTGTTCGACGATGCCGATCTCGACGCCGCGGTGCAAGGTGCCATGGTGGCCAAGATGCGCCATTCCGCCGAGACCTGTACCGCCGCCAACCGGTTCCTCGTCCACGAGAAGGTGGTCGACGAGTTCACCCGCATGTTCGCTGCGGCGATGGCCGACGTGCGCATCGGCAGCGGCCTCGACGAGGGGGTGACGTGTGGGCCGATGATCAACGCCGAGGCGGTTGCGTCGATCAACGAGTTGGTCACGGCCGCGACCGATCACGGCGCGCAGCTCGTCACCGGCGGGGGAGCAGTCGACGGACCCGGCCACTTCTACCAGCCGACCGTGCTCGGCAACGTCCGGCCGGACGACGAGATCACCCGTCACGAGATCTTCGGCCCGGTGGCGCCGGTGATCACCTTCGATGACACCGACGAGATGATCGACATCGCCAACGACACCGAGATGGGGCTCACCGCCTACGTCTACACCAGGGACCTTCGCCGTGGTCTCGCCGTCAGCGAACGCATCCAGGCCGGCATGGTCGGCCTCAACCGTGGCGCGGTCTCCGATCCGGCCGCCCCGTTCGGCGGCATGAAGCAGTCGGGGCTCGGACGAGAGGGTGCCGGCGAGGGCATCTACGAGTTCTGCGAGACCCAGTACATCGCCACCGACTGGTAGCCCCAGAACCACGTTCGTCGTGCAGCCCGGACGGGCGAGTCACCGGAGATGCAACGCGAACGTGGATGAACGCGAACGTGGATGTCGGTGGCAGCGGCGTCAGAAATCGCCGGCGAGATCGCGCTTGCCCTGTTCGCTGGCGACCGAGGCGTGGCGCAGCAGGTTGCGGGCCATCGACGAGGTGTGCTGGGCCGAGTGCTCGGCGTACACCCGGGCGCGGACAGTCCAGACGTCGGCGTTGTCGGGCGCGGCGAGCGCGGCGAACTCCACCAGGTGGCACGCCAAGCGGGGGTCGCCGTCGGCGAGCACCTGCTCGGCCCGGGCGAGTACCACGTCGACACCTCCGGCAAGCGTGACCCACTCGGCGGCCTGTTCAGCGCGCGGTGACGGCAGCAGATTGTCGGGTTCGCCGTCCCACCAACCGCCGTAACGGCGCCACACGTTGCGGATCAGGAACTGCGGATGGTCGTAGACCGCCTGCAGGTATGGCTTGTCGCCGAGGTGCGCCGGCACGGTCACCTCGTGAAGGCACGTGTCGAGACTCTTGCCCTGGTTCATGATCGCCAGGGTCTGATTCTCGATCGACTCGAGCAGTTCGGCGGTGTCGGTGAGTGCCGCCACGATGCGATCGGCGCCGAAGATCGGCAGGCCGTGGCCGGCGAGCAGGATCTCGGGTCGCAGCGCCGCCATCTGGCGCAGCGCAGCACCCCAGTCGGACAGGTATCGCTGCACCTTCTGCGGGTTGCCGGCATTCGGGAGCGCCCAGATGAACAGGTCGCCGGGGTGCAGCACCTTGCGCTCGGGCACCCACGTCCACGTGGCGTCGTCGGTCTCCCCACGGGCGTGGTGCAACTCGAAGGTGAGGTCGCCCTGGTTGAACGTGAGGTGCCGGTCGTAGGTGACGTCGGGGTCGCGGTACTCGCTCGGCCACGAGAACTGCGGCACGTCGATGGCGAACTGGCGGCGGTTGATGGCGGTGTTCCACCCGACGGTCTGTTCGTAGCGACGGAAGTGGGCGGGCAGGTCCTCGTGCGCGTACACCACCGGGCGGGCCCATCGCTTGTCGGCGGCTTCCGCGTCGAACAGCGCGGTGCCGAGAACGTGGTCGACGTGGTGGTGCGAGTAGACCGCGGCGTGCACCGGCGCATCGGGCCTCCAATTGCGGACGGCGTCGTAGACGGTCCGGCGGTCGAACGGCCCGCCGGTGTCGAGCATCACGAGTCCGTCGCCGGTGTCGAGGGCATTCACCGAAGCGATCGATTTGAGGGTGAGCAGGCCCTCGTCGATCTCCTCGCTCGCGGTGGAGTGGGTGCCGTCGTCGTGATGCACGTGGAGCGGCTGCACCGGATGGTGGGCGTGCACCAGCTCGCCCCGTCCCTGCCAGTGTTCCTCGGCGAGTTCCCTGATCGTGGCCATGGCGCGAACCTAGGCCGCAATCACGTTTGCGTGCGGATTTGGGTGACCCGGTCCACCCGAATCCGCGCACGAACGGGACTGGCGGGTGCGTCAGTTGTTGATGCGGCGGGTGACGCGCATGTCGGAAATCGGCCGGCCGCTGACCGCGTCGACGTAGACCGGCTCGATCTCCTTGCCGGTGTCGGCGTCGAGGAGGGTGACCGGCGGTTCCGGCAGCGCCGACCAGGCGTCGCCCCACTGGAGCATCGACACCATCACCCTGCGCAGGTCGCGGCCCTTGTCGGTGAGGACGTACTCGTGGCGTTCCGGGCGTTCCTGGTACCGGCGGCGTTCCATCACGCCGTGCTCCACCAGGCTGTCGAGGCGGGTCGCGAGCGTGGCGCGCGGGATGTCGAGGCTGCGGCGGAAATCGTCGAATCGGGTGATGCCGAACACGGCGTCGCGCACGATGAGCAGCGTCCACGGGTCGCCGACGATGTCGAGCGTCTGGGCGATCGGGCACTGCATGTGGCCCAGCGGCTTGCGCTTCATCGACTGCTCCTCACGATGGCTCCTGACGTGTGATCACCAACCCTACGGAGGTCCGTCGGGTGTCGAGGGGGACCGACAGGGCAGTGGTGAGCAGGCCGCCGATGATCAACAGCCACCACACGAGGTCGAAGTGGGACAACGCCTCGGTGAGCGAGGTCGGCGTGGCGATGAACGCGATCGTCAGCGCGACGCCGAGCGTGCCACCGAACTGGCGGATGGCCTGGTTGGAACCGCCGCCGACGCCGAGCCGGTTCGGTGGCAGCGACTGGGCGACCACGCTCGACAGCTGCGGGAGGCACATCGCCACACCGAAGCCGGTGAACAGCATCGACGGCAAGTAGTCGGCGACGTAGCTCGGCGTACCGTCGAGGAACACGAGTCGCCAGAGTCCACCGACAGCGAAGATCGCGCCGCCGCCGAGCAACAACGGCCGCTGGCCGATCCGCCCGGCGAGCCTGCCCATGAACGGGGCGAGCACGGCCACGAGCGCCGGTCCCGGCGCGACGGCGAATCCGGCACGCAGGATCGAGTAGTTCCAGACCTCGGTCAGGAACAGGATCGACGAGAAGAACATGGCCGTGAATGCGACGCCGAAGGCAAAGGTCGCCGCGTTGCCCCACGAGAAGTTCCCGATGGCGAACAGCTCCATGTCGAGCGCAGGTGCCGACGTCCACCGTTGGTGGGCGACGAACGCGCCCAGCACGATCATTCCGCCGACGATCGAGCCGGTCGTTCGGGCGTCGCTCCATCCCCACGACTCGCTCTGCACCAGACCGAGTGAGGTCAACCCGCACGCCACCGCGATCAGGGCGACCCCGATCGGGGCGGGCAGGACGGCGGTGTCGACTCGGGACTCGCGCAGGATGCGCCGGCCGGCGAACACGGTGAAGAGTCCCACGGGCAGGTTGACGAAGAACACCCATCGCCAGCTCGCCGCCTCGACCAGGACCGCTCCGAGCGTCGGGCCCAACGCGCCGGCAACTGCGCCGGTCGCGCCCCAGATGGCGACGGCGAACGGCACCTTGCTGGGTGGGAACGCTCGGAGCACGAGGGCGAGCGACGACGGGATCAAGGTCGCGGCGCCGATCGCCTGGATCGCCCGGAACACGACGAGGATGCCGGCCGACGGGGCGAGCCCGCATGCCATCGATGCGACGGTGAACAGCGCCGAGCCGAACAGGAAGGCCCGCTTGTGGCCGAGTCGGTCGGCGAACTTGCCGGCCGGAACCAGCAGGGCGGCGAACACGATCGTGTAGGCGTTGAGCACCCACGACAGCTGCGCCGGTGCCACCGAGTCGAACGTGGCGACGATGTCGGGGAACGCGACGAACAACACCGTGGTGTCGAGGAACACCGCGAGCACGGCAAGTGAGCCAACGGCGAGCGTGAGGCGGGCCTCGCGTGGGATCTCGTCGGAGGGCGCAGACGCCGCTGCCGTCGTGGTCATCGGCGAACTGTGCCACGGATGGCTGGCCAAGTCCAATGATTGAACGCACTCGGTTCGATCCGGGGAGACAGGTCCGGCCAGACTGCAGCGGTGAACGTGACCGATGCCGTCAACGCCCGCAAGTCTGTTCGGGCCTTCCTGCCCGACCCGGTGTCTGACGAGGTCATCGCTCAGCTGCTGAGCACGGCGTCGCGGGCGCCGTCGGGTGGCAACGTGCAGCCGTGGCGCATCTACGTCGTCAACGGCGACTCGATGGTCCGGTTCCGCGAGTTCCTCGCCGACCGCCCGATCGAGCCGGCGGCCTACGACATCTACCCGTCACCATTGCACGAGCCGTACCGGAGCTCGCGCTTCAAGGTGGGTGAGGACATGTACGCCACGCTGGGCATCGGACGAGACGACAAGGCCGGTCGTCTCGGACAGTTCGCCAAGAACATGGACTTCTTCGGTGCGCCTGCCGCGATCTTCTGTTTCATCGACCGGATCATGGGACCGCCACAGTGGTCGGACCTCGGCATGTTCCTGCAGACGTTCATGCTGCTCGCGCAGGAGGCCGGGCTCGACACCTGCCCGCAGGAAGCGTGGGCCGTGTACGAGAACGCAGTCACCGAGTTCGTCGGCGCACCCGAGGAGCAGCGCATCTTCTGCGGTGTCGCCATCGGCCACGCCGACCCCGATGCTCCGATCAACTCGCTGACCACCGAGCGCGAGCCGCTCGACGTCTTCGCCACATTCGTCTGAGGTGGCGTCGGGCGCGCTGAGCGTCACGCAGCCACGTCGGTGCCGGCGAGGCGGCCGAACAGCCGGTCGAAGACGTTGACGCGGTCGAACTGCATCGCGTGTTCGCGAGCGGCTGCGGCGAGGGCGGCGCGTTGCTCGGACGAAGTGCGGAGAATGGCATCGTCGAGCGCCTGCGCGATCCTCATCGGGTCGCCGACCGGGACGACGGTGGCATGGTCGCCGATCGCTTCGGGGATGCCACCCGTGGCAGTGGTGATCACCGGTCCACCGCCTGCGAGCATCTTCTCCACCAGCGCGATACCGAATGTCTCGACGAACTCGGGACGGGGTTTGCTCGGCAGGACATAGGCAGCGCTGCCGGCCATCAGGAAGGCCTTCTCGTCGTCGTCGACATCATCGAAGAAGACGATGCGATGGGCGGCCGACGACGCTTCTGCCCGGGCCCTGAGTGCAGGAGCTTCGGGGCCCGTGCCGGCGATCACCAACGGCACACATTCCTGCGCGTGGCTCGCGGCGTAGCCGTCGATCAGGTCGTCGACGCCCTTTGCCTTGGTCACCCGCGAGAGGAACAGCACGTAGCCGTCGTCGGTCAACCCCCGCCGGGCCAGCACGTCGTCGAGACGCCCGCGGTCGAGGTCGGTGAACTGGCGACTGTCGATCGCCGGGTACGAGATCGCCACGCGTTCGCGGCACTGTGCAGCGAACGAGGTGCCGTGGCGGCCGTCGATCGCGGTCGCCGAGTCGACGATCAGTTCCTTGGTGAACTCCGACACCGCCACGCAGTGGTCGTTGGCCAGGTATGTGGTGAGCACCTGGGCGGCGGCGCCGAAGAGCTGTTCCTCCACGCAGGTGCGCACCACGTTGGTGATGTCGGACCCGACGGCCTCGGCGA
>CAZJUC010000062.1:0-16062 GCA_964549065.1 uncultured Ilumatobacteraceae bacterium
ACATCCTCGAGATCGAGCCGGCCACGATCACCGAGGGGCAGTCGTTCGTCGACGACCTCGACGCCGACTCGTTGGCGCTGATCGAACTGGTCGAGGCGCTCGAGGAGCAGCTCGGCGATCGGATTCCCGATTTCCGGATCGAGGACGAGGACCTCGAGGACCTCAAGACGGTGCGCGACGCCATCGACTACGTCCACGAACGGGCCACGGCGAGTTGAACGACCGGTGACCGCGCGGTGCTGCAGTTCGGGGACCGTTCGACCATGACCGACTCGGCGTCGCAACCTGCGACCGGACTCCTCGAACTCGCCGACGGGATCGGGCATCGCTTCACCGATTGGAGCCTCCTGGAACGGGCGCTCGCGCATCGGTCGTGGTGTGCCGAGACACCCGGGACGGTCAGCAACGAGCGCCTCGAGTTCCTCGGCGACGCTGTACTCGGGTGGGCTGTCGCCGACATCGCGTATCACCGCTACCCGGTCGCCGAAGGTCAACTCACCGACCTGCGCAAGAGCGTCGTGAACGCCATCGCCCTGGCCGAGGTCGCACAGGGGATCGGTCTCGGGAGCCATGTGCTCCTCGGTCGTGGAGAGGCAGCCGCCGGGGGCGCTGACAAGCCGTCGATCCTGTCGGACGCGCTGGAGGCGGTGCTCGGTGCGGTGTACCTCGATGGTGGCGCCGACGCCGCGTATGCGATGGTCGAACGGCTCGTGGCACCGCGGATGCCCGACACGGCCGACGCAATGGGACAGTTCGACCAGAAGACCCAGCTCCAGGAGCTCAGCGCCCGTCTCGGTCGGGGTGCCCCGACGTACGAGGTCTCGTCTCGGGGTCCCGACCATGCCAAGACGTTCCATGCCCGCGTGCTCGTGGATGGCGACGTTCTGGGTATCGGCACCGGCCGGTCGAAGAAGGCCGCCGAGCAGCTCGCGGCGGGCGAAGCCTGCATCGCGCTGTCATGACCGAACCGGCGTGACGGTTCATGCCTGAGCTGCCCGAGGTCGAGACCGTCCGGCGGGGGCTCGAGCGCCACCTCGTCGGACGCCGGATCGAACGGGTGGAGGTCGGTCGCGAGCGAACGGTGCGGAGGACCTCGAGCGAAGCGGTGATCGCCGGGCTCACCGACACCGTCGTCGTGGCAGCCGATCGACGGGGCAAGTACCTGCTGCTGCCGCTCGACTCGGGTGACACGGTCATGATCCATCTCCGCATGAGCGGTCAGGTGCTGCTCGCCCCTGGGGGTGCGGTCCGCCCGCTGCACACCCACGTCGTGCTGCATCTCGACGACGGCCACGAGATGTGGTTCGTCGATCCGCGCACGTTCGGTGAGGTGGTGGTGTTCGATCCCGACCGGGTAGCTGCGGAGGTTCCCGCACTCGCCGCACTCGGTGTCGACCCGATCGCCGAGCCGTTCGACACTCGGGCGTTGCGCCGCGCTTTCGGCACCTCCTCGCGGGCGCTCAAACCCCTGCTGCTCGACCAGCACGTGGTCGCCGGCATCGGCAACATCTACGCCGACGAGATCCTCCATCGCGCCCGGCTCCGCCCCGATCGGCCGGCATCGAGTCTCGACGGTCGTCGACGGCGGATCCTGCGTCAGTCGATCGTCGACGTCCTGGCCGCAGCGATCGAGGCCGGCGGCTCGACACTCGGCGACGCCCAGTACGTCGACCTCATGGGGGCGAGTGGGTCGTATCAGGACGAACATCGCGTGTACGGGCGCGGCGGGGAACGTTGCCTCACGTGCAGGCGCGGATGGGTGCGTCGCAGCGTCACCGGGGGCCGCGGCACCCACTGGTGCCCGGTGTGCCAGCGATGACCACGGTTCGTTCGCGCCAGCGCCGATCTAGGCTCTCGGATGTCCGTGAGGTTGGAACACACCGGTGAGGGGAGAGCCATGGAGATGCGGGTCAGCGAGCAGTCGCTTCCCGGTGTCGGGATGCGTTACGAGACCGAGGTCGGCGACGGCCGTCACGTCTACGTGATCGCCCATCGCGACGGTCGCCGCGAGATCGGCCTGATCGGGGTCGGCGACGAGCCCGAGATGCACGTCGAGCTCGATCAACAGGCGGCGGTCATGCTCTCGGCGCTGCTGCTCGGTGCGCGGTTCACCGTCGACACGCGAAACGAGGCCTGGGTCAGCTCCGACGAGGTCGTCGTCGACGTGGTCGAGTTGAGCGAGGAGTCCGCCGCCGTCGGCAAGTCACAGCTCGAACTCGATGTCGAGGATCCCGACGCCGTCGTCCTGGCGATCATGTCCGACGCCACACCCGAGCTGATCGAGTCGGAACTGGACCATCGCTGCCAAGCCGGTGATCGGGTCGTGGTGGCCGCTCGAGGCGCCCGCATCGAAGGCGTTGCCGCTGCACTTCGAGATCCGAGCGGCACGCGCTAGGCATTCCGCAGGCTCGCACGGTCGCTGCGCCGCGCGACGTCGCGTCGTCGACGAAAGATGTCCGAGCGTTGATGCGATGTTGACGGCCAGGGATGCTGCAGCCCAAACTCGTCCGTCAGCGTCTGGAGAGTGGCCCAGGGTCGTGCAGCACAGCGATGGAGCATTCGTGTCGACCCGCTCGATGCGCGACACCGCCGGCACTGGGAAGCGTTGACCACCCTCACCGACGGACGCTTCGGGACACGGGGTTTGTCGGAGCGTTCGGGTTCGCCGAGTTGGCCCAGCACGCTGGCTGCCGGCGTGTACGACAGCGACACCGATCCGAGCCTGTTGCAGGGTCCGATCTGGACCTCGCTCGACCTGGAACCCGACGACGGGTGGGTCGAGTCGATCGAACTGGATCTGCGTCGCGGTGCCGTCACCACCACCATGGAGCACCCACGTACGGGCGACATCGTCACGGTCGACCGGTTCGCGTCGATCGTCCGGCCCGGGGTGTGTGCGTTGCGGATCACCGGTCCGGCACGGGCAGTGCTCCCTTCGGCGCCGTTCGTCCGTCCTTCCACGCCGCCCGGAGCCACCGTCGACACGAACGATGCAGCCACGGCGATGGTCGTGCGGGGCCCGGTCGGCACGATCGCTGGGGTCGCCCACACCGACAGCGTCGATCGAGGCCCCGATCCCACCGACCGCCGGGTCATCACTCGCATCGTGGCACTCGGTGCCCGTACGTCCACGGCCGAGGTGGACATGCGCGGGCTGGCGGTGCAGGCGCAGGGGGCGTACTCGGTCGGCTTCGACGCGCTCGAGGAGGAACACCGTCGGCGGTGGGGTCGGCGATGGCAAGCGGTCGGGACCCGGATCGAAGGAGATACTGGCCTCGATGTGGCCGTGCGGTTCGCGACGTCCGCACTCCTCGGTGCGGGAGCCCCCGAACGCGAGTTGGCGATCGGTGCTCGGGGGCTGACCGGATTCGGCTACCGGGGCCACGTGTTCTGGGACACCGATGTGTTCGTGACACCTGCGCTGTGCGGCCTGGAACCTCGCGCAGCTCGGGCCACACTCGGCTACCGATGGGCACGGCTCGGCGCGGCCCGGGTCCGCGCCAGCTCGGAAGGCTTCGATGGCGCACGCTTCCCGTGGGAGTCGGCGCGTACCGGCGGTGAGGTGACCCCGAGCGAGGCACGTGACCTGCACGGCGCCACGATCCCGATCCTCACCGGAGAGCTCGAAGAGCACATCGTGGCCGACGTCGCCTGGTCGGTCATGCACTACTTCCGGTGGACGGACGACCGGGAGTTCATGCGTTCGATGGGCAACGAGCTGCTCCTCGAGACCGCCCGGTACTGGGCGTCGCGCATCGAGCTGGACTCGGACGGTTCCGGCCACATCCGCAACGTGATCGGCCCAGACGAGTACCACGAGGGGATCGATGACGATGCGTTCACCAATGCCATGGCTCGCCGCAACTTGTGCGCCGGAGCCACGACCTGCCGGGCGGCCGGCACCATCGATCATGCCGAGTACCGGTGCTGGATGCACTTGGCCGAGGTGCTGGTGGACGGGTTCGACCCCGACATCGGCACCTACGAGCAGTTCGCCGGCTACCACGACCTCGAACCGTTGAACGTCGCAGATCTTGGATCGCCGCCGATCGCTGCCGACGCGATCCTGGGCCAGGAGCGCACGCAGCGCACCCAGATCATCAAACAGCCCGACGTCTTGATGATGTACCTGCTCATCGGCGACGACCTCGTGCCCGGGACCCTCGACGCTGCACTCGACCACTACCTCCCACGCACCGCGCACGGCAGTTCGCTGTCGCCGGCCACCTGTGCAGCCCTGCTCGCGCGCGCCGGCAGGACCGACGAAGCAGTGCACTGGTTCCGTTGGGCGGCCCGTCTCGACCTCGATGACCTGACGGGGACCACGGCCGGCGGTCTGCATCTCGCGACGATGGGTGGGCTGTGGCAGGCGATGACCTGGGGATTTCTCGGAATCGGCGAACACCGGGGAGGCTTGACGATCGACCCGCTCGTGCCCGAGCCGTGGGGACCGATCGAACACCGCTTCAGGTTCTGCGGCGCGAACGTGAGCGTCAGGGTCGACGGCGACGAGGCCCGTGTCGACTCCTCGAAAGCGATCGACGTCAGGGCTGCCGACGGGGCGCGCCATCGGAACCACCACGCATTCCGTCGGACACCGCAGGGGTGGGAGCAGCGATGAGCCGGGTGCTCGCCATGCTCGACGAGTCGCCGGTGGCAGCTCGGGTGCTGACCACCGCGACCACGATCGCCGAGCTGATCGGCGCGTCCGTCGACCCACTGACGGTGGTCGACGACGACCACGCCGCAACCTCCACGAACGGGGCCCGGCTGGTGGTGGGTGATCCCGTTGACGTACTTGCTGGCGAGCTGTCGGCAGACGACGTCGAGTTCGGGGTGCTCGGATCGCGAGCGCTGCGTGACACGCCCGGGCCGGTCGGCCATGTCGCCGATGCGCTCCTCGCCCGCTCCGATGTGCCGCTCGTGGTGGTGGCACCCGAGGGCCCGGCGCTCGAAGGCGACGACCTGCTGTTCCTGCTGCCACTGGACGGGGTCGTGGCGTCGACCTCTGCCATCTTGCCCGTGGCGCGTCAGCTCGTCGAGGCCGGCCAACGAACGGTCACCCTCCACGTCTTCGACCCGGAGTCCGCGCCGCCGCTCGCGACATCGCCCTACGATCTCGACGTGGTCGCCCAGGAGTTCCTCGCCAGACACACCAGTGAGTGTTGTGACCGGGTCGAGCTGCGCCTCGGCGAACCAGCGGTCGAAATCCTGGATGTCGCCGAGGTCGAGCAGGCGGATGCCATCGTCGTGTCGTGGGACGGTGATCTCGGTCGCGGGCATGCCGAGGTGATCAGGCACCTTCTGCGAAACACCACGGTGCCCGTCGTGCTCCGCAGAGCCGGAGCGTCGGAGGCGTCGAGGTGACAGCTGTGTCGACGTCGCAGGTCCTGACGGTCACGTTCAACCCGGCTCTCGACGTGTCGATCTCGCTCGATCGGTTGGTTCCCGATCGCAAGCTACGCGCCGAGCTGGCGCGACGCGAGCCCGGCGGTGGCGGCGTGAACGTGTCGAGGGTGCTGCACCGCCTGGGGGTGGCGACGTCGGCGTTCGTGGTCGTCGGGGGCCCTGTCGGTGACGAGCTGGTCGGCTTGCTGCGCGCCGACGGTGTACGCGTCGACGACTTCGTGATCGACGGCAACACCCGCGAGTCGCTGGCGGTCTCGGAGATCAGCACCAACTCGCAGTACCGGATCTCGCTGCCGGGACCGAGCATCGGCCGGCTCGACGAGCTCCGCAACGCGGTCGCCGCCGCCGGCAGCGACGTACCGATCGCGGTGTTCTCCGGAAGCCTGCCACCGGGGATGCCGCCGGAGATCTTCGCATCGCTCGTCGAGGGGGTGTCGAACGAGACCGTCACGATCGTCGACACCTCCGGACCGGCGCTGGAACTGGTTGCCCGTCGCTGCCCGGTGATCGTCAAACCGTCACAACGCGAACTCGCGCAGCTCGTCGGCTGGGAGCCGTCGACCACCGAGCAGATCGAGCAGGCCGTGGCCGAGGTGATCGGGTGGGGGGCGGTTCGGGCCGTGGTGGCCTCACGGGGTCCGTCAGGGGTGTTGTTGATGTCATCGGATGGAGCGACGCGCTGGTTCCGGCCGCCGCCGGTGCGTCCGGTGAGCACGGTGGGAGCCGGTGATTCGATGATCGCGGGCATCGCCGCCTCGCTCCTGCAGCACCGTCAACTCGACGACGCCGTCGTCTTCGGCGTCGCAGCGGGCACTGCGGCGGTCCTGACCGCGGGAAGCGAACTCTGTGACCCCGCCGACGTCGACCGTCTTGTCGGCCGGGTCACCTCCGGCTGACGTTCGGCCGGCTCGCCCGGGCGGCAGCCGCGGCTCGAACCGATGCGTACAGCTCGAGGTGATCGGCGACCATCCGCTCGGTGCTGAACCGGTCGGCGACGCTCTGGCGGCACGCACCCCGGTCGATTCGGTCGATCTGCGTCAGGCGTGCGGTCATGTCGCTGTTGTCGTGGCATAGGAACCCGGTCCGCCCGTGGTCGACGATCTCAGGGGCAGCGCCTTCGGGAAACGAGAGCACCGGCGTACCGCAGGCCAGTGCTTCGATCATCACCAACCCGAACGGCTCGGGCCAGCGGATGGGGTTGACGAGTGCGGCTGCGCGTCCGAGCAGGTCGAGCTTGTCGGGGCCGCCGACGGCGCCCAGGAAGATCGCGTCGTCGCCCAGGAGCGGTTCGACCTGCTCGGCGAAGTACCGGTGCTCGCACGGTTCCCACATCTTTGCTGCCAGCAAGATCTTCCGGCCGGCTGCACGGGCGATCTCGATCGCGCGATGCGCTCCCTTGTCGGGGCTCATCCGCCCGAGGAACAGCACGTAGCCGCCGTCTCCTCCACCGAACGGGAAGGCCCCGAGGTCGAGGCCGTGGTGGATCACTCGATTGATGCGGACGCCGACGGCGCTGCGGCGCTGCGACTCCGAGATGGCAACGATCTCGACCCGATCGTCGATGGTCCGGAATTGCTCGATCAGGTCGGGTGTGAACCGGCCGTGCATCGTGGTGACCACGGGCCCGGGGTGGCCGTGCGCCCGCGCCCAGATCGGACCCAGCAGCGTGTGGTCGTGCACGATGTCGACGTTGCTCATGACCTCGTACGCATGGCGAACATGGGCGAGCTCGGCGTCGAGGTCCGCGATGGTGCTGAGCGCATGCGAATAGTGCCAACGCCGCTGCACCGGGCAGGTCGAATCACCCGCGGTGAAGAGCGTGACGTCGCAGCCGCGAGCTGTGAGACCGCGCGCCAGTTGGTCGACGACGATCTCGGTGCCGCCGTACAGGCCGGGCGGCACGGTTACCCACGGCGGTGCGATCAGGCCCACGCTGAGCGGGCGTCGAGCGACGGTGGCGGTGTGGTGTGGCGGCACTGCGATCACGGTCGACCCGGTTCGGAGGGTGTTCGCAGTGAGCGCCTCCATGGTCATCTCATCCGACTGGCGCCGTCAGTACTGCTCGGGGTGAATGCGATCGCCACGGTGGGTCGAACGTTGAGGAGTTCGAGGGAGCCACCGGCATCGGTGAGACACAGGGCAACGTCCGTCATGCATGCCGCAGCCGAGGGGTGGATCTCCTCGACCGACCCGAGGTCGATACTGATGTGACGGACTCCGGCGCCGATCAGTGTTCTCAGGCGATGCGAGATCGCCTCGTTGTCGCGGGGTGCGACGACCGCCACGAGCGTGACGTGATCGCCGTCGATGACATCGATCACCAGACCAGCGTCGACCGTCCTCGCGAACACAGGGGCGCTACCTGCCAGGGCGGAGCCGCGCGAGGCGTCGTCCTCGCCGATCGTCGGGTGCAGATGCGATTCGAAGGTGCCGGCCGAGGTGCTCATGGTTCCTACGATCGCGCCCGAGATTCGGTGGGAGGTCGCCTGATCGTCAACAGAGCACCAACCGCGATTGGGACACGACCCCGGGGGTACCGGAGCGATACCCCGCGGCGTTCCCTCGTGGCTCGCCCAGACGAAAGAAGGATGACATGACACTTGTTCGGCGTCTGCCGTACCGCACCCATTTCGGCCTGGAGCGACAGCTCCTCGACATGCAGCGACTGATGAGTTCGTTGCTGGCTCACGACGAGAGTTGGCGTTCCCCCGGCGAGGGTGAACGCCAGGACGGCTGGGATTTCGATCCCGCTGCCGATGTGTACAGAGACGATGGCGACCTCGTGGTGGAGCTGGAGCTGCCCGGCATCGACGTCGACAACGATGTCGACATCGAGATCCACGATGGTGTGCTCGTCATCGGGGGCCGCAGGAGTTCGGAACGCAGCGAAGAGAACGAAGGGGTGTACCTCACCGAGCGGCGCACCGGACGGTTTCGTCGCACCATGTCGCTGCCCGACGGCGTCGACGTCGACGCCGTGACGGCGACGTACGACGACGGTGTGATGAAGGTCCGTGTCCCGTTGCCCGAAGGCAACTCGACCGAGAACTCCAAACGAGTCGAGATCGACGGTGGGACATCCGGTGCGAAGGAGGCCACAGTCTCCACCGAGGAGTCGAAGAAGCCCACCGCGAAGTCGAAGAAGCCCACCGCGGAGTCGAAGAAGTCCGCCAAGAAGTCGGGCAAGTCGGCGGCGAAGTCCAAGAAGTCCGCCGCGACGTCGAAGAAGTAGTTGCCGGTCGGCTGTGCGCTGCACCTCCACTGCTTCGATCGCACGGCGTCGCGCTCCGTCAACTGACGATCAACTTCTCGCTGCGGCGTCTCGGAGGCGAAGAGCGATGAGCTTGAATGGTGAGCGGAGTACACGATGAGCACGTCCCCATGGACCTTCGGCGGCGAGAGCGCCAGGACCTCGACCCCTGCGACCGTGACGCTGGTGGACGGTGCGACGTTCATGTTGTCCGACCGGGCCGGCGACATCGACGGCGACGCAGCGCAGGGCTTGTTCATGCTCGACACGAGGGTGCTGTCGGTCTGGCGGCTGTTCGTCGGCGGGCGCCCCGTACAGTCGTTGTCCGTGACGCCGGACGGGCCGTTCTCGGCGACGTTCGTGGGACGGCGCGAGGCCGAGGGTGTCGTCGACGCCACGACGGTGGTCGTGCAACGCCGTGCCCTCGGCGACGGCATGCGTGAGGACATCGAGATCCGCAACCACGCGATGGAGGCCATCGATCTCGATGTCTCGTTGCAGGTGGATGCCGACTTCCGATCGCTGTTCGACGTGAAGGCCGGTCACCCGGCACTGGGTGGTTCTTCGATGACGTCGATCGACGGTGGCGTGATGATCGTGCCCGATGCCGGCGTGGAGATGGCGACCCAGGTCGACCGCGTCGCGGTCACGTCGTCACGGCCCCCCGAACCGGTCACATCGGGTGGCGTGCTGCGATGGCGGTGCCATCTCGAACCAGGCGAGGTGTGGTCGAGCTGTCTGCAACTGCGGATCAGTGCGGCGGGGCAACCCCTGGTGCCGAATCAGCAGTGCGGCACCCCGCTGAACCTCTCCGCCCCCGCGAGCAGGCTGCGCACGTGGCACGAGACGACCACCGACTTCGACACGAGTCATGCCGTGCTGCTCCGGTCACTCCACCAGGCGGTCGACGACCTGGGTGCGCTGCGGATCTTCGACCCGGCCCATCCGGAGCGTCCCGTGATCGCTGCGGGGGCTCCTTGGTTCATGACGCTGTTCGGCCGCGACTCGCTGCTCGCGAGTTGGATGGCGTTGCCGGTCGATCAGCAGCTCGCTGCGGGCGTGCTGAGTGAGCTGGCCGACACCCAGGGCCGCCGCGTCGACGACCGCAACGAGGAGCAGCCGGGGCGCATCCTCCACGAAGTTCGTTTCGACAAGCTGAGCACGCAGATGCTGGGTGGAGCAGGCCGGTACTACGGCACGGCCGACGCCACCGCGCTGTTCGTGATGGCGGTGGCCGAACTGGCGAGATGGACCGGCGCGACCGAGCACGTCCGTTCGTTGTTGCCGGCGGTGGACCGGGCAGTGCAGTGGATCGAGCAGTACGGCGATCGTGACGGTGACGGCTTCGTCGAGTACGAACGCCCCGGCGACAGCGGTCTGGAGAACCAGGGGTGGAAGGACTCGTGGGACGGGATCCGAGACGGCGACGGCAGTGTGATCCGCGCACCGATCGCTCTCTGCGAGGTGCAGGGCTACAGCTACGCGGCGTACCGGGGCCGTGCCGAACTGGCCCGGGCGATCGACGGTGACAACGCGGCGGCGAACAGGTGGGACGAGCGTGCTGATGCACTCCGGGAGCATTTCGACGAGGCGTTCTGGATCGACGACCTCGGGTGGTATGCGGTCGGGCTCGGCCCGGACAAGGCCAAGATCCGCTCGTTGACGTCGAACATCGGCCATCTGCTCTGGACCGGCATCGTGCCGGAGCATCGCACCAGCCGTCTGGCCGAGTTGTTGACGTCGCCGGAGATGTTCAGCGGATGGGGCCTGCGCACGCTGGCCAGCAGCGCGCCCGGCTACAACCCGCTGTCGTACCACTGTGGCTCGGTGTGGCCGCACGACACCGCGATCGCGGTCGCCGGGCTCGCACGGGCGCGGTGCGACTCGGCCGCCCAACAACTCGCCATGGGTCTCATCGATTCCTCCGCCTGGAGCGGCGGTCGGCTTCCGGAGTTGTTCGCCGGGTTCGCCCGCAGCGACCTTCCGGCGCCTGTTCCGTACCCGGCCTCGTGTTCGCCGCAGGCATGGGCCGCGGCATCGCCGTTGCTGATCGTTCGAGCACTGCTCGGACTCGAACCCGATCTGCCGGCCGGCTGTGTGCGGCTGCGCCCCCGACTTCCGGTCGCGGTCCACCATCTCCGACTGGAGAACGTCCCCCTCGGTTCGCATCGCTTGAGCGTCGAGATCGCCGACGGGGTCGTCGACGCCACCATCAGCAACCCCGACATCGCCGTGCTCGTGGAATGACGGGCGACCGCTGCGCCGGCGAGAATGTGAACGTGTACCCGGAAATCGACTCCAGCACCGACGACCCGGTTCGGTTCCACCTCGCCGACGGTCGACGGATGACCGTCCGCCCGACGACGTCGGCCGACGGTGAACGGATCCTGACGCTGTACCGGGATCTGAGCGACAGTGACCGTCATCGTCGGTTCTTCGGTGCGTTCCGGCCGCGCGAGGACTGGTGTCGGCAATGGGCCTCCGTCGGCGAG
The DNA here is from genome assembly GCA_964549065.1 of uncultured Ilumatobacteraceae bacterium. Classification (GTDB taxonomy): domain Bacteria; phylum Actinomycetota; class Acidimicrobiia; order Acidimicrobiales; family Ilumatobacteraceae; genus Sva-07. The sequence continues at coordinate 11,152 of CAZJUC010000062.1, forward strand.
CGAGGTGGATACGGACTGATCGCGATCGTCGAGGAGAACGACGGTGGTGAAACGGTCGCCGGTGAGGCCGGCTATGCGCTGCGCAGCGACGGTGACGGTGACCTCGCAGTGACGGTCGCGGCACCCTGGCGGGGGTGGTTGGGGCCCGTGCTCCTCGACATGCTCTCGGATCGTGCTGCCGCGCAGGGTATTGCCAACCTGCAAGCGGATGTCCTGCTCGAGAACGGGCCGATGCTCGCACTGCTGCGTCGCCGTGATCCGGTGGCGTTGGGGCACGATCGAGGCGTCGTACGCCTCAGCATCGGCACCGGTGGGCAACCTCCGAGCTGGCCCCCGGGCGACGACCGACCGCGCGTGCTGGTGGGTGTCGCAGGGCGTCGTTGGTCCGGTGAAGCAGCGGCCGAGCGGGCGGGTCTGGTCGTGGCGACGTGCGCCGGTCCCCACGGACGACGCAGTGGTTGCCCTGTGCTCGCCGGTGGCAGGTGCCCGTTGGCCGACGGGGCGGACGCCATTCTGATGCTGTTGGACTCCGACGACGAACGCGATCGTCTCGTCGACGCGCATCGGCGTGCCGAGCCCGATCGTCCCGTGCTGGTCCGTCGATCGTCGACCCCGGTTGCTTCGTGTGCCGACTCCGTCGGGCATGGACACGACATCGCCGCCGACGACCCCGACGTCGTCGATCAGCTCCTGGCGCTGCTCGGGCAGAGCACTTCGGCCGTCGCCAGCGCCGAGTCGGAGAGGTAGGTTCGAAGAGTAGCGACGCCGCGAGGGAAGGAGACGCAGATGACCGCCCAGCCGACAGGCAACCAGCGGGACGAAGCGTCCACCTTGTCCGGTGCCGAGCTCGCTCCGCTCGCACCGACGTCCCATCTCCTCGAACCGATCATCGAGCGGGCGCGTCGCGATCCGAACGCGGTGGTTGCGGCGTTCCGAGACGGGCCGGGGTTCATCGAGGTGACGGCGGACGAGTTCGCTCGGCGCGTGAGGGGCATTGCCAAGGGCCTGATCGCCTCCGGTGTCTCGCCAGGTGACCGTGTCGCCCTCATGTCGCACAGCCGGATCGAGTGGATGCTGTTCGACTATGCGGTCGTCGCCGCGGGAGCGGTGACGGTTCCGATCTACGAGACATCCGCCGCCCAGCAGGTCGGCTGGATCGTCGCTGACAGCGGAGCAGCCATGGCAGTGGTCGAGACGAACGCGCTGCGTGAGCTGGTCGTCGATGCCGAGCAGGGTGTCGGCGAGGTGCTCGTGATCGACGAGGGCGCTGTCGACGAACTCGTCCAGCGAGGTGAGGCCGTGTCCGACGCCGTGCTGGACGAACGCATCGATGCCATCGACCTCGATGACGTGGCCACCATCGTGTACACCTCGGGTACCACCGGGAACCCGAAGGGCTGTGTGCTGACCCATCGCAACCTGCGGTCGAACACGATTCAGAGTCTCGGTGCCGTGCGGGCGCTGCTCGGCGACGACGAACGAACCCTGTTGTTCCTCCCGCTCGCCCACTCGTTCGCGAAGATCATCGCGCTGGCCGGATTCGAGTTCGGCATCGCCGTGTACTTCGCGACGGACCTGTCGAGCCTCCCCGACGAACTGGGCCTGGCGCAACCGACGATGATCGTGGCGGTGCCGCGGGTCTTCGAGAAGTTCTTCAACGCCGCGCGCCAGTCGAGTCGTGAACGGCACCTGGGCAGGATCTTCGATCGGGCCGCACAGGTGGCGATACGTTTCGCCCGCGAACGCGCCGAGGGGCGGCTGCGGGCCTTCACCCGGCTCGAGCATGCCATCTACGAGCGTGTTGTCTATCGACGAATTCGCGCAGCGTTCGGAGGGTCGATGCGCTTCGCGTTCAGTGGCGGCAGCGCGCTCGGCGAACGCCTGGCGCTCTTCTTCGACGGGATCGGAATTCGGATCTTCGAGGGTTACGGGCTGACGGAGACCAGTCCCACGCTCACGGTGAATCGTGCAGATGCATGGCGACCCGGAGCGGTCGGCCCCGCCCTGGCAGGCACGACGCTGCGAATCGCTTCCGACGGCGAGGTGCTGGCCATGGGGCCACAGGTCTTCTCGGGCTACTGGCACGACGAGCATGCGACGAGCGACGTCTTCACGAGCGATGGCTGGTTCCGAACCGGCGACGTCGGCCACATCGAGGACGGCTTCCTCTGGATCACCGGCCGGAAGAAGGACCTGATCGTCACCGCCGGAGGAAAGAACGTCGCGCCGACACCGATCGAGGACCGGTTGCGCGCCCACCCGTTGATCAGCCAGGCCATGGTCCTCGGCGACAACCGACCGTTCGTCGGTGCGCTCATCACGATCGATGACGACGCGCTCGCCCTCTGGCGTCGCGAGCACCAGTCCCACGACACCGACACTTCGGCGGACCACGACGAACTGCTTCGCTCGGAGATCCAACGGTGTGTCGAGGACGTGAACAGCGCCTTGTCGAGAGCGGAGTCGATCCGGGAGTTCGACGTGCTGACGGCGGACTTCAGTATCGACAACGGTGAGTTGACCCCCACGCTCAAGCCCCGCCGGGCCGTCATCGCCCGGCGGCACGCGGACAGCATCGAAGCGCTGTACTCACGCAGGATCGGCGATGCGACACCGCGCTGAGCCACGGCGCGGTTCGGACGACTCCGCTGCGGGTACCCCGCCAGGTGCACGGTGTCAGTGCCCCCGGCAGACCGCCGAGAGCAGAGCACCGGTGACGACGACATGAGCGCAACCGAACCATCGACTCGGCCGGGACAAGATCCCCCCGACGGCTGTGTGGCTGCGGTGCGCGGCAGCGTCGTGGACGTGACGGTCGACGGCCGGTTGCCCCAGATCGGGCGGCTCTTGCGCAGCGAAGCCGTTGGCTCAGACGAGGAGTTACGCGGTGGTCGTCCGGGTGTGGCCGTCGAGGTGGTCAGCCACCTCGACGACCGCACGGTGCGCACCGTCGCACTCACCGCGACCCAAGGCCTGTGTCGAGGTGACCGACTGACCGATACCGGATCGACCATCGAAGTGCCGGTCGGCAACGCGACCCTCGGCCGCGTCTTCGACGTGTTCGGTGAGACGATCGATGGGCTCGACGACGCCGAGCTCGAGGACCTTCCCCGACGTTCGATCGACCAACCGTCGGTACCGCTGGCGCGTCGGCCGGCAACATCGGAGACGTTCGAGACCGGCATCAAGGTGATCGACGTGCTGGCGCCGCTCGAACGCGGCGGGAAAGCCGGTCTGTTCGGGGGAGCCGGCGTCGGCAAGACCGTGCTGATCATGGAGCTGGTCAACAACGTCGCCGGCGCCCACGAGGGCACCAGTGTGTTCTGCGGAATCGGTGAACGAAATCGGGAAGCGGAGGAACTGCACCGCGAACTCTCCGAGAGTGGCGTGCTCGACAAGGCAGTCCTCGTGTTCGGCCAGATGGACGAGCAGCCCGGTGCGCGACTCCGGGTGGGGCACACCGCGTTGACGATGGCCGAGTGGTTCCGTGACGATCAGCACCAGGACGTGCTCCTGTTGATCGACAACATCTTCCGATTCGTCCAGGCCGGCACCGAGGTGTCGGCGTTGCTCGGCCAGGTTCCCTCCCGACTCGGCTACCAGCCCGACCTGGCATCGATGTTGGCGGGCCTGGAGGAGCGCATCGCCACCACCGACACCGGAGCGATCACCTCGGTGCAGGCGGTGTACGTGCCCGCCGACGACTTCACCGATCCGTCGGCGGTACATGTCTTCGGTCATCTGTCGGCCTCGATCGTGCTGTCGCGTGACCGGGCGGCGCAGGGCCTCTACCCTGCTGTCGACCCGTTGCGGTCGACGTCGAAGCTGCTGACCCCCGCCGTGGTCGGTCAGCGGCACTACACGATCGCCCGTCAGGTCCGAGAGACCCTGGCGGGTTACGACGAGCTGTCCGATGTCATCTCGATGCTCGGCGTGGAGGAGTTGTCGAAGCAGGACCAGCGGGTGGTCGACCGTGCCCGCAAGCTCGAGCGATTCCTGACCCAACCGTTCTCGGTGACCGAACAGTTCACTGGTTCCGCCGGGCGTCTGGTGTCGCTCGACGACGCCCTGGACGGGTGCGCGCGGATTCTCGCCGACGAGTTCGCCGATCGCAGCGAGAGCGAGCTCTTCATGATCGGTTCGCTCGACGACCTCGACGAAGCTCCAGATGACTCGGACGGGGACGAGAACTCGGACGGCGACGAGAACTCGGACGGCGACGACGCCGATGGGGCCGAGCCGTGAGATTCCGCGTGGTGACCCCCGGTTCGGTCGTGGTCGACCGTGAGGTCGAGCAGGTGTCGGCCGAGTCGACCGTCGGTTGGTTCACCATGCTGCCGCGACACCTCGACGCGGTCGTCGACCTCGCCCAGGGACTCGTGGTGTTCATCGCCGACGGAAACGAGTCGTACCTGGCGGTCGACGGTGGAACGCTGGTGAAGGCTGGGTCACATGTCGACATCGCCACCGGCGAAGCCTTCACCGGATCGTCGACCCGCGAACTGCAGCACCAGTTGCGTGCCGCCTTCTCGGACCTCGACGAGCGTGAACGTCGTGCCCGTCGCGCCGTCGCCCGCCTCGAGGGCGACGTCACCCAACGACTGCTGGACCTCGACGATGTCCCCGGCTGACGAGCTGCCCGACCGGCCCTCCGGCGGCCATGGTCGCCGAGGTGATGATGGTGGTGAGGAGGTCGGCGACGACGGTGCCCGGGAGGTCGGCGACGACGGTGCCCGGGAGGTCGGCGACGACGGCGAGCCGACCCCCTCGGAGCTCGACCGGGCGCGGGCAAAGGCGCTGCGACGTACGGTGCTGCGCAAGTCGATGCGTCACGACCGGGCCCGTCAGCGCCGCCAGCAGAGCACGTGGTCGTTCCTCGGCACGTTCGGCCTCGTCGGGTGGACGGTGGCG
>CAZJUC010000063.1:0-15869 GCA_964549065.1 uncultured Ilumatobacteraceae bacterium
TCCTGCTGATCTCGCACCTGCCGACGGAGATGAAGTGGATGTCGAAGATCGAGATCCTGCGCATCCCGCTGGTCGGCTGGATGATGCGACTGGCCCGCGACATCCCACTCGAACGCGGCGACGCCGAATCCACAGCGAAAGCGCTGGAAGCCTCGAGCGAGCGACTGAACTCGAAGGTGTCGGTGATGATCTTTCCCGAGGGCACCCGCTCGAAGACCGGCGAACTCCGTGAGTTCAAGTCCGGCGCCTTCCGTCTGGCGATCGAACACCAGGCGCCGATCCTGCCACTCGCGGTCCATGGCACACGTGACGCACTGCGCAAGCACGACTGGCGCCTCGGCTACGCCGAGGCCGAAGTACGCGTACTCGACCCGGTGCCCACCGAGGGCCTGACGATGGACGACATGCCAGCGCTGCGCACAAAGGTGCGCGACATCATCAGCACCGCTCGCGACGATCTGCGTCGCGAGTTCGGCGACTGAGGGTCCGGGGCAGGATCCCACGTGGCGTTCCAGGCACCCGTCCGCCTCCTCGCAGCTGCGAAGCCGTCGGTACCGGCAGCACTGCTGGTCGCCATCGCGTCGAGCACCGCGGTCTTCGCAGCCACTCCGTTCCTGCTCCCTGCGGTGTCGGACGAGTACGACGTCGCGGTCAGTACCGCCGGGTGGATGTCGACCACCCAACTCGCCGGCTTCGTCCTGGCGTCCTGGGTGGGAGGGCGGTTCCTCCGCCCGGTCCGCTCGGTGTTCGTGGTCGGCACGTTGATCGGGGTGCTCGCCAACCTCGGATCGGCCGCTGCGCCCACGTTCGAACTGCTGACGGTGATGAGATTCGCCAGCGGAGTGTCGCTGGGCTTCGCTGCGTGGATCGCCTGGCAGGCAGCATTCGGCGACACCGAGAAGACGGGTGACGTTGCCGTGGTCGGTCCGCTGGTCGGCATGGTGATGTCGCCGCTGATCGTGTTCCTGCTCGAGTCGATCGGCCCACGCTGGTTGTTCGTCATCCTCGCCATGATCACCGCGACACCGCTGATCTGGACGCGGCAGGTGGCGCTCACCGATCGGCTGCGCCCCCACCGGACACGTCACGCACCCACCAGAGCAGCGCGAGCGATCCTCTTCGCACTCGGCACGATCACCCTCGGCGGGTCGTCGGTGTTCGTCTACAGCGCGGCCATCGGCAGGGACCTCGACGGACTCTCTCCGTTGACCGTGTCGCTGCTGTTCAGCGGCAACGCCCTCGCGGCAATTCCGTCGGCCCGCTGGAGCGGGCGCCGTGGGCCAGCGGGTGTGTGGTTCCTCGCCACCGCACTCTGCGCACTCGCGATCGCCGCGTCACGTAGCGGACTGGTCTTCGGTGTGGCAATCGTCGGGTGGGGATTCGTGTTCTTCATGGGGATCCCCGCCGCCTTCAACCTGCTCGCGGAACGTTCGAGCTTCCCCGAGGAACGCGCCGGTGACGCCCAGGCGGTGATGGCCCTCGGTCGCGTGTTCGGACCGATCATGGGAGGGATTCTGCTGGCAGCCGGATCGGAGGTCGCCCTGGGAGTCGCCTCTGCTGCGGTGATGGCCCTCGGCGGGTCGCTGCTGCTCTACGTCGACCGGAAACGGTTCGTCGTGGTCCGCCAGTACGGCGCCTGGGTCGACGCCCGGGCGTCAGTCGACACGGCGCAGCACGCGTAGGGAGCCGGTGGCCGACACCAGCCGGAACCGCCCCGATTCGAGCGCCGGTCGGAAGATCTGCTCGTAGGGCGGACGGCCGCCGTCGGCGGGGTCCGGGAACACGTCGTGGATCGCCAGCGTCCCGCCGACGGCCACGTGCGGCGTCCAGCCCTCGTAGTCGAGCCGAGCAGGTTCCTCACCGTGGCCGCCGTCGATGAAGAGCAACGACAGCGGTGTGGTCCATGTCGCCGCCACCACCGGCGACCTGCCGACCACGGCGATCACCGAGTCTTCGAGGGCGGCGTCGTGGATCGCTGCCCGGAAGAACGGCAACGTGTCCATCTTCGCGATGCGCGCGTCGACGACCTCGGCGTCGTGATGGTCCCAGCCGGCCTGGTTCTCCTCTGAGCCGCGATGGTGGTCGAGCGCGAACAGCACCACGCCCGAGCGCTCGGCGGCGTCGCCGAGCCAGATCGTCGAGCGACCGCAGTACGAGCCGACTTCGAGCATCGGTGCGCCGGGTACCGCGCCGGTTGCGGCGACGGCCGCGTCCCAGAGCGCGTCGCCCTCGTCGGCGGGCATGAACCCCTTCGTGGCCAACGCGAGCGTGCGACGCTCGGGCGTCACCAGGTGTCCCAGTGGATGATCGAGTCGGGTTCGGGCCGCATCGCCCGCTTGAAGTCGGTGCCGATGGTGTAGGCGAGCGGGGTGAGGCACGCCTGTTGGACGTCGTCGAACGGAATCCCGACGATGTCGGCGACCTCTTTCTCCATCATCAGCGAGATCGTGGTCCATGCCGTGCCCAACCCGCGGGCACGGGCCGCCAGCATGAAGCTCCACATGCCGGGCAGGATGTTGCCCATCGACGACGCCGCCGCCATCGCCGGCGCGCCGTCGACCCGGCCGGCGGTGCAACCGAGCACCAGCGCCGGGGCCTCGGCCATGTGCTCGGACAGATAGGTCGCCGAGTCGACGACGCGTTCCTGCTGCGCCTGCTCGGCGTCACCCTCCTTCCGGATCGCTCCGGCGAAGAACGGCATCGAGCTGTAGATCGCCCAACACTGCTTGTAGACCTCACCGATCGCCTGGCGCTTGCCAGGATCCTTGACCACGACGAACTGCATCGTCATCAGGTTCGACCCCGACGGTCCCTGCATCGCCGTGGCCACGCACTCGCGAATCACGTCGTCGTCGACCGGTCGGGAGAAGTCGAGACGTTTGCGCACCGCACGGGTCGTGTTGAGCACTTCGTCGGCGGAGATGTCGAGCAACGTCATGCGGCGACCCTACGACGTGCCAACATGACGGCTGCCATGGAGACCAACCGGCCGGGCGTTCGGCCTTCCCCCCAGGACACTCAGCGGGCACTCGACGATCTCGTCGCGTTGCTCGACCTCGAAGCGATCGAGGTCAACCTCTTCCGCGGACGGTCCCCCGACGAGAACCGTCAGCGGGTCTTCGGTGGCCAGGTGGCCGGACAGGCACTCGTGGCGGCGGCGCGCACGATCGACGAGCGTGACCGGCTCGTGCACTCGTTGCACGCCTATTTCCTGCGTCCTGGCGACCCGACCGTGCCGATCCTGTACGAGGTCGACCGCATCCGCGACGGTCGCAGTTTCTCGACACGCCGAGTGGTGGCGATCCAGCACGGGCGGGCCATCTTCAACCTGCAGGCGAGCTTCCACGACGACGAAACCGGCCCCGACCATCAGCTCGAGATGCCCGAGGGCATGGGCGAACCCCTCGACTATCCCGACTTCCACACCCGTATGGAGCCCCACGCCGAGCGGATCGGTGACTGGTACCACCGGCCACGCCCGATCGATCTCCGCTACGTCGACGGCGACCCGACGAGCCGACGCGGCCACGCGTCGACCAAACAGCACGTGTGGCTCCGCGCCGACGGTGTGCTGCCCGACGACCCGGTGCTGCACGCCTGCGTGGTCACGTACGCGAGCGACATGACCTTGCTCGACACGACCCTGCTGCCGTTCGGGCTCGACTGGGACACATCGGGCATGCAGATGGCCAGCGTCGACCACGCAATGTGGTTCCACCGGCCGTTCCGTGCCGACGACTGGCTGCTCTACGCCCAGCTGGCGGTGTCGACGTCGTCGGCGCGAGGCCTCGCGCGCGGCTCGATCTTCACCAGCGACGGCCGTCTCGCCGTGAGCGTCGTGCAGGAGGGTCTCACCCGCCTGACGAGCTGAACCGCTCTCGACACGCTAGTAGTGGAGGGATGATGAACCTGCGGCTCGCCACCATCTCGATCGTCGTCTCGCTGGTTGCCGCCGCCTGCGGCTCGGATGGCTCGGGCGACTCGTTCGGGGTCGGTCGACCCGACCGGGATGACACCACGGTGACCAGCCGCCCCGACCCGGCGCCGACGACTCCACCGCCCTCCGACGTCTCCGGCCCGACCAGCACCGACAGCACCGAGAACACTGACAGCACCGCCGGTGTCGCCACCACGACTGCTCCCGCACCGACGACGACTCGAGGCACGGTGGGGCCACTGCCCGAACCGTCGGTCGCGCTGTTCGAGATCGGTTCGTTCGATCAGCCTGTCGACATCGCCGTGCGTCCGGGACACGGCGAGCTCCATGTCGTCGAACAACCGGGGCGGGTCGTGGCGGTCACCGACCTGTCGACCGAGGTCGTACTCGACATCACCGGCCTGACCGAGTCCAGAGGCGAGCAGGGTCTGCTGGGTCTGGCGTTCCACCCCACCGCCGAGCTGGCCTACGTGAACTTCACCGACGTCGACGGCGACACCGTGGTGGCAGAGTTCGCGATCGACCCGGTAACGGGCGTCTTCGATCGGGACAGCTACCGCGAAGTCCTCACCATCGATCAGCCCTACTCGAACCACAATGGTGGACAGCTGGCCTTCGGCCCCGACCAGCTGCTGTACATCGGCGTCGGCGACGGTGGTTCCGCCGGCGATCCCGAACGGTATGCGCTCGATCTCTCGAGCCGTCTCGGCAAGATCCTGCGCATCGATCCGCAGCCCGACGGCAGCGCGCCCTTCACCGTGCCCGCCGACAACCCGTTCGTCGACACCCCAGGAGCAGATCCCACGATCTGGTCGTACGGGTTGCGGAACCCGTGGCGGTTCTCGTTCGACCCCGCGACCGGCGACCTGTGGATCGGCGACGTCGGTCAGGGCGCCTTCGAAGAGATCAACCAGGCACTCGCAACCGACCGGCGCGACGCCGCCAGGGGTCTCAACTTCGGCTGGAGCGCGTTCGAGGGCTTCGAGCGGTTCAACGACGACCAACCGGTCGACGGCGCCGTCGATCCGTTGTTCGTCTACGACCACGGCAACGGCCGGTGCTCGGTCACGGGTGGGCGAGTCGCTCGCGGCGACACGGTGGCCGACCTGCAGGGTTGGTACGTCTTCGGCGACTACTGCAGCGGCCAGATCTGGGCGTTGGACCCGACCGCGCCGCCGAGCGAACCCCGAGTGGTCGACATCGCCCGACTCGAGACACCGGTGGCGATCGCCCAGGGCCCGGACCGTGAGCTGTACGCCGTGTCGAACGGTGGAACCGTCGCCCGGCTCGTTCCCGAGCTGTAACGTTTGGTGTCTGACACCAAACGTTACAGCTGGCTTCGTCAGAGCTGGCCGAGCAGCGTGCACTGTTCTGCGGTCCACCGGTCCTGCGTTGCACGCCCACCGCTTCGAGTCGGTCCTTCCCGGGTGAGGTGACGTGGCACGCCCAGGCGGTCGAGCAAGTCTCGCGTCGACGGTTCAGGCGACTCGCTCGAACTCGACGCGACCCTCGCCGACATCCACGCCCACGAGGCGCACCCGGATCTCGTCGCCGGGGTCGACCCGGCGAGCGGCGACCCGGGCCACGATCGCTGGATCGCACACCTGGATGCGAACACCGCGGTCGTCCTCGTCGGTGACGACCGCGTCGAAGAGTTCGCCCTCGCGACCTGTCAGCACGATGGCTTCGGCCAGGTCGAGCGCAGCACGGTCGATCTGTGATGCCCGGGAGGTGGCCGCGTCCATCACCGCCGGCAACGACTCGAACGCTTCGCCAACCCAGGGCTCGACCGGTCGACCAGCGACGACGGACACCGCTGCTTCGACCACGAACCGATCGGCGAGGCGCCGCAGCGGGGCAGTGGCGTGGGTGTAGGTCGCAGCGATGGCAGCGTGCCACGGCACCTCACCGGATCGATACGGCGCGTAGGACGCCCTCCCACTCGCTCGACGCACAGCCAGTTGGAACGCAGCCGTGCGAGGGTCGTCCGGATCGAGCGTCGGCTCGAAACGATCGAGCGGAACGTCTCTCGGCCAGTCGAGCCCGAAGGCATGCGCCGTGTGTCGAAGACGCCGTTCGCCTCGCCCGTCGACGGCAGGCATCGTGCGGAACAGGCCGGTGCCGGCAGCCAGCAGCGCGTCGGCAACGGCCATGTTCGTGGCCAGCGACATCGCCGCTCCCTGGCGTTCGACCGCCCGGCGTGGACGGAACCGGAGGTGGTAGGAGTCGCCGACACGAACGACCTCCTGTTCGGGCATGTCGATCCGATCGGCGCCGCGCACGGCTTCGGCCGCCTCGATACGGCGGGCGAACTCCCCGAACTCGGGAGGCAACTGCCCCGGCTCGACGGTGGCGTACGCGAGCTGCGCCCGACTGCGGACGATGGCGCGTTCGGCTCCATCGAGCTGCACGGCGCCGTCGGAGCCGACGCGCACCGCGAACACCACCGCCGGCCGGTCGACGTCGGCCAGCAGGCTGGCAGCACCTTCGGCGAGCTGCGGCGGGTGCAGACCGGCGCGCCCGTCCGGGAGGTAGAGCGTCACCCCGCGCCGCCACGCCTCGGTGTCGATCGCGCCGCCGGGCAGCACGAACGCCCCCACGTCGGCGATCGCATACCGCAGGATCAGGTCGGAGCCCGCCGCCTCGATGCTGAACGCCTGGTCGAGGTCGGTGCTGCCGACCGGGTCGAGCGTGACGAAGTCCACGCCGGTGCGGTCGACGCGAGCGGTGCCGTTCGCGCCCGCCGTGGGGGTGGTCACTCGCTCGGCTTCGGCGAGGACGTTCGCCGGGAACGCTGCGGGGACGTCGAAGCGTCGGCGGAGCTCGCCGAGACCCTGGCTCAGGCTGCCGTCGACGTCGACGAGTCGAACCATCGGATCAGCGACGGGCACCCATGAACATGCCCTTCAGGGCGTCGTAGTGCTCGATCACGTGCCCGGCTCCCAGCACGACGGCCTCGAGCGGCACGTTCGACATCTTGACGGGCACCTCGGTCTCGCGTTCGATCCGCTCGGCCAAGCCGCGCAGCAGCCCGCCACCGCCGACGAGGAACATGCCCCGCACCAGGAAATCCTGCGACAACTCCGGTGGCGCCTTCGACAGGCACCGGATCACCGAAGCCACGATCGACGACACCACGTCCTCGGTGGCGTAGCGCACCTCTTCCGGCGTGAGCAGCACGGTCTTCGGCAGCCCGGTCATCAGATCGCGACCGCGCACCTCGGCCTGGTTCTCGTCGGGGGTCGGGTCGGCAGAGCCGATGGCGACCTTGATCTCCTCGGCGGTGCGTTCGCCGATGGCGATGCCGTGCTCGCGGCGTACGTAGTTCTGGATGGCTGCGTCGATGTCGAACGAGCCGACCCGCACCGCTTCGAGCGCCACGATGCCACCGAGGCTGATCACCGCGGTCTCGCTGGTGCCGCCCCCGATGTCGATCACCATGTTGCCGACCGGTTCGTCGATGGGCAGGTCGGCGCCGATCGCCGCCGCCATCGGCTGCTCGATCAGGTTGGCGTCGGCAGCACCGGCGCGACGGGCCGCATCGGTGACCGCACGCCGTTCGACCTCGGTGATGGCGGACGGCACGCAGATGACCACCTTCGGTCGCGTGAATCGACTCACGCCGACGCGTTGCAGCAGCAGACGGATCATCCGTTCGGTGATCTCGAAGTCGGTGATGGCACCACCGCGCAGCGGTCGGACCGCAACGATGTAGCCCGGTGTCCGACCGATCATCTGCCACGCTTCGCGGCCGGTTGCGAGCACCTCGCCGGTCTGGCGGTTGAGCGCGATGACCGACGGCTCGTTGAGCACGATGCCGCGGCCCTTCATGTAGACGAGGGTGTTGGCCGTGCCCAGGTCGATCGCGAGGTCACGTGCCATCGGCACGTACCTCGGTGGCCCTCGGCGTGTTGACGTCAATGGTCATCGTCACCATCATCGCCGTTCGCTCCATGCTCGGACGGTTTCATCCGATCCGACGTCTGACGCCGCGCCTCGGGCGACAGCGCATCGATCTGTCGGCGGAACGACGCGATGTCGTCGGTCGGTCGTCGATTTCGCCCGGCGACGGTGGCGAACACCGCGGCCAACGCGCCGAGTGCGGCGATGCCGACGATGACCGCAGCGATCATTCCGGTGCCCCCACGGATCGCGGGTCACGAACGTCGTGTGCTCCGGTACCCCAGTCGGCCCCGTCGGCCCACACCTCGTGTTTCCAGATCGGCGCCGATTCCTTCAGCGCGTCGATGGCGAACCGAGCGGCCTCGAACGCCTCCGGGCGGTGCGGAGCCGACACCACGGCGATCACCGACGACTCGCCGATCTCGATCCGTCCGAGCCGATGCAGCAGGGCGACCCGGCCGGTGTCGGGCCACCGTCGGCGCAACTCGGCGCCGATCTCCGCGAAGCGGGGGACGACCTGCTCCTCGTAGGCCTCGTAGGTGAGGTGCTCGACACCCGGTCGCCCCTCGGCGTGGTCGCGGATGGTGCCGCTGAACAGCACGACGGCCCCGCACCCGGGTCGGACCGCCCAGTCGTATGTCGCACCGATCGGCAGGTCGGTGTCGGTGACCGCGAACCAGTCGTCACGATCGAGGGGTTGATCCACGTTGGGCATCGTAGCGATGAGGGCTGGTCAATGGACGCCTGCTGACAGCGAGGGCCCCACGAGTTGTACGATCTCGTCCTCGTGGAGCCAGGACCCCTTCCACCCCACGAGCGATCGTGGAGGCACCCCTCCGAACTCGGACCGACGCGCGTCGACGTCGACGATCACCATCAACGTCCACGCGCCAACTTCCTGGCACTCGGTGGTGGGGCGATGGCGGTCCTGGCGGTTGCGGCCATGGTCGTGGCGATGACACCGCGCACCTCCGGCGGACCCGTGGCCCTCAGCGCCACCACGACGCCGATCACCGCACGCGCCGTCGTCGAGCCCCCCGCCAACGCCCCGGCCGAGCCGGCGACCGAGTCCCCCGCCGGCGCAGGCGGGGCGTCGACGCCGATCAGGTCGCAGACCGCGATGCTCACGTCGTTCGCGGCGTTCCCCCACGCCGTCACGCCCGGACCGCAATTCGACGTCGACGGAACACCCGTCGCCGACGAGCCTCCGGCCGCTGACGAGCTGGTCTTCGTGCGCACCGAGGCGGTCACGTATCACCTGCCGTGGGAACAAGCCCGGTTGCTGGTGGTGCCCGACGGTTCGGTGATGTTCGACAGCAACGGCCAGCTGGTGGCACGCGTGCGCGGTGGCGACGTGCTCAGCCTCGTCGACGACTGAACCGCCGGCGACCGACCATCACCCCGACTGTCGCCAACACGATCATCACCACCACGCCGGCGCCGAGCGCGAGTTCCTGGCGGCGCTTCGGCGACACCATCGCCCACCACGGCGCCTCCGTGCTCTCGACATAGGTCTGTTCGTTGGTCACGGTCGGAATCCACCCTGCGGCGCGCAGTCGGCCGTTCGACACCACCCACGGCTCGAGCGTGTAGGGCAGCAGGCCGGGCGGGATCGGGCCGCGGAGGAACCGCCAACGCAACCCGGCGACCAGCTCGCTGAACCGGTCGGGAAGGGGCAACCGGGGACGCTCTCCCGACAGTGCCCGAACACGTTCACCGGGCACCCAGCCGTCCGGGGCCACGTTGAACACGCCGTCGAGTCGACGCTCGACACCGACCGCCACCGACGAGGCCAGGTCGTCGAGGTGGAGGAACTGCGACGGTGGGTCCGCTTGCGCCAGCCGTCGCCCGAACCCGTAGACCAGCGCCGACGCGAGCCGCGACCCGCCTCCGGCTGCGAGCGCCACCGCCGGCCGCAGGACACAGGTGGTCCGGCCCGGCTGCGACGATCGCCACTGTTCGACCAGTTCTTCGGCCGAAGCGAGTTGTCGGGCGAAGACGAACTCGACGTCGGGGCGCAGGGTTGCGTCCTCGGTCAGCGGGACGGGGTTGTTCGTCGCCGCTCCGTACACGAGCGCCGACGACACGAACACCACGTGGACGGCATCGACACGATCGGCGATGGCGAGCGTCGACGCGGCGGACTCGGTGGCGCTCTCGCGACGGGCGGCACGCGTGTCGTAGTCGCTGCTGCCCAGGTCGACCACCGTGATCGGGCCGATCCCAGCGGGGCCGAGCGAGGCGGCGCCGAGACCGTCGAGTTGCCCGAGGTCGTCGACGGTGTCCACCAGTGCCACCTCGTGGTCGACGAGCAGCTCGGCGACGAGGTGGCCGAGCGGTCCGGACGCACCGGTCAACACGACCGCGGGTCGCTCGCGGGGGCCGTCCATCGACCGAACGATACCGATCCCGACGTCGTCGCAGGGTTTGCGGCCACCCGCCGTCCCGTCGTGGACTCGAACCCGTAACATCGATGTATGGCCGACCAGGACGATCCCGGCGAATCGGTCGACCCGTTCGCCAACATGCCGCTGTTCGGCGATCTCTCCCGAGCGCTCTCGGGACAGGGCCCGCTGAACTGGGACGCAGCTCGGCAGTTCGCCGTGCTCGCCGCCAACGGTGGGGGATTGTTGTCGGGGACGGGTGTGTCGACGTCGGCGAACGTCGACCCGACGGTGCGGATCAAGTACCGCGAACTCGCCGACATCGCCCGCCTCCACGTCGGCGACGTGATGCAGCTCGAGGTTCCCCCCACCGAGCCCGACGTCGCCACGCCCGAGCAGTGGGCACAGCAGACGCTCGAGGCGTATCGCCCCTTGTTCACCGATCTCGCCACGTCGCTCGGTGGTACCGACGACCTCCCCGCCGAGATGGCATCCGATCCAATGGCCCAGATGATGGCGGGACTCGGCAAGATGATGGCTCCGGCGATGATGGGCATGAGCGTCGGCTCCATGGTGGGCAACCTCGCCCGACGAGCCTTCGGCGTGTACGACCTCCCCATTCCCCGTGCCACGCCGGCGCTGGTGCTCGTCCCGGCCAACATCGACGCGTTCGCCGACGACTGGTCGATCCAACTCGACGAGATGCGTCTCTGGGTGCTGGCGCACGAGCTGGCCGGCCTCACGCTGCTCTCGATCGATCACATCGCCGACCACCTGCGAACGCTCGTGCAACGCCACGTCGGCGCGTTCCGACCCGACCCCTCGGCGCTGTCGGACAAGTTCACGTCGCTCGACATCGATCAGAGCGACCCGATGGCCGCGATGCAGCAGGCATTCGGCGACCCCGAAGTCCTGCTCGGCGCCGTTCGGTCCCCCGAACAGCTCGCCCTCGAACCGGAACTCGACGCTGCGGTCGCCGTCACGATCGGCGTCATCGACTGGGTGGTCGATGCAGTGGCGGTCCGAATCATCGGCGGCAGCGCGCTTCAGATCGCCGAAGCCGCCCGCCGTCGGCGCGCCGAGGCCTCCCCCGACGAGATCTTCGTCGAGCGCCTGCTCGGCATCCGTCTCGGTGCCGACCAGACCGCTCGGGGCAAGACGTTCGTGCAGGGCGTCGTCGATCGTGCCGGCGAGACCGGGCTGGCACCGCTGTTCAACGATCCCGGGGCCGTTCCGACGCCGAACGAGGTCGAGGCGCCCGGCCTCTGGCTCGCGCGGGTCGCCGGCGACTGACCGCCACACCCACCTCGTCGACCCGTCGCCGACCGAGCAGGTGAACGCTCGCTCCGACGGCCACCGCACCCACGATCAGGAAGCCGACCGTGCCGGACGCCTGCAGTGCAACGGCCACGAATGCGCCGATGGCCCACGAGAGCTGGAACCTCGTCTCGAACACCGCAAATGCTCGGCCCCGGTTCGCTCCCGGGGCGTCTCGCTGCACGATGCTCTCGAAGTTGAGACGTCCGAGTGCGGCCATGAGGTTCAAGACGGCGGCGAGTGCCACGGCGCCGACCGGCCCGCCGAGCACCGAGACGCCGAGCGCAGCGCCGGCACACACGAGCAGCGCCCAGGTCAGCATCGTCTCTTCGCGCACCCGGGATCGCAACATCGACGCCACCGCGTTGCCGACCATCGAGGCGAGCGCCGAGACCCCGACGACGGCAGCGAACCACAGGGTGCCCTGGTCCTGTGACCGCAGCCAGAACGCCAAGTGGAAGAAGGTGAAGCCGACCAGACCACGCAGCACCGTCATCGCGATCGCGCCGAGCTGGATGTTCGACGAGTGCAGCTCGCGGACCTCGACGGCGTCGACGGCGTCGGGTGCGACCACGTCGGAGGTCAACCGTGACGCAGCCACCAGCGCGCCGGCGAACAGCAGTGCCGAGTAGATCAGCGTGGTCGGCGCTCCGCCGACCTGCAGCAGCAGTGCCGCCGGCATGACGGCGACGGCGCCCGTGATGCCGGCGACGAGGCCGAGCTTCGAGTTCGCCTCGACGAGCTCGGCCTCCGAGCGCACGGTGGAGGGCACGATCGCCGACTTCGACACCGCGTAGGTCTTCTGCAGCACCAGCGAGCCGAACACGAGTGGGAACAGGGCGAGGTTGTCGACGTACTGCGCCATCAGCAGCGTCAGCACCACCCGAGCCAGGGCGACGACCTGGATCACGAACTTGCGTCCGCCGGCGACACGGTCGATCATCGGGCCGATCAACGGCGCGACCACGAGAAACGGCGCGAAGCCGACCACGAGGAACAACAGCACCCGAGAACGTGCTGCGTCGAGATCGATGTCGAAGAACAGCGAGTCGGCGAGCGCCACCACCATGGCGGCGTCGGCACCCATCATCAGCGCATGGGTGATCGCGAGTCGTCGGAACTTCGATGCCGGCGGTCGCCGTGCCGCGCTCACCCGTTCCACCGAGCCGATCCTACGGGACCGGACCGGGCCGTCGGCGCTCAGGCCCGTTCGTACTTGTAGCCGAGCCCCCGGATCGTCACGATGCGGCGGGGGGACGCGGGGTCGACCTCGATCTTCGCGCGCACCCGCTTGACGTGCACGTCCAAGGTCTTGGTGTCGCCGACGTAGTCGCTGCCCCACACCCGGTCGATCAGCGTCTCACGAGGAAGCACCCGGCCGGCGTTGGCCAGCAACAGGTGCAGCAGTTCGAACTCCTTCAGCGGCATCGACAACTCCCTGCCGCCGACCGACACCCGGTGCTCGTCGGGGTCGAGCGCCACGTCGCCGACCTGCACGATGCCGGGCACGGGCGGCACCGTGGAGGCGTCGCCGTTCAGCTCGGCCCGACGCAGCACCGCGCGCATCCGCGCCACCAGTTCGCGCAGCCGGTACGGCTTGGTGACGTAATCGTCGGCGCCGACCTCGAGCCCGACCACCGTGTCGATCTCGGCACCCTTGGCGGTCACCATGATGATCGGGACCTGGGTCTTCTTGCGGAGTTGCCGACAGACGTCGATGCCACTGATCCTGGGCAGCATCACGTCGAGCAGGACGAGATCAGGTGCCGTCTCGTCGAACATGTCGAGCGCCTGGGCTCCGTCGGTGGCCACCACGACGTCGAACCCCTCGCGTCGCAACCCGATGGTCAGCGCCTCGACGAAGCTCGCCTCGTCCTCGACGACGAGCACCGTTGCCTCACTCATGTCGCTCGCGCTCCCCGGCCGTGTCGCCGTGCGCGGTCCGGTCCGTCGAGACCACCAGCGAAGCGGGCAGCCGCAGCACGAACGTCGAACCCTCGCCCTCCTGCGAGGAGACGAGCACTTCGCCGCCGTGGTTGCTCGCGACATGACGCACGATCGCCAAGCCGAGTCCGCTTCCACCGGTCTCGCGGCTGCGGGCCTTGTCGACCCGGTAGAAGCGCTCGAAGACCCGGTCGAGGTCGCGGGCGGGAATGCCGACGCCCTGGTCGGCGACCATCACCTCCACCGCAGTGCCGTCGACGCGGGTGCGGACCTGTACGGCGTCACCGGTGTTGCTGTACTTCACGGCGTTCTCGACCAGGTTGCCGACCGCTGACATCAGTTGGCGTTCGTCGCCGCGTACGAACAGCTCGTCGGGCACGTCGAACGCCGTGATCTCCACGCCGCGTCCACCGTCGATGACCTTGCCCCGGCCGACGGCGGCGCGCACCACCGCCTTGAGGTCGACGACCTCGCCGCCGGGCCGGGTCGACTCGATCTCGGACAGCTTCAGCAGGTCGTCGATCGTCCGCACGGCTCGGTGGGCTTCGTCGACCAGGTGATCCGACAGTCGCTCGACGACCGCTGGATCGTCCTCGTCGATCAGTGCTTCGGCAAGCACCGCGACGGCGCCGACCGGCGTCTTCAGTTCGTGCGAGATGTTCGTGACGAAGTCGGATCGCATGTTGTCGATGCGCACCCGCTCGCTGACGTCTCTGATCGTCACCACGGCGCCGCCGCTCGGCACGGCGTCGGCCGCGATCTCCAGCCACATCCGGGGTGGGCCGTGCAACTCGACGACCTCGGTCCGCGATGCCCCATTCCTCGTGGCACCCACCACCGAGGCGACGTGATCATCGAGCAGGATGCCGACATGGGTGCCACCGAACGCGCCGGCGGTGGCGTTGCGGTAGCGCACCTGGCCGGTGTCGTCGCAGACCAGCACGCCGATCTCCAGATGGTCGACAGCTTCTCGGAGGATGCCGGACACGTCGTCGGCCGACTGGCGAAGTTCGGCGATCGCTGCGTCGCCCCTCTGCTCACCGTTCCGAAGACGCCGATCCCACCACAGCGCCACGGCGGCTCCGGCCACGACTCCCAGCACCGCGGCGACGGCGAGAGCGGGTGCCATTGCTCAGCCGGTTTCTGTCTCGGGCACCGTGACCACGGCCGGCGGATCGTTGTCGCTCTCCGAATACGGCCGCTCGGGGAGCCAGCCGTTCACGATGTACCGGGTGCGGTCGCCGACGTTGACCGCGTGGTCCCCGATGCGCTCGTAGAAACGGGCGACCACGGCGAGCTGCACGGCCACTTGGAGATCGATGTGCCCAGCGGCGTGGCTCTCGAAGATCACCTGGATGAACTGGCGATGCAGGTCGTCGAGGTAGGCGTCCATGTCGTGCAGCGCTGCGGCGCGGACGGCGTCGAGGTTGAGGTAAGCCTCGGTGGCTTCCTTGAAGAGGACCTGAGCCTGGTTGCCCATCTTCTGGATCACTCCACGCAGATGCGGATCGAGTTGGTGTCCGTAGATGCGCCGAGCCGCTTTGCAGATGTTGACGCAGAGATCGGCCGAGCGTTCGACGTCGGCGATGATCTTGATCGCCGACACCACCGCGCGCAGGTCGCCCGCGACCGGCGCCTGGAGTGCGATCACCGTGAAGCACCGCTCCTCGAGTTCGATCGACCTCGCGTCGTAGTCGTCGTCGCCGAGGATCACGTACTCGGCTCCCTCCAGATCCATCGCGAGCAGGATCTCGGTCGCACGGGGGACCAGTTCGGTGACGCCCGCCGACATGCGGGCGATCCCGGTCTGGATCTCGGTGAGCTTCTCGTGGAACTCGTGGCGCAGCTCGTCGGTCATCAGCCGAACCGTCCTGTGACGTACCGCTCGGTGCGCTCGTCGACCGGGTTCGAGAACATCTTCTCGGTCCGGTCGTACTCGACGAGGATGCCGGTGCGGGTGTCGGAGACATCGTTGACCTCGACAGAGTAGAACGCCGTCATGTCACTCACACGAGCGGCTTGCTGCATGTTGTGCGTCACGATCACGATGGTGTAGTCCTCCTTGATCTCCTCCATCAATTCCTCGATCTTGCCGGTGGCGATCGGGTCGAGAGCCGAGCACGGCTCGTCCATCAGGATGACGTCCGGCTCGACGGCAATCGCCCGAGCGATGCAGAGGCGCTGCTGCTGACCGCCCGACATGCCCATCGCCGACGCCTTGAGCCGATCCTTGACCTCGTCCCACAGCGCCGCCCGCTTCAGTGACGACTCGACGATGTCGTCGAGTTCGGATTTCTTCTTGACACCGCTGATGCGAGGGCCGAACGCGAGGTTGTCGTAGATCGACTTGGGGAACGGGTTCGGCTTCTGGAAGACCATGCCGA
>CAZJUC010000064.1:0-15149 GCA_964549065.1 uncultured Ilumatobacteraceae bacterium
ACCGCCCACCCCGACCGACCCCGACCACAACCCGAAAAATTGCGCCAGCGTCCCGCTGAGCGCAACGCTGGCGCAACATTTCGGGGAAGGGACGAAAAAAGCACGGAGCGGGTGGTCCGCCACCACCCGCTCCGAGAGCTTCGCCGGCCGAATCCGCCATTCGGCCGGCGGTGGTTCCCGCCAGATGGGGAAACCTCGATGGGAGCGGATCTCCCAAGGGGGAGGGAAGGAGATCCGATCCGTTTGTCGTCCCGAGGGACGTGAAGTTCTTCGGACCGAAACGGCACCAACTTGAGGAGTTCTTCGGCAACCGAGCACACTCTGTTCATGACTTCGACCATCGACGGCGCCGAGGGCGCAGCCACTGCGCCGACGCGCACCAAGGACCGCCCGTGGATGATGCGGACGTACTCGGGCCACTCGAGCGCCGAGGCGTCGAACGAGCTCTATCGAACGAACCTCGCGAAGGGCCAGACCGGGCTGTCGATCGCGTTCGACCTGCCGACCCAGACCGGCTACGACCCCGACTCGGCGATGTCGAAGGGCGAGGTCGGCAAGGTCGGCGTCCCCGTCGCCCACCTCGGGCACATGCGCGCGCTGCTCGACCAGATCCCGCCCGGGAAGATGAACACCTCGATGACGATCAACGCCACCGCATCGTGGTTGCTGGCGCTGTACGTCGCCAACGCCGACGAGCAGGGCACACCGTCGGCCGAGCTGCGCGGCACGACGCAGAACGACATCGTCAAGGAATACCTCTCGCGAGGCACCTACATCTTCCCACCGGGCCCGTCGCGTCGCCTGATCGTCGACATGGTGGCATGGTGCGCCGAGCATGCACCGCTGTGGAACCCGATGAACGTGTGCTCGTACCACCTGCAGGAAGCGGGTGCGACCCCCGAGCAGGAGATCGCCTACTCGATGGCGACCGCGATCGGCGTGCTCGATGCCGTACGCGAGTCGGGCCAGGTGTCGCCCGAGCAGTTCACGCAGGTGTTCGGTTCGATCTCCTTCTTCGTCAACGCCGGTATCCGGTTCGTCGAGGAGGTCTGCAAGCTCCGGGCGATGACTGACATGTGGGAGCAGATCGGCCGCGAGCGGTACGGGGTCACCGACGCCAAGGCGTTGCGGTTTCGCTACGGCGTCCAGGTCAATTCGCTCGGGCTCACCGAGGCCCAGCCCGAGAACAACGTGCAGCGCATCGTGTTGGAGATGCTGGCCGTGACCCTCTCGAAGCGGGCCCGCGCCCGATCGGTGCAACTGCCCGCCTGGAACGAGGCCCTCGGGCTCCCCCGACCGTGGGATCAGCAGTGGTCGCTGCGGATGCAACAGGTGTTGGCGTTCGAGACCGACCTGCTCGAATACGGCGACATCTTCGACGGCTCCACGGTGATCGAGGGTCGCACCGACGAGCTGCGCACCGCCGCGCAGGCCGAGCTGGACGACGTGCTCGAGATGGGCGGCGCGTTCGAGGCGGTCGAGACGCTCAAGTCGCGCCTGGTCACGTCGATGGCGGCTCGCACACGTCGGATCGAGGCCGGCGAGCAGATCGTGGTGGGCGTCAACGACTTCGTGGAGGCGGCCGACTCACCGCTCGGCGGCGAGGGTGCGATCTTGAAGGTCGACCCGACGGTCGAGCGGCATCTGGCCACCGACATCGCCGACTGGCGCTCGCAGCGCGATCAAGCGGTGGTCGATGCGGCGCTCGACGAGTTGCGACGTGCCGCCGAGGGAGGCGACAACATCATGCCCCCGTCGATCGCCCTGGCGAAGGCCGGTGGCACCACGGGCGAGTGGGGCGACGTGATGCGCTCGGTGTTCGGCGAGTACCGGGCTCCGACCGGCGTGAGCGGCGCCACGGGCTCGGCGCAGGGTCTGGGCGATGTGGTCGAGTTCGTGAAGTCGATGGACGGCGGTCCCCCGAAGTTCCTCGTCGCGAAACCCGGACTCGACGGTCATTCGAACGGTGCCGAGCAGATCGCCGTCGCCGCACGCGACTCCGGGATGGAGGTCGTCTACTCGGGCATCCGATCGACCCCCGAACAGATTGCGGCATCGGCGCGCGACGAGGACCCCGATGTGATCGGGCTGTCGATCCTGTCCGGTTCACACCTCGACCTGGTCCCCGACGTGCTCGACCACCTGCGCGAGATGGGCGTCGACGCACCGGTCGTCGTGGGCGGCATCATTCCCGAGGACGACCGTCTCCGCCTGGCCGAACTCGGTATCGCCGCCGTCTACACGCCCAAGGATTTCGAGCTCGCGAAGATCATGCGCGACGTCGCCGACCTGGCAGTGGCCCACCGCTCCAGCTGAGCCGGACGTCCACCTGCGGCATCGTTCGGTCACCGGCGCGCCGCCGCGCTGCACCACGTGTTTGGGGTCCGAGAGGCGGGGAACCGTCGAGGTGTCGCTCGATCCACAACCGGAGGAATCCATGGCCCGCATCGCATTCGTGCTCGGCAACGACTTCGAAGACGCCGAGTTCGAGACCCCACACACGACGTTGCTGAAACACGGGGTGCTCGTCGACGTGATCGGCGTCGACACCGACGATGTCAACGGCAAACACGGCACGGTGGTGTCGATCGACAAGGCCGTCGACGACGCCTCGGCCGACGACTACGACGCCTTGGTGATCCCCGGTGGGTTCTCGCCCGACCATCTCCGTACCAACGGTCGCATCGTCGACTTCGTGCAGGCGTTCGCCGCGCAGGACAAGGTGATCGCTGCGGTGTGCCATGCCCCGAGTCTGCTCATCGAGGCAGGGCTCGTCGAGGGCAGGACCCTGACGTCGTGGCCGTCGATCCGTGCCGACCTGCGCAACGCCGGCGCCGAGGTGGTCGACCGTGAGGTGGTGGTCGACGGCAAGCTGATCACGTCGCGCAATCCCGACGACCTGCCGGCGTTCACCGACACCCTCCTGGCGGCGATCGGCGAACTCGATCCGGGCGAAGTGGCCGCGGACAACTCGTTCACCGCCTGAATCTGCAGCGGGCGGGCCCGAGCATCTCCTAGGCGTTGGCGGGCTGGCGTTGCTCGCGCTCGATCCACGAACCGAGCGTGTCGCTCGACTCGAAGCTCGTGATCAACGCGTAGCGAGGTGCGTCACCGTTGTGCACCACGACGTGCCAGAGGCGCTGGGTGTCGACGACGAACCTGGCACCCTTGGTGAGCGGCACGCGTTGCTCGGTCGCCGGGTCGGGGAGCCCGTCGGGACCGTTGTCCATCAGCAGCATGTAGCTGTCCGGGTTGTCGGTGAGCTCGACCCACGACCGCACGACCCAGCCCTCGTCGTCTGGATTGAACCGGTTGTTGTCGTCGCGGTGGATCGAAGTCATCGCCTGCTCGCGGTCCTGTGGTTCGAGTTTGATGATCCGCACCCGACCGAAATTGGCACCGACCTCGTCGACGTACGCCCGGATCGTGGGAGCGATCTCGGCGTTCGTGGTCCAGAGCGCGTCCTTGTCGGTCTTGCCCTTGTCCCAGAACCCGCGGCAATCGAGTTCGCCGTCGGCCGAAGCGAGCGGAGCGAAGTTGGTGTCGCCACCGGACTTCCAGTCCATGTACTCGAGGTCCATGAACTCGGACTCGGGGATCTCGTACGGCAGATCGCGGAGTGCGACGAAACCGGTCTCGTCGAGCGCTCCGAGACGGCGGTGGGGCGTGTCGAGCGGGATCGCCACGCTCCAGTGATCGGGGGTCGGCCAGAAACTCATGGAAACGAGTCTACGAATCGGGCGCCGCCGGAGCAGGGCACTGTGACCCATCGACCTCGGAGCCGTGTTGCCGGCGTCGGTTGCGCGCCGCGTCAGGGTTCGGTGGTGTCCGATGTCCGACTGTCGTCGATCACCAGGAGGCCCTCGGGGATCTCGAGGGTCTGCTCAGCCTGGATGGCGTCGCTCGTGAGACCGTTGCGCTCCATGATCGAGGCGACCGTGACACTGAAGCGTTCGGCGATCTCGCCGAGCGTGTCGCCGGACTGGACGACGTACAAGAAGTCGCCGGGGGCGACCGTGGTGGTCGTCGTGGTGGTGGTCGGCATCGTGGTCTGGATGGGCGGCAACCGCTCCTGCGCGGCCGGGTCGGTCGTTCCGCAGGCAACACCGACTGCGGTCAACGTGACCACGATGGCCGCAGTCGCAACTCGATCAGGGCGCCGCATGGCGTCGGATGTTACTGCCCCGCCGGTCGACGTTCCCGTCGGTGACGCAGCGGCGCCGGACGCTGCGGCGGGAGATGGCGTACGAGCAGCATCCGCGACGTACCCTCGGAAGCCGTGATGAGCACCCCTTCCCAGAGGACGACCGAGCAGTCGTTCAGCGACCCGGCGTCCGAGATCGACTACCCCGACGCAGTGCGACCGGAGCGCGAGTACCACCTCGACGCGAACGGCCTGGCGATCGCGGTCCACGAGTGGGGCGATGCCGACGCGCCGACGCTGCTGCTCGTCCACGGCGGCTTCGACTTCGCCCGCACCTACGACGTCTTCGCACCAAAGCTCGCCGCCGGCGGATGGCGCGTCGTCAGTTGGGACCAGCGCGGCCACGGCGACAGCGAGCACCCCGAGCTGTACTCGTGGGATGCCGACATGCGCGATGCGCTCACCGTGTTCGACCACGTCAGTCCGGGCCGACCGGCCCCCGTCGTCGGGCACTCCAAGGGTGGCGCACTGATGACGCAGCTCGCGGATGCCCAACCGTTCCGGTTCACCCATCTCGTCAACATGGACGGCATCCCCTTCAACCGGCGCATCCCCGACGTGGCCGAACACGAACGCACCAAGATGGTCTCCGCCGAGATCGCCGGCTGGCTCGACCACCGTCGCTCGACTGCGACGGCGCAACGCAAACCCGGCACGATCGAGGAGCTCGCGGCACGACGTGGCCGCATGAACCCGCGGCTCGACCCCGGTTGGCTCGAGCGCCTCGTCACCACCGGCGGCTTCGAATCCGCCGACGGATGGCGCTGGAAGATCGACCCGTCGATGCGCTTCGGCGGATTCGGGCCGTGGCGACCGGAGTGGACGCTGATGCGCCTCCCGGGACTCCCGATGCCGTTTCTCGGCATCCTCGGCCGGGAGATGGAGGAGATGGGCTGGGGCACCCCACCGGAGAAGGTACTGCCCTACATGCCGCTCGACGGCCGATGCGAAATCCTCGACGACGTCGGTCACTTCGTGCACATCGAGCAACCACGGTTCGTGGCCGACATGGTGCTCGACTTCGTCGGCGATCCCGACGTGGCCCCGGCCGGAGCCGGCTCATGAGCCCCGGTGCCATCACGATGCTGCGCCATGGCAAGGTCGAGCTGGCGCTGCACCACCTGCGCGACGCCAACGCGTCCGGCAGTCGGCCACTGCTGATCCTGCACGGCCTCGGCGAGGCTGCCCCGCGATCGGCACCGAGGTGGGCCGACCACTGGACGGGCTCGGTGACCGCGCTCGACTTCACCGGCCACGGGTTGTCCACGATCCCCCGGGGTGGCGGCTACACGGCGGAGCTGCTGCTGGGCGACGCCGACGCCGCCCTGAACTCGCTGACCGGCGGAGATCCCGCCCGCTCGATCACCGTCGTCGGTCGCGGGCTCGGGGCCTACATCGCACTGCAGATCGCCGGGGCCCGGGCGAGCCAGGTACACGGGGCGGTCCTGGTCGACGGCCCGGGTTTGGCGGGTGGTCCGACCGGGCCGACGTCACAGAGCTTCTTCTCGCTGCCGGCCGGCGACAGCACACCCGACCCCTATGCCCTGGTGGAGTTGGGGCGCGATCTCCGCCCGCCGGACTACGCCACGCTCTTCGTCCGCCTGGCGCTCGCCGGATCCGATCTCGACGAACCGATCACGGTGGCCAGCGTGTTCCGGCCCGAGTGGTTGGACGCAGTGTCACGCGAGCACGGGGTGGTCGACGCCGGTCTCGTCGAAGCTCTCGCTTCTTACCAGGACTGACCGGCACGTGCCCGGGTAACATCTGTGCCGTGTCACCCCTCGCGTTCGCGCTGATCACGCTCGGCGGGTTCATCCTGATGGAACCTTTCACCGCCGCCACCCATCGTTGGGTGATGCACGGCATCGGCGAATGGTTCCACCGCAGCCACCATCGTCCGGGTCGCAAACCCGCATGGGAACGCAACGACTGGTTCCCGGTCGCCTTCGCCGCGCTGGTGATGTTCGGTCTCTGGCTCGGCTTCAACGCCGGACTCACCGCGCTGATCCCCCTCGCGGTCGGCGTCACGCTGTACGGCATCGCGTACGCACTGGTGCACGACGGCTACATCCATCGACGCCTCGGGGTGTTCGGAGCCCGCCGTGTGGCGGTGCTCGAGCGGCTCGCCGAGGCCCACCGGATCCACCACCTGTACAACGCCGCACCGTACGGGATGCTGGCGCCGGTCGTCCCCGCCGAGTTGCGCGCCCGCGCCGCCACGACCGATCGGGATCCGTTCGCCGAGATCACACGGTCGATGTCGCCCACCGCGAGCTGATGAGCGAAACCCCGCCATCCGGGGGTTTGACTCATCGCCCACGCGGCCGGGCACATCGGATCGGATCACCTGGTGGATTGCCGAACAGCGGCTGCTAGATTCAGGTCGCTCTCAACGAGACAAGGCCATTGCCTACAGGCCCCCATCGTCTAGTGGCCTAGGACACCACCCTTTCAAGGTGGCGGCACGGGTTCGAATCCCGTTGGGGGTGCGACGCGAGAGCGTCATACATAGCTGGTCCCGTGGTGAAGTCTGGAGTTCACGCCGGCCTGTCAAGCCGGAGGTCGCGGGTTCAAATCCCGTCGGGACCGCAGCAGGGGGCCACTCGTCATCGCAAGGTGGCGGGTGGCTCTTCTGTACGAACACCGGTGGCGAACTCCAGATTCGTCACCACCACGGTCGAGTAGCTCAGTTGGCAGAGCACACGCCTGAAAAGCGTGGGGTCACCGGATCGACGCCGGTCTCGACCACCGGGGAATTCGACGTCAGGCAGAGGTGACCGGGATCAGCCGTTCAGCGCCTCGGTCGAGTTCCTTCATCAGATCCACCACGTAGGTGTCGAAGTCGACCTGCATGCGATGGCGGGGGCTGTCGTAGAAGTGACCGAGGTGGATCTTTTCGTCGGCAACGGTGGTCTCGTGCATCTCCGACGGCGACGGGAACGCGTACTGCCCGCCGATCGCTGCAGCGACGAGCTTCGACTGCTGCTCCGCGAAGTTCACGAGCGTCGGCAGTGGCTGGGCCAAACCGAGGAAGAACAGGTTCTCGAAGCCGGGCTTGACCATCCGCTTGAACAGCGGGAAGGTGTTGTCCTGCGGGGTCAGCTCCGGCTGGCGGAAGAACGGGAACGACACGTTGTACCCGGTGGCCCACACGATGGCGTCGACCTGTTCACGTGACCCGTCCGCGAACACCACCGCATCGCCGTCGAGGCGATCGATCGCACCCTTGGGGACGATGTCGCCGCAGCCGACGCGGGTGAGGAACTCGCCCGACACCGACGGGTGGGCGTCGAGCGGGCGGTGATCGGGCTTCGGGAGCCCGTAGTCCTCCATCTTGCCGATCGACTTCTTGATCTTCGCGCGGGCCAGCGCGCGGCCGACGCGTGCGGGCATCCAGGTCGGCAGCGACGCCTTGTCGGCGGGCTTGCCGTCGAAGTACTTGGGCAGCACCCACACGCCGTGGCGCATCGAGATGACGAGTCGTTCGGCTATCGGTCGTTGTGACAACTCGGACGAGATGTCCATCGCCGAGTTTCCGGCACCGACCACCATCACCCGCTTGCCACGGAAGTCGTACGGCTCGAACGGGTCGCGATAGTGGTGCGAATGCACTTGGTAGCCGTCGAACGTGCCCGGATACGTGGGCGTTCGAGCATCCCAGTGATGGCCGTTGCCGACGACGAGATGGTCGTACTCGCGAGACTCACCGGTCGACAGGGTGACCTTCCAGCGTCCGTCGTCGAGACGTTCGCAGTCGGTGACCGCCGTGTCGAACGTGATCGTCTCGCGAAGGCCGAAGTGGTCGACGTAGTCGCGGAAGTAGGCGAGGATCTGGCTGTGGTGCGGGAAGTCGGGCCAGTCGCCGGGCACCGGGTGGTCCTCGAACGCCAGGCGCCACTTCGAGGTGTCGATGTGCAGACTCCGGTAGCACGACGACATCCCGTTCGGGTTGCCGAAGTACCAGTTGCCGCCGATGTCGTCGGACATCTCGAAGCAGTCGTACGACAGTCCGTGGTCCTGCAGGCGCTTGGCCATCGTGAAGCCCGAGCACCCGGCACCGATGATGCACGTGCGCGGCCCCGTGTCGGCAACCGACACGATCATCCGCCTCGGAGTGCAGCAAGCGTGGCGTCGACCGTCTCCTGATCGATGCCGCAGTCGAGCGCCGCCTGGACCACCGGTTGAGCCGCTGCGTCGTCGCCTGCGAGCACTGCTCCGGTGTCGACACTGCCGATACCACCCGGTATCGACTCGATCGCGCAGTTCGCCTGGTTCGGCGGGACGCCCTGGCCGGTCAACGTGTCGAACAAGATGCCCTCGATCGGTCCGGTCGGCCGGTCGCTACCGAAGTCGTCGGGGTTGATCACCGGACCCTCGGGCACCGTTTCATCCGGCACCGTGTCACCCGGGACCGTGGTCGGCGGGATCGTGGTGGTGGTGGTCGTGGTGGTCGTGGTCGTGGTGGGCAACGGTGTGGCCTCGAACGAGATCTCGCTCGCCTGCCCGGTGCTGGTGTCCGCAGTGGAGTACACGACACCGCCGGCCGCCACGAACCCGACCGCGCCGACCGCAGCACCCAGCGCCTGCGGTCCGGGGAACGCCGCCGCGAGACGAACCGAATCGATCGGACCGGCGACGCGATCCTGCGTGCCGAGCCAGCCTCGGTCGTCGACCCAGACCGCCAGCGGCGGCATGACGACCAATGCTGCGAGCAGGGCGATCGCCACGTTCAACGTGACGATCAGGCCGAAGTCACGCAGCAGCGGCAACGACGATCCGATCAACACGGCGAAGCCACAGATCGTGGTGACCGCCGAAGTGAAGAACGCGCGGCCGGTACGACTCGCCGCCGTGTCGGTGGCGTCGCGTGGCGACAGCCCGCGCTGGCGCTCCTCGAGATACCTGCCGAGGATCAGTACCGAGAACTCGGCACAACTCGCGATCACCAACGGCCCGCTCACGGTGGTCAGCGGGCTGAGCGTGAAGCCCAGCAGCCCGACCACCAGCGACGACACGCCGACGGCGAGCACCACCGGCACGAGCGCCAACAACGCGCGGGAAAGGCTACGGAACCGCAACACGAGCCACAGACCGGCGAGTGCCAGGGAGAGATACGTGAGTGCCGCCCGGTTGGCCGACAGGTTCTCGAGCAGCCCGATGCCGACGGTGGCGAGTCCGGCCGGCGTCGCCCGAACGGGTTCCTGCCCTGCCGCGAGATCGACGAGCAGGATGCTGTCATCAGGCAGGTCGAGTGCGTCGATACGTGACTGGAGGTCGGCCTCGAGCTCGCTCACGAAGTCGGCGCGGTCGTCGAGGCTGCTCGGGGCCAGGCGGAGGTTCAGTTGCGTCGAGGTCGCGAGTTCGGAGTCCGCCCCGTCGGGCAGGAGCGCGTTCTTGATCGCGTCGGGCATCTGAACGACCGAGGCTTGGATGTCCTGGGTCGTGGGGGCGATCGGCGTGGCGCCGTCGATCAGGATGATCTTGCCCATCGTGTTGACCATGCTCGACGACGACACCACCTCGGACCGCTCCTCGGCGTCGAGGGTGAACTCCCAGATGAGATCGATGACCTCCTGGTCGTAGATGTTGTTGGCGGCCACGAGGATGCCGAGCGTGGACGAGAATCCGGTTTCGTCCTCGAGCTGGCCGATGTCGTTGACCACCTGGCTGTCCTGGTCGATCCACTTGATCGGGTCGGATTCGATCTTCGCACGGCCCTCGACCAGGACGCCGCCGACGAACAGCACCACCGCGAGCCCGATGAACAGCGGGCCGATCTTCGTCGGGAGACCGCCGAGCTTCACCACGACCCGTTCGACGGCCGACGGGGGCCGCACCTCGGTGCGCTTGGTGTACTCGCGGATACCCAGTGCCGAGGCGGTGACCACGATGCCGATGACGACCAAGACCGAGATACCGATGGCCAGCAGCACTCCGAAGTCGCGGATCATCGGCACCTTCGAGATGCGGAGCGCGACGAACGCGGCCACGCCCGTGACGGTGGCGGCAATGAGCGGTGGGCCGACGTTCGCGAGTGTCTCCGCGATCGGGTGCGCTTCCCTGTCGAGGACCACCTCCTCCTCGACGCGGTTGTGTACCTGGATGGCGAAGTCGATGCCGACACCGATCAGGATCGGCAGACCCGAGATCGTGACGAGCGAGAGGTCGATGCCGATGATGCCGAGCAGCGAGAAGGCCCACAGCACGCCGATCAGCACTGACAGCAGCGGCAAGAGCCGCCACCGCACGCGGAACATCAGGGCCAACACCACGGCCATCAGCCCGAGGGCAGCCGCGCCGAGGCGCAGCATCCCACCCTGCAGGTAGTCGTTGATCTCGGCGAGGTACACCGGCGAACCGGTGACGGTGAGATCGAAGCCGTCGAACGACGCTTCCTCGAGACGCTCGAGCACGTCTTTGGTCGCAGCCGTCTGTTCGTCGAGCGTGGCGTTGCCGTCGAGCACCACGCCGCCGACGGCGGTGCCGTTGATCGGGCCGCCCTCGACGTTGGGGAACGTGCCCTCCAGCGACTTGCGGATGACCAGGTCTTCTCGAGCCGGGGCCACCGGTTCACCGTCGACGATCTCGAAGCCGCTGTTGTCGAACAGCAGGAGCTGGTTGTAGTCGGGGTCACCGATGACGCGCCGCTCGTCGGGAATGGCGTTGAGACGGGCGAGCGCGATCTGCACGTCGGCACCACGTGCCTCGGCACCGGCCTCGTCGCTCGCAGCTGCCGCCAGCAGTGCGTCGGTGCCGACACCTTCGGAGAGCAGGTTCGAGCTGAAGTCGAGTGAGATCAGCGGCGTGACCACTGCGAATGCACCCTCGACCGCTTGGAGGTCGGTGGTGATCCGTTCGAGCTCGGCGAGGTTGTCGCCTTCGTACAGTTCGCTGACGTCGGAGCCGTCGTTCGAGCTGAACAGCAGAATCACCGTTTCGCCGCCGAAGTCCTCCTGGAACGCCACGTTGTCGATGGCGATCTGCGAGTCGGGATTCAGATAGCTGTCCTGACCGGTCGCGAACTCGATGTTGCGGGCACCGATCGCGAACACGAGTGTGATCAGACCGACCGCCGCAGCGACGAACTTCCAGTGCTTGCCGAGCGCGACTCCGAGCCAGCGCCAGAACGATTCCATCCTCATGTCCTCTCCCCCCTCGAAATGCTGGGCCGATCGTAGACCCCAGCGCGGTACGAGGTCCCAAATTGCTGCGAGGCCTGCCACACTGCGCTCGTGGATCGGACCGCCGAACTCGTGCGTTCGCTGAGTGCGATCGTCGGCGAACGTCATGTGCTCGTCGACGCCGACCAGCGAGCGAGCTACGAGACCGATTGGACCGGTCGCTACACCGGCCACTGCTCGGCCGTGGTCAGACCGGCCGACACCAGCGAGGTCGCCCGGGTACTCCGCCAGTGCAACGACCGGGGTGTGACCGTGGTGACCCAAGCGGGCAACACCGGTCTGGTGGGCGCAAGCGTCCCGCGGCCTGGCAGACCCGATGGACGGGAACCGACGATCGTGCTGTCGACGCGCCGGCTCGACCGGATCACCGAACCCGATGTGGCTGCGATGCAGGTCACCGTCGGCGCCGGCGTCACGATCGCCGACTGGCGCAGCGCCGCCCGCTCGATGGGGCTCGACACTCCGATCGACTTCGCCGCCCGCGAGAGCGCAACCGTCGGTGGCGCGATCGCCACCAACGCCGGAGGTTCACGGGTGGTCCGCTTCGCCACGATGCGCCAGCAGGTCGTCGGGGTGGAGGCGGTGCTCGCCGACGGAACCGTCGTCGGCTCACTCGCCGGGCTGGCGAAGGAGACCGTCGGTCTCCATTGGCCGTCACTGCTCGCGGGCTCCGAAGGCACCCTCGCCGTCGTCACCGCGGCGCGACTACGTCTCGTCCCACGTTTCGATCACGTCACGACGATGCTTGCCGCACTCGAGTCCGTCGACACCGCGCGCGATGTGCTGGGCGCCGTCCGCCGGCAGGTCGGGTCTCTCGACTCGATCGAGATCATGTTCCCCGCCGCGCTCGAACTCGTCGCAGCGCATCTCGACACCGGCGTGCCCGTCGACCTCGCCGGTGACGGCGTGGCGTTGCTCATCGAGTGCGCCGACCACGTCGATCCCACCTCCGAACTCCACGCCGCGCTCGACGGTGTCGATGGGATCACCGCCACCGCCGTCTCCGTCGGCGGGTCGCAGCGCGAGCACCTCCTGTCGTTCCGCGATCGGATCACCGAGGCGATCGCTGCGGCCGCAACCGCGTCGGGTGCACCGACCTACAAGCTCGACGTGGCTGTGCCGGTCGGATCGATCGAGCCGGTGCTCGACGCTTCCCGACGGGCTGCGGGTCGCCAGGGCGCCCGGCTGATCCCGTTCGGTCATCTCGCCGAAGGGAACCTGCATCTGAACTTCCTCGACACGTCCGCTCCCGACGACATCGCCGACGCGGTCCTGCCGGTCGTCGCCGAGGTCGGTGGCACGATCTCGGCCGAGCACGGCGTCGGCATCGCGAAGACCCGATGGCTCCACCTGGTGCGCAGCTCCGGCGAGCTCGCGGCCCAACGATCGATCAGGCGTGCGCTCGACCCGAACGGCATCCTGAACCCTGGCGTCCTCGACGCGCCGGACGAGCGACACCGTCCCGATCCACGTCAGGTGCCGTAGCCGAAACCGAGATCGGGAGCGGTCAGCAGCGGTCGGTAGTCGATGCCCCTGTCCGCGGCCATGGCGGCGCAGGTGCCCCCGCGATCGACGATCACGGTCATCCACACCGGCACCGCACCGAAGGCCCGGATCTCCTCGGCGGCTTCGATGAGCGACGTGCCGCGAGTCGTGGTGTCCTCGGTGACGAGTACACGGTCGCCAGGACGCAGCGCACCGGCGATGCGGCCGGTGACACCGCCCTGCTTGGCCTCCTTGCGAACGCTGAAGCTTCGCATGTGGTGGCCGCGGGTGGCGGCGACCGCAGCGACGCCGTAGGCCACCGGATCGCCACCCATGGTGAGGCCGCCGATGGCGTCGATCTGGTCGATGACGTCGCCGAACACCTCGTACACCGCGTCGGCCACGGCGATGATCCCGTCGGGCGTGCACGCCGTCTGTTTCGTATCGAGGAACCACGTGCTGGTGGCGCCGGACTTCAACGTGAACTCGCCGTGCTTCACCGACTGCTCGTCGACATGTGTCCGCAGCGTCTCCAGGGTCGCAGTCAACGGTGCGGGAGTCGGGGCATCGCTCATCGAGTGCGACGGTAGTGCCCGGGCACGCAACGATCAGTCGCGGTCGCGGGCGTCGCGGACCAGGACCTCCTGGGCGACGGTGGCGACGTGGGCGCCGTCGGCTGCGAAGACGTGACCGAGCGAGAGCCCGCGGCCGCCGACGTAGTGGTGGCACGAGAAGTCGTAGAGATGCCAGCGGTCGGCGCGCAGCGAACGGTGGAACCAGATCGTGTGGTCGAGGCTGGCGCAGAACAGGCTTGCGCGCGCCTCCGGATCGTCAGCGACGGGATGGGCCCGGATCACCGAGTCGGTCGGCATGTCGTCGGACAGGTAGGCGAGCCAGCACCGATGCAGGAGCTGAGCGCTCGCGTCGTCGGGGTCACCGAGATCGTCGGTGACCCGCATCCACGCGACCGCGCGGCCTGCGCCGTCACGGCGGACGCCGTCCACCCGGTCGACGGGCACCATCACACGGTTGAAGGTGGACGTCCACGAGTCCTCGTCGAGCGACTCGGCATCAGGGACGTCCGGCATCGTCACCGACTGGAATGCAGCTGCCCGCTCCGGACGCTGGAAGGAACTCTCCGCGTTGAGAATCGCACCGACCGCCTGGCGCGCAACCACCCGCCGAGTGGCGAAACTCCGGCCGTTGCGGATCCGGTCGACCTCGTAGCGGACCGGCTCGGTGTGCTCTCCGCGGCGGATGAAGTAGGCGCGTATCGAATGCGGCTCGAGTTCGGGCTCGACCGAGAACGCAGCTGCTCTCAGTGCCTGGGCGACGATCTGTCCGCCGTAGAGGCCACCCCACGGATATCGGGGACCTTCACCGACGTGCACGTCGGTCCCATGTGGTGACAGTTCGAACATGGAATTCGAGGCTATTGCAATTGCGCCAATTCTCCATAAGATCTAGGTCCATGGCTGGCAAAAGAGGTCCGAGAACTCCGATGACCGACGAGCACAAGGCAGCGCTCGCCAAAGGTCGTATGGAAGGCCGCGTCGTGCGTGACTACCTCGAAGGTCTCCGAGCCACCAAGCCCAAACGAGGCAGAAAGCGCACCCCCGACACGATCCGCAAACGACTCGAAGCCGTCGACGTCGAACTGGCCAGTGCGAGCCCGCTCGACGAACTCCTGCTCGTCCAGGAGCGCCGCGACCTCGAAGCCGAGTTGGCGGCAAAGTCGAACGCCATCGACATGGATGCCCTCGAAGCCGAGTTCGTGAAGGTGGCGAAGAGCTATTCCGACAGCAAGTCGATCTCGTACGCCTCGTGGCGTGACGTCGGTGTGCCCGCCGGCACCCTCAAGCAAGCGGGCATCGGCCGATCCGACTGATGTAACGATTGGTGTCTGACACCAATCGTTACATGTCGATCGGGTCGAGTTGCGCGAACACGTGGTCGAGGTTGCGGAGTGAACGACGCAGATCGAACGCGTCGTCGAGCACCGAGTCGTCGACGTCGTCGTCGGCCTCGAGCAGCGAGCGGAAGTCGACGCCGTCATCCCACGCCTGCATCGCGTTGCGTTGCACGATCCGGTAGGCGTCGTCGCGGGTCGCTCCCGCCTGCACCAGCGCGAGCAGCACCGGCTGGCTGAACACCAGGCCGTAGCTGGCGTCGAGGTTCGCCTGCATGCGCTCGGGAAAGACCATCAGCCCGTCGAGCAGCCGATGCAGCCGACGCATCACGTAGAACGCCAGCTGTGACGAGTCGGGCAGGATCACCCG
>CAZJUC010000065.1:0-15100 GCA_964549065.1 uncultured Ilumatobacteraceae bacterium
GACCCCGAGTCGTGGGTCGATGCGCTCGACGGCGTCGATGCCACCTACATCACCTACTTCCCCGACCTCGCCCTGCCCGGTGCCGCGGAGACGGTCCGTGCCTTCGTCGACGTCGCCCTCGATCGGGGTGTGCGCCGGCACGTCCTGCTCGCCGGCCGCGGCGAAGCGGGGGCGGAGCGGGCCGAGCGCTTGTTGATGGAGTCGGCAGCCGAGTGGACGATCCTGCGCTGCGGGTTCTTCGCTCAGAACTTCAGCGAGATCTTCGCCGACCCGATCCGGGCCGGGATCATGGCCATGCCCGAGGCCGCCGGCCCCGACCCGTTCCTCGACATCGACGACGTCGCCGACGTCGCCGTCGTGGCCCTCACCGACGATTCACACATCGGTCGACTCCACGAGCTCACCGGTCCCCGCATCGTGACGATGGAGGAGGTCGCCGACATCCTCGGTGACGCCATCGGGCGTCCCGTGCGCTACGTCCCGATGCCCCACGCTGCGTATACGGCGGAGTTGCTGGCTGCCGGCCTGCCTGCCGAGGTCGCCGACCATCTCACCGACGTGATCACCGAGGCGCTCGACGGTCGCAACGCCCATGTCACCGACGGTGTCGAGCGGGTTCTCGGCCGCCCCGCCCGGGACTTCGCCGACTACGTCCGACATGCGGCCTCCGCAGGTGCCTGGGACATGCCCGTCACCGTGACGGCCTGACGGAGCGAATCATGAACGCACACGACACGCTTCTCGTCACGAGCGTCATCGGAACCGGTCTCGTCGCGGGGCTCCTCTATGGTTGGGCCGTCTCGGTCATCCCCGGAACGACCCGGGTCGCCGACCAGACATACGTCGAGACGATGCAGGACATCAACCGGGCCATCATCAACCCGGCCTTCGTCATCCCGTTCATGGGCGTACCGCTCGCGCTCGGTGCCGCATCGATCCTGCACCTCCGCACCGGCGACAGCCGGCAGGGCGTGCTGCTGGTCGGAGCAACAGCGACGTACCTGGTCGGCGTCCTCGGCGTGACGATCAGGGGAAACATCCCCCTCAACGACGCCCTCGACGCCTTCGACCTGCCGGCCGCCGCCAGTGACGACCTGTCCGAGCGGCGAATCACCTACGAACAGCCCTGGAACCGGCTCCACCGCCTCCGCACCGCAGCCAGCGTCATCGCTTTCGGTCTCGCCGCAGCGGCCATGGTGGCTGCCGACTGAAGCCCGCCAGACGCATCGTCGACTCTCGGTGCCATCACATGGGCGCCGGGAATCGGCGTGCTGTTCGGCGATCTGTCGGGGCGCCCGGGGCGGTAGCGGGTGGTCTCGTGGGAGGCACTCGTCGATCAGCAACGGAATGCATGTTGCGACGTCTTCGATCGGCGCCGCAACGAGCGTGCCCGAGACGGGGTGCCGTCCATGTCCGAGTCGTCCTCTGGTTGCGCACGCCACCGTCGTCGAGACGCCGGACCTTGCGCGGCGTGCTCGACATCCAGCCGTGGGGTACCTGTGAGCTGGCCGAGCAGGTCGAACGAAGTCTCGTTCGGGTCTGGCCGCGCAGCGAGCGAAAGATCCACGACGAAGCACCGCGCGAGAGGACAGGGGTTTCCGCGTCCGGGTTCCGGGGGATTTTCACCGGGTGTTCGTGTTCGATCCGGATCTGTTGGCAGCTGTCGGTCCGCGGGTGCGGAAATCCCCGTTGTTCGACTGCACGGTTCGGGCCGGGCTGAGTGCCGTGTCGACGTACAACCACATGTGGCTGCCGATGAGCTATGGGGACCTCGACGCCGAGTACGAGCGCCTCACGCAACGGGTGTCCATGTGGGACGTCTGCGCGCAACGTCATGTCAGCGTCGAGGGCGCTGACGCCGATCGACTCACCCAGCTCGTCACGGCCGTCGACGTCCGCGACACGCCGCCCGGCCAGGCGATCTACGCGCCGATGGTCGACGGCGACGGAACACTGATCAACGACCCGGTGCTCTTGCACTGGATCGATCGGACCTGGCGGTTCTCGATCGCCGACGCCGATGTCGGACTGTGGCTCAAGGGGCTTGCTCAAGGGCGCGGACTCGACGTCGCCGTCCGCGAGCTCGACACCGTCACCATCGCCGTCCAGGGGCCGAATGCGCACGATGTCACTGCGGTACTCGGCCTGGGGTGGACGACCCGACTCGACCGTTTCCAGCTCCGCCCGGCCACGATCGCAGCGCCGGACCAAGCGCAGATCGACGTCGTCGTTTCCCGTTCGGGATGGAGCAACCAGGGTGGTGTCGAGTTCTTCTGCGACGACATCGGCGCGGCCGAAGCGCTCTGGCAGGCAATTGCGACAGCGGGGGAGCCGTTCGGCATCGGCCCTGGCGCCCCCAACGCCACGGAACGCATCGAGAACACCTTCTTGTCCTACGGCACCGACACCGGCTACGACGCGAACCCGATCGAGCTGGGCATGGTCGACACGATCGACCTGGACGGCTCGGATTTCATCGGGCGCGACGCGCTGCGGCGCATCGCCGCCGACGGGCCCGGTCGGCAGCTGACCGGTTGCGTCATCGATGGCGATGACATCGACACGCTGTCCCATCCGGTGCCGTTGTCGGTCGGCGGCATCGACGTCGGCCGCTTGCGCGCCGGTACGTACTCGCCCCGGTTCCGACGAAACATCGGGCTGGCCCTGATCGACGTTGGCTGCTCCTCAGGTGACATCGGCATCGTGGTCCTGCCCGGCGGACAGGGCGAGCGGTCCGTGCGCCTCGTCGACCTGCCCTTCGATCAGTCGATTCCGGATTGAGCAGCTGACGGCGATGCCGACCGCGCACCCTTTCAGCTGCCCCAAGCACATGGTCTACGGACCGTGCGGGGGAGTCCGCCCGAACGGCGACTGCGAGGCGGCCCCCGAACCATGCCCGTTCGTGGACGCGGTCGTCGTGCCACCACCCATCGAGACCGGTCACCGACCCAGATCACTCGATCTCGGCACGGCCGTCATCGACCTGGTGCTTCCTCCGGCCGACGACGAGCTGGAGGCGATCACCGACATCTATCGCTCGCTCGGGGCCATCGCGCTCGTCGGCGAACACCTCGACGACCCACGACCACACATTCCACACGTCAATGCCCGACGCCTCGCGGTGCTCGAGCAGCCTGCCATCGTCACCGTCACCGGCCGGTGGCGTTCGACCGACGAACACGGTGACGAGATCGCCCGGCTGATCGACGCAGGCGTGATCGCCGTCCACTGCGTGACCGGAGACCATCCCGCCGCGCGGTTCGGACCCCACGCAACTGCTCCGTTCACCCTCGACGGCACCCGTCTCGCCACGATTGCACGAACCGCCGGCGCGAACGTCTCGGTCGGCGAGAGCCCGGCGGCGCCACCGACCGCTGATCGCCCGGCCCGGCTCGGAGCGAAGGAACGCGCGGGGGCCGACCTCGCGATCCTCAACCATTCCGGCACGGCGGACGACCTGATCGGGTTCGCTGATCGTGTCGCCGCAACCGGAGCGACACTGGCACTCGTCGCCCCCGTGCCGGTCGTGACCGACGAACGCTCGGCGCAGTCGTTGGCGGCCTTTCCCGGACTCGTGCTCGCCGACGGACTCGTCGACCGGGTGCTCGGCTCCGTCACACCCCGCGCTACCGGGATCGCCGCTGCAGTCGCGATGGGCCGCACATTGCTCGACAGCGGCCGCTTCGCAGCCGTCAATCTGTCGGGATTCGCACACGGCCTCACTGCGGTGCAGAGCGCCGAGCTCATGGCAACCATCGCTGGTGACCTCGAGTGATCGGCGACGCGCTCCCAGCGAGCGGCCCTCCGAGCGCATGAGGCTGCTCTGCCGGCGCTGCAGCTCGGAGTCGCCGCCGACCCCGCACCGAGCCGGTGGACGCGGTCACTCCTCGGGCCGACGTGGACCGGTGTCGGAACGGGTCTCTTCCGTTTGCGATGCATCGTGGCGGCGCTTGGAGTGGTCGTGTTGTTCGGCCCCCTCCGCCCCGCCGAG
Organism: uncultured Ilumatobacteraceae bacterium; assembly: GCA_964549065.1. Classification (GTDB taxonomy): domain Bacteria; phylum Actinomycetota; class Acidimicrobiia; order Acidimicrobiales; family Ilumatobacteraceae; genus Sva-07. The sequence goes on from CAZJUC010000065.1 coordinate 3,992, forward strand.
TCGACCTCCGAGGTCCCGGGAAGCGTCGGCGTGCCCGTACACGATCATCGTGTCCCCCGGTTCGAGGACGATCTCGGAGCCCGGTGCGCCGAGGAACGTTCCGTCGGCACGTCGTACCGCCAGGACCAACACTCCCTCGTCCGGGAGGTCGAGGTCGCCGATCGGCCGCTCGGCGACCCATTCACCCTCCTCCACGTCGATCTCGGTGACCTTGTAGTCGCCGGTCAGGTCGAGCAGCATCTCGTAGTCGTAGACGTCGAGTTGCGTCCAGCGACGCAGAACCTTGCCGATCAGTCGGCGCAGCGCGGCCTCGACGTGAGCACTGCGGGTGAGGAGATACAGCGCGACGAGACCCGTCGACAGCACCGAGGCACGCAGGATCGCGCTGCTCCACTGGTCGGTGCGTACGACCGTGAAGACGATTGACGCAACGACCGTCACCAGTCCGGCGTTGCCGGCGAGCATGAGGATCATCACGATCCGACGACGGACCGGGTGATCCACCATCTGCTCGGCCTCCGAAGTCGTGAATCCGACGCCGGAGAACGCCGAGCGCGCCTGGAAGCGGGCCAGGTCGCGTGACAGCCCGGTCATCGTCAGCGCCACCGTCGCCACTCTCGTCGCGACGATGGAGATCGTGACGACTGCCAGCAGGACCACGATCCCGGCCATGTCCCATACCTACCACCCGGTCGAGGCGTGCGACGACCGGATCGCGCCCGTACCTCCCGCCCCGTCAACGGGGGCGGATGCAGCTGGATGCGGAGTTCCGCCCTCGCTGGAAACCCACGCGTCGGTGTAGACACGAGGGTGTGTCGTCACGGGAGTTGGTCGTCCTCGGTACTTCGAGTCAGTCACCGACTCGGCAACGCAACCACAACGGCTACCTCTTGCGCTGGGACGGAGAGGGAATCCTGTTCGACCCTGGCGAGGGCACGCAGCGCCAGTTCTTCTTCGTCGACGCAACGGCGGCGGCGACGACTCGTATCTGCATCAGCCACTTCCACGGCGACCACTGTCTCGGGCTGCCCGGCATGATCATGCGGCTCGCCCTCGACGAGGGTCACCTCCCCGTGCCGATCCATTATCCAGCAGGCGGTGAGGAGTACTTCCAGCGACTCTGCCTGGCGACGGCCGGCCAGGAGGACGCCGAGGTCGTCGCGTGCCCGGTGCACGAGCCCGGCGTCATCCACGTCGATCCTGAATTCACCATTCGTGCCGCACCGCTGCGCCACAAGGTGGAGACGATCGGCTACCGGCTCGAGGAACCCGACGGGCTGCATTTCGTGGTCGACCGTCTCGATCGACTCGGGATCGATGGTCCGTCGGTCGGCCGTCTCCGAGACGAGGGTGCGATCGTCGTCGAGGGTCGCACCGTCACATTGGAGGAGGTGACCGAACCCCGGCGGGGTCAGTCGTTCGCCTACGTTCTCGACACCGGGTGGTGCGACGAAGCAGTGGAGCTGGCCTCCGGCGTCGACATGCTGCTCTGCGAGTCGACGTTCCTGTCGACCGAGGCGCACCTCGCCGAGCAGCACGGCCATCTGACCGCCCGCCAGGCGGGCCGACTCGCCGCAGAAGCCGAGGTCCGACTTCTCGTGCTGACCCACTTCTCGGCCCGCTACGGCAACGAGCAGTTCTTTGCCGACGAAGCTGCGCTCGAGTACGACGGCGACATCGTGGTGGCAGCCGACTTCGATCGGATCCCCCTACCTCAGCGCCGCTGATCGTGGCGCGGTTTCGGTGGCTGGTGCGGCGGCGCTCCGGTCGACGACTCGCCGGACAGGGAATCAGGGCACCTCGAACGTGAACGTCCGCTCGACGAGGATCTCGCCCTCCCAGTTCGTGCCGGTCGTGGTGACCGAGATCGTGTCGCCCTCGTCGGCGATGTCGAGCAGACCGAACTGTCCGGCGCCGTCGAACGCGCCCTCGCTGTACGGGCCGCCCTTGATGCTGCCCGGACGGTCGAGTGGCGCTGCATGGAAGACGGGGAACCCGGCATCGCCCACGCTCGCGTAGTCGCTGTTCGAGCCGTCGTCGAGCGCCACCATGTGCGCGTCCCCGCTGACCATGATCAGGTTGTCGATCCGTGCCTCGGCGATGGTGTTGGCAATCAACCGACGTTCGTCCGGGTAGCCGTTCCAGTTGTCGCCACCTTCACGAGGCTCGGCGATCCATGGCACCGGGTTCACCCAGACGACGAGGGCGTGAGTGCGGCTGGCGACCGTCAGCTCCTCGAGCAGCCATGCGAGTTGGGACGCACCGAGCATCGAGCCGGACGTGCGTTCCGAGCGGTTGTCGGTCATCACGAAGCGCACCCGACCGATCGTGAACGCCTGGTTGATCGGGGCGTCGCCGGGCTGGACCCCGGCATGGGGAACGACCTCGCGGTACACCTGGCGGGCAGCCGGTCGCGACGGTGACGTGCTGTCGGAGTCGTTGGGGCCGTAGTCGTGATCGTCCCAGACATAGGCGATCGGCACCTGGCGGTACAGCGCTGCCTGCCCGGGCTCGGTCAGCAGCGTGTCGTATGCCGCTCGAAATGCGTCCGGTGCATTCCGGCTGATGTCGGCGTAGTGGAGGTCGCCCATCTGGAGGTAGACGAGCGGATCGGCAGCGGCGATGGCATCGAACACGCGGGCGTTCGAGCCCACTCGGGCGCACGCCGAGAGCGCCACACGGAACGACTCGGCACCGATGCCGGGGGTGCGGAAGGAGCCGGCTCCACGCGTGGCGTCGGGTTCGCCGTCCACGACGACAGCGAACTGGTAGGTCGTCGACGGCCGCAGCCCGCCGACGCTCGCCCGCACGATCCCGCGTTCGTCGGGCACCAGCGAGTCGACTCGTACGGTCGGTCCCGTTTCCGGAGTCAGCAGCACCTCGGCCGACGTGTCGGTGTCGGAGTCGGAGTCGGCCAGCTTGGCCACGATCGTGATGGCGTCGCTCTGCAGCCCGCCGGTCCACATCCACTCCACCGTCTCGACGGGCAGATCGACAGCGGTGCTGTCCGGATGCGTCGGGCCGTAGTAGAGGTCGTAGACCCGGTCGGCGCCGATGGCGGTCGCGCCGAGCAGGGCGGTGGTGAAGAGCGCGAGGCCGACCACCTCTCCCCAGGTCCGCTCGTGCTGCCAGCCGATCCAGAGCAGGAGTGCCGGCAGGAACAGGACCGAGGTCAGCCCGACCGCGATCGCCGGGGCGTATTCGACGGCGGCGAACATCCCGAGTCCGGCCGCAGCGAGGGCGATCAACACCGCGCCGACAGCATCCCAGCGCCAGGACACCAGCGCTCCGATCGAGACGAGGCCGGCGAGCACGAGCTGTGCCGGGGTCGTGATCTCCGGTCCGAACACCGTGCCCTCGGGACTCTCCGGGACGCCGACCGTCAACGTCAGCGCGGCCAGCCCGAGCGCGGCGACGGCCGCCGACAGATGTGCGAGCCGTCGGATCGTCACGAGCCGGGGATGTGCGACGCGGACGGTTCCGCGGCGCCGTCGCTCGTGGCCGGTTGGTGCCCAGACACAGCCGCGGCACCTCGCATGCCAGCTGCGGTGCTCGATCCCCCACCAGCTCCCGAGCGCGATCGCCAACCCGATCAGAACACTGCCAACGACGTCGGAGGGCCAGTGCGCGCCCACGTACACGCGGTGGGTCGCACCGGCGACGGCGACGACGCCGAGGAGCGCCCCCAACGGAAGCCCGAGCCGTCGCCGGCCCGTGATCGCCACGAGGGCGAGCGGGAGCAGGCCCACGAGCGCGGCGGCCTGCAGGACGTGGCCGCTCGGGAACGAGGAGGTGGTGACGTCGGTGGGGTCTGGTCGTGGCCGTTCGACGATCGAGCGGAGCGTGACGTGCAGGACGATCGCTGCGAGGATCGAACCGGCGAAGATCGCGGCGGCCGGGCGGCATCGGAGCGCCGCCAGTCCGATCACGACGGCGAGGATCAACGAGACGCCGATCGATCCCCACGGGTCGAGGAACCCGAGCGAGTCGAACGACTCCTGGGATCGGACCCACGACGAGACCGACTCGTCGACCCGCTCCACGACGTGTGGGGACGAGCCGACCATCAGCGAGAACATGGCCGCCCCGACCGCCACCACCACCAGCGCGGTCGTGAGCAGCCAGCCGGGGCCACGGTCGTTCTCGTTCTCGAACTCGGCATTCGCCAGACGCGTGCGGCTCGCGGCAGCGCGCAGCCATGTCGGCAGATTCGACCATCGCAGCCACAGGGCGGTGCTGATGCCGGCCGCGAATCCCAACGCCGCGGCGACGACGAGAGCGACGGCCAGCAGCCATGCGATGTCCGAGACATACCCGCCGACGCGGGTGTAGTTCAGGAACGATCCGATCGCGATGTACGAGGCAACGACGATGAAGCCCGCCGCCCAGATGGCGTACGCCGGCCGTGGGTGGAGCCCCACCGTCTCGGTGCGCTCGTCGCCGCTGGCGCCGATCGTGTTCTCCGCTGTGGCACGTCCGAACAACACGCTGCGGTGACGTCGAGAACGGTCGCTGCGCCAGCGCAGTGCGTCGCGGAGCACCTCCGCGAACCAGAAGAGGAGCCCGACCGACATCAACGCCGGCACGAAGATGTTCAAGCGGTCGAGCCCCAGCTCGCGCAGCGTCGGACGGCGACTCATCGGTCCTCCCGGCGTGGTGCCGGAGCATCGGGAGACGATGGGAGTTGTTCGTCGTGGATCACCACGAGGCCGCTCTCGCCGTCGACGGTGAGCAGACGACCGTCGAGCGCCCGCACACCGATTCCCACGTTCAGGACGGCCGGGACACCGAGTTCCCGCGCGAGGATCGCGGCGTGCGACAACGGTCCGCCACGTTCGAGCACGATGGCCCCTGCGTCCACGAAGACGGGCGACCACGACGCATCGGTCGCCTCGGCGAGGAGGATTGCACCCTTCGGGAGTGGGTCGCCCGGTGTCTTCATGAAGACCGCCCGGTCCGTGCAGCGTCCGGCACTCGAGGCCCACCCCTCGAGCCGTTTCCCCGGTGGAAGGCTCGGGACCTGTCGGTGCGGACGTCCCTCGAACCGGACGGGCAGTGACCCCTCGTCCTCGTACCGGCGTCTCGCTCGGCGCCGTCTGGCGATCAGCCCGATCGGTGGTCCGGCGCCTCGGAGACCCGTAGCGAGCTCCTTGCCGGTGAGCAGATCGACGTCGGTGCGACTCTCCAACACACCGCGAGCCACGAGTCGTGCGCCGAGTTCCAGGTGCGCGCGGCGGACCTCGCCGCCCAGTTCGAGGACCGCGGTCTTCGTCCGCTCTCGGCGCTGGAGATGCTCGACGGCCTCGAGGGCCATCCGCTCGATGCGCCGTCTCCGGAACCATCCGAGCGGCGAATCGGCGTCGAACTCGGGTACGGCACCGAGCTGCTCGCGCAGGCCGTCGACGGGATCGACGGCGTCGCCGGTCGGAGTGTGCGGAGCGGGTGCATGCCGACCCGTCTCCTCCCAGGTCGGTCCTGCGAACACGGCCGCCGAAGCATCGACCGATGGCACGGCAGCGATCGCGGCCCGAGAGGTGACCGTGCCGGCGAGACGGGCTGCTTCTGCGTCGTCGAAGTGGGACACGAGTGTGAGTTCGAGTCGGCGGAATGCGGCAGCTGCGACCGCTGCCGACGCGAGTTCCGCCGTCATCGCTCGTACACCGAGGTCGACGAGGCGAAACCGATAGCGGGTCAGGGCATCGTCATCGAGCCCGGTGAGATCGGGGCGTCGCCGTCGGATCTCGGCCACCGCAACGCCGACGATGTCGGCGTCCTCGGTGGCTCGGTGCTGCTGGACGAGCACTCGCAGGTCGTGGCGGATCGTCGAGAGCCTGGTCCGCGAGGGTGTCACGTGGGCGACGGGCCGCCCTGCCGCTCGGGATCCGAAGTACTGGTTCTCGAGATCCTCGGCGGCGTCGCCCGGCAATTGCGACGCCATCCGGTGGAGTGCGGAGAAGTCGAGCGTCGCCCTTCCTCGGACACGACGCACGAGTCCGTCGGCGCCGGACTCGTCGACCGCGAGGCCGAGCGCATCGAGGAGTGTCATGAACGCATGGTCGACGAGGTGCGAGTTCACCTCCCAGAGCAGTGGTGGAAGCACGCCCGGCAGCATCTCTTCGATACCCGCCGTGGTCAGCTCGGCCTCGGTGATCGGCGAGTCGAATCCGTCGCCGACGTCTCCCACCGTGGTGATCGGGCGGGCCTGCACGATCCAGAGAGTTCCGTCGGCCCATGCCCACTCGACGTCCTGGGGGGAACCGGCGAGTACCTCGATGCGCGAAGCCTCTCGGAGTGCCGCTCGGATCTCGGGCGGGGCGTCGGGATGCTCCGTGAACGGATCGAGCAGCCAATCGTCGGGTGTGCGCTCACCGGAGACCAAGGTCTCGGCGAGCCCGTCGACCGCCGCGACCCGCGCCCGTCCGGCCTCGTCACCGGGATCGACGGTGAAGGTGACACCGGCGCGCTCTGCCGACACCATTCGCATCACGACGACCGCCATCGCCGCGTCGCTGTCGTCGATCCCGAACTCGGCGCGGTACGCCCTCGCCTGCGGGTGCCACAGCGAGGCGAACACGCTCAGGATGGCGTCGACCAGGGTCTCGGGATCGTCCGGGTCGACGTCCAGCACCGATCGGTACAGCCCCGCGAACGACGAGTGTGCAAGGTCCTCGACCGTTGCCGACGACCGGACGGCCAGGCGATGTCCTGCGCCGATCCGGCGTCCCAACGCGACGATGTCGGAGCGGCGGGCAGCGGGAAGTTGCGCTTCGGAGAATGCCCGGTCGATCGCTTCGACGCCGAACTGCTCGCCGGCGACCGATCCCGCAATCAGACGGGCCGGCCCTGGCTGTGCTGCCACGGCTTTGTACGCCTCGGCGGTGACCACGCCGGCGTCGGGAACGCGGATGCCCCATCCGATCAGGCGGTCGAGCGCCGCACCCTTCCCGCCAAGCGACGCCGGGTCGTGGCCTGTGCCATCGAGCACGACGGCCCACGGCGCCGTCCGGCCCCGGCTCACGGGTGGTCGTCCTGCTCGTCGACCGGGGCGGGGAATTCCACCGCGCTCGTCGGAGTCCCGGCATCGATCGGCTCGTCGACACAGCTGAACCCGGCTCGATACGCACTGATCGCCCGATCCGCCACGGATTCCACCGGTTCGCCCCCGAGTGCAGCCTGGTTGCGCATCCAACCCACGAGGTCCCGTCGAATCGGCACCGCGGGTCGCCGACCACCGAGTCGCGCGAGCAGGAGCAGTTGCAGCGCCAACGCCATCGTGAACACCGCCAGGAAGTCCCACTCACGGCTGACGATGCCGTCGATCATCCCGACGGCGAGCACCAGGGAGGTCATGAGCAGGACGACACGGTTCAGTGTGGTCGGTGCCATGGTGCACATCTCCTTCGTCGTCCAAGTGCCAGTCTGGGGCGGCGACGTCGTCGCGACCAGGGGCGAAGGTCGTCGTGTCCTCCCGTCGGTCCGCTCCTGGGCGACTTGGACATCATTCAGCAGCCGGCTCCCACGTGCTGGTTCGAGACCTTCCCCCGGAATCCACGCGGACCTCTCGCGCTCGATCGGTCTCTCGGCTCGGGCGCTCGGGGCTGTAAGCGGACTGTAAGTGCGGGCCTTCAGTGTGGGTGTTGTCGTCTCCTGTCCTCGGTGGCGGCGATCAGCGGAATCCGGACCGACCGGGCCGCCCAACCGAAAGGCGCGTACACGTGAACAGCGACGAGACCTCGAGAATTGGCAGCAGCAAGTCCCGCGGGGGCGCGCGCCGACCACGCGACGTTCATCGGCGGCGCCTCGTTGCGTCAGCGGCTGCGTTCGCCCTCATGGCGGCTGCATGCGCGAGCGACGACGACGGATCGGGTGCGACCGCCGATGCCGAGGAGTCGCCGATCACGGACGCACCCGAGGCAACCGACGCACCGGCCACGACCGCAGCTCCAGCGACGACTGCGGCTCCGGCGACCACCGAGCCGCCGCCGCCCGAGGAGCCGTTCGATGTCTCGCTTGCGGCATTGGTTGGTCGTCCTGCCGAGACGAACTCGCTGAATGGGGTGAGTGTGTCGCCGGTCGACGGCAATGTCTACGTTGCGAGTGTCGGCGGGAGCGAGATCACGGTCCATGATCCCGAGACCGGTGAGATCATCGAGCGGCTCGGCCCCGACCAGGGTGTCAATGGACCCGATGACGTGTTCGTCGCCGATGACGGCACGATCTACTGGACCGATCTGCTGCTCGGCAATGTGGGCATGATCGCACCGGGTGGTGAAGCGACGACCCAGTCGGTCGGCGCGGGTGCGAACCCGATCACGATCTCTGATGATGGTCGGCTCTTCGTGGGGCGGATCTTCCTCGGTGACGGCCTCTACGAGCTTGATCCGATGCTCGAGGCTGATCCGGTCCCGGTCGGCGAGATCGCCGGGCTCAACGCGTTCGACTTCGGTCCCGATGGGCTGTTGTATGCACCGTCGTTCTTCACCGGGGAGGTCGTTCGCATCGACGTCGACGCTGCCGTGCCGGTACCTGAGGTCGTGGCCACCGGCCTCGGCGTGCCCTCGTCGGTGAAGTTCAACTCCGCGGGCGAGGCGCACGCCGTCGATCTCTCCAGCGGTCAGGTGTTCAAGTTGGATCTCGTCGGTGGTGACCACGAGATGCTGCTCGACATCGACGGCACGATCGACAACATCGCCTTCGATGCCGATGACCGACTCTTCGTGATTGCCGGCAATGACAACCAGATCATCCGCATCGACGACGACGGCACCACCGAGTTGGGCGAAGCCGGTTTCGGGTTGCCGGGCGGTGTGGCCGTCTCGCCTGACGGCACCGTCTGGGTGGCCGACTTCTTTGCGATGCGCGGTTTCGATCCCACCGACCTGTCGACCTGGTCGACGTCGTTCGTCGATCGGTTCTCACCCCCGGGTGAGGCGTTCGCCGGTGCGGGCAGCGTGTCGGCCGACGGCGACAACCTGATCGTGTCGAACGCGTTCTCGGGATCGGTACAGGTGCTCGACCCCGAGACCGGTGACCTCCTGCAGGACGTTCGCGACACCGTGCTTCCCCTCAATGCGATCCGCCACGGCGAACTGCTCGTCGCCGCGCAGGCCGGTGGGGCCAACGTCGTCGACGTCAACGATCCTGCGACCGTGGTGCTCGCAGATCTCGGTCTCCCGCTCGGGCTGGCGTCGGATGGCACCACGCTCTATGTCGGCGACTGGGGGACGGGAAACATCTGGGCAGTCGACGAGGTCGGTGCTCGCGTCCTGGCGTCGGGATTGGCCCAACCGGAAGGTCTCGCGCTCGACGGCGGCCGGCTCCTCGTGGTCGAGACCGGGGCCCGGCAGGTCACCGCGATCGATGTGGCGAGCGGCGAGACGTCGGCGGTCATCACCGGGCTCGACTTCTCCGCAGTCGGACCCCAGGGATTCCTTCCCTTCGGGGCAATGGCCGGCGTTGCGGTCGGACCCGACGACGCGATCTACGTCAGCGACGACGGCGTGAACAGCGTCTACCGATTCGAGCGCTGAGCCTGGCGACGGCCGCAGCGGTGAATGTTCGAGGACTCGCCGCTGCGGCCGTTCGGTCGTGCGCTCGGCCGAGCGATCTCCGGCGTGATCGGTCACCGCCCATCCGGGAAAGTGCATCGTCACGCTTGGGCTTCACAGCGTGTCGGTGGGTGCTCATGCGTCGATGTCGGCGGCGACACCGCGAGCGAGCGCGGTGAGGCGTCGCCGGTAGTCCGCCACGGCGGGCGAGTCGAACTTGAATCCCTTGGGTGAGAGCTCGAGCACCTCCGCCCATTCTGCTCGTCGAGCACTCGCTGCCTGGCTGCGGCCGGGGTATGCCTTGGAGAGGAACGCTGCGAGTCCGCTGCGCAGTCGTGCGACCACGTGTTGGATCTCCTCGGCGGTGTCGGCGGTCTTGGCGCTCATGATCTCCTCGGAGTGCTCGGAGGCCGCCATCTGCTCCCACAGGTCACCCTCGAAACGTTGGAGGAAGCCGTCCAGACGTTGAGCGGTCGTGCCGTCATCGTCCAGTGCCTGCAGAGCGCGGTCGACGTGATCGTCGAAGAGCGCCACGAAGGCCGACGCGAAGATGTCGCCCTTGTTTCGGAAGTACTGGTAGAGGGCGGGGCGCGACATGCCGGCTGTGTCGGCGATGTTGGCCATCGACGTTGCCGAGAAGCCGCGTTCGGAGAACTGGGCGATCGCTGCGGCGTGGATGGCCCGTCGTTGGAGGTCGCCGCGTTGGCCGGTTTGGGCATCGGGCGATTCGCGTGCCGTCATCCGACTAGCTTGACACATTCTGCTGAATATGTCAGCCTACCGGCCCTGACGGTTCCGAACGAAATTGTCAGACCCGTCCGCCACGCACACGCAGGAGCAACGACATGACTCGACTCGGCTATCAGATCCCGAACTTCACCTACCCCGACATCTCTGGCGCCGAGATCTTCGAGAACGTCGTTGCGCAGGCCCGGGCAGCCGAGGCCGCCGGCTTCGATCGTGTCTTCGTGATGGACCACTTCTACCAACTGCCAGGGATCGGCGCCCCTGACGAGCCGATGTTCGAGTGCTACACGATGCTGTCCGCACTGGCGCAACACACGGAGACGGTCCGGCTCTCCGCGCTCGTGACCGGCAACACCTACCGGAACCCTGCGCTCCTGGCGAAGACGATCACTGCGCTCGATCACGTCTCTGGTGGGCGGGCGACGCTGGGCATCGGCGCCGGCTGGTTCGAACTCGAGCACCAGTCGCTCGGCTTCGAGTTCGGCACCTTCACCGACCGCTTCGAGAAGCTCGAAGAGGCACTGCAGATCATCATCCCGCTCCTCGATGGCGAACGCATCACCCTCGACGGCAAGCACTATCAGGTCACCGACGCGTTCAACGTCCCGGCCCCGGTGTCGAAGATCCCGGTGATGATCGGCGGATCCGGAGAGAAGAAGACACTCCGCATGGTCGCCCAGTACGCCGACGAGTCGAACCTGGTCGGGACGCCGGCGCACGAGATCCCCCGCAAGCTCGATGCGTTGGCCGCCCACTGCGAACGCCTCGGGCGTGACCGCAGCGAGATCACGGTCACCGCGATGCAGATGGTCTG